>JALUYA010000025.1 GCA_027018875.1 Gammaproteobacteria bacterium
TCAATAATGAAGTGTCTCATAACTCACTCTATGGGTGACTTATTTGGAATCGCTATTTTAGCTAAAAAACACCATAAGTTACTGCTGATAATGCGTTTTCATGGTAGTTTAAATCACGGATTCAGGTCCCAATAACCATGCACTCGACGGCGGCCGGGCCAGTTCGCAGATGGAAAAAGAGGCGGTGGCCGCACTGGCTCATATGCTGGGATGGAAAATCCACCTTGGGCATTTGACCGGTGGCGGCACCCTGGCCAACCTCGAAGCCTTGTGGCTGGCGCGTGAACTCGGCGGCGGGCGGCGGCGGGTGCTGGCCTCGCGCGAGGCGCATTACACCCACGCCCGGATGAGCGCCGTGCTGGGAATGGACTTCCTCCCGATCGAGGTGGATCGGAACGGGCGCATGGATCCTGCCGCCCTGGCGCGTAAGCTTGACGAAGATGTCGCCTGTGTCGTGGCCACGCTGGGAACGACGGCTCAGGGCGCGGTGGATCCGCTCGCCGAGATCCTCCCCTTGGCGCGACAAGTCGGTGCATGGGTGCATGGGGATGCCGCCTACGGCGGCTACTTCAAACTGGTGGCCACACAGTATCCCACCCTGGCGCAGGATTTCGCCGCCATCGTGGACTGCGACTCGGTGGCTATCGATCCGCACAAGCATGGATTGCAACCCTATGGCTGTGGCGCCGTGTTGTTTCGGGACCCAACCGTGGGCCGAGTTTATCGCCACGATTCCCCCTATACTTATTTCAGCTCCGAAGATCTGCATCTCGGCGAGATCAGCCTCGAGTGTTCCCGGCCGGGTGCCGCCGCCGTGGCCCTGTGGGCGACCCAGCGCCTCTTGCCGCTCACACCGGAAGGGGAATTCGCCCAGGGACTACGGGCAGGATTGGCGGCGGCGGCCGGGCTGTATCACTGGGTACGGGAGAGCGAGGATTTCGTGGCGCTCGCGCCGCCGACCTTGGATATCGTCGTGTTTGGTGCCTCAATGGCGACCGCCAGCGCGGCTTCCGCGCGAGCCCGTGCAATACTTGCCGCGGCGGCCGCCAGGGATCTGCATTTGGCCCTGCTGCGCTTGCCGCGAGACTTGGCCGCAGCCTGGTGGCCGGGACTCGCCTGGGACGCCGAAGAGGTAACGGTGCTGCGGTGTTGCCTGCTCAAGCCGGCGCATCTTGCCTGGCTTGACGCGATCACTACCCGGTTGGGTGCGGCTGGCGAAGCCACCCGCACGGACTAACCGCCTTTCCGCACGGCACCCATCTCCTGCTATCATGGCCCAGGTTCTCCTGGACAAAAGATCCATGGCTCGACGCAAGGGGTTTCTGCGGTTTATCGGTGGTACGCTCAAGGGTATCGATATCACCCGGCGCGTGGTGATCGATCTCATTTTCATCGCCATCGTCATCGTGATTCTGGTGGTGGTATTTCGACCCAAGGCCCCCGTCCTTCCCGCGACTGCAGCGTTATATCTCAAGCCCCGGGGCATGCTGGTGGAACAGGTGCCGGATCGTCTGCGCCGAGCCCAGCAACGGCTGCTCGGGCGCCAACCATTCCCGGTGGTTCGCGTGCGCGACCTGATCAACGCACTCGATACCGCACGCACCGACCCGCGTATCCGTGCGGTCGTGCTGAATCTGAATGACTTTGTGGGCGGCGAACTGCCGCAACTTGCCCGCGTAAGCCGGGCGCTCAAGCAATTCGAGTCGAGCGGTAAGCCGGTGATTGCCTATGCCGCCAACTACGGCCAAGGAGCCTACTATCTCGCAGCCGTGGCAAACAAGACCTATCTCACCACTCAGCAGGGCCTGGTCGCGGTGTTAGGGCTTTCGGCCTATCGCAATTATTACAAGAATCTCCTCGATAAGCTCAAGGTGCAATGGCACGTGTTTCGGGTAGGCAAATACAAATCCTTCGTCGAGCCGTTCACTCGCAATGGCATGTCACCGGCGGCAAAGCGGGAAAATACGGTTCTTCTCGATGCCCTGTGGAAGAACTACCTCGATCGGGTTGCCCGGGCACGTCACTTGCAGCCCGCGGACTTGGCCGGTTTCGTCAACCATCTGCCGGCTGCCCTGGCCGCAACCAACGGCAATGCCGCCGCGGCCGCCCGCCGGGCGGGCCTGATTACCGGAGTGCTGACCGTCCCGGAGATACGGGCCCAACTGACCAAGCTGGTCGGTGTGAATTCCGCCACCCGCAACGGCTATAACCGGATTGGCCTGGCGGCCTATCTGGCGGCGCGCCAGCCCGCTGCGCGCCTGGCGAATCGTAGCTGGAATCAGGTGGCCATTATCGTCGCCCAGGGCGATATCGTACCCGGGGCCGCACCTCAGGGTACCGTGGGCTCACTCACCCTGACCCGGCTGATCGACCGCGCCGCACGGGATGAGCGGATCAAGGCCGTGGTGCTGGATGTCGACAGCCCGGGGGGCAGCGCACTGGCGGCCGACGAGATCTTGCATGCCGAGCTGAACCTGAAGCGGACGGGAAAGCCCCTGGTGGTTTCCATGTCCGGACTGGCTGCATCGGGAGGATACTGGATTTCCATGGCGGCAAACCGGATCTACGCCTCGGCGGGAACGATTACCGGCTCGATCGGTATCTTTGCCATGTTCCCAACTTTCCAGCAAACCCTCGCCTGGGCCGGCATTCACCGCGACGGAGTAGAAACTTCCCCGCTGGCCGACTTCGGCGATCCTCTACGGGCAGTCTCACCGGATGCGGCCAAGGTTTTCCAACTCATCATCAAGCACGGCTATGCCGAATTCACCGGCAAGGTGGCCAAGTACCGGAATTTGCCGCTGAGCCATATCGATGCCATCGCCCAGGGGCGGGTATGGCCGGGTGTGGACGCCAAGCGCATCGGCCTGGTGGACGAAATCGGCGGCCTGGGTATGGCCGTTCGCACCGCGGCCAAGCTCGCCAAATTGCAACGCTATGGAGTTACCTATCTGGCGCCGCGCCTGAAGCCATATGATAAATTCCTGGTGGGGATGTCGCGCAACACCACGGCACAGATCATGCTAGGGCACCTGTTCGGCGGCAGTGACATCGGATCGATAAGCTTGATGGTTCGCCCGGCCCTAGCCGGAATCAAGCGGATTCTCACCTTGCGGGATCCCAACGGCATTTACGCCTACTGTTTTTGTGATGCCATAGCCGAGGTGAAGTGACGCCGTGGTATTTTGTGGTGTCGAGGACCACGTGGCACCCTGTGGATGGAACTCGGTTACGGCTGGTCACCCCTCGGTAACGCCACCCCGCGAACCAAGGCGGTGTCCGCCCGCGATTCAATTTACAGTAGTTTAGGTTGGGAATTTAAGACGCCGTCATTCAATCCAGACTATACCAGCAAGGCCCGCATGGTTCGTTTTCTCGATTCATCCGCAAAGCTCGCTTCAATACTATTCCGTACCAATTGCCTGGCCTGGTCTTTGCCCATGTCAAAGGCCTGCGCCAATGCCACAAAATTATCGGTCATGTATCCCCCGAAATAAGCCGGATCATCGGAATTTACGGTAACGCAAACCCCTTGTGCCAACATATCCAGAATATTATGCTGTGACATATCATCGAACACATGTAATTTGATATTGGATAGCGGGCAGACCGTTAGGGGCATTCTGGTCGCAACCAGGTAGGCCATCAACTTGGGATCATCCATTGCACGAACGCCATGGTCGATGCGAGAGACTTTTAAATCATTAATAGCCGTCCAGATATACTCGGCCGGCCCTTCTTCGCCGGCATGGGCAACCGTCAGCAGACCCAACTCGCGAGCCTTGGCGAACACGCGGCTAAATTTTTCCGGGGGGTTCCCTTGCTCGGAACTGTCCAATCCTACCCCGATAATCCGATCCCGGAATGGCTTGGATTGCGCCAGGATGTCGCAGGCGGACGCCTCACTGAGATGACGCAGAAAACACATAATCAGCTTGCTGGTTATTCCCAGCCGAGATTCACCGTCCGTTAAGGCCCGGGAAATTCCATTGATAACGGTCGCCAGCGAGATTCCCCGCTCGGTATGAGTCTGGGGGTCGAAGAACGGCTCTACATGAATCACATTTTGTTGCCGACATTTTTCCAGATATGCCCAGGTCAGGTCATAAAAATCCTGTTCTTCCTGAAGCACGTTGGCCCCTTGATAATAGATATCCAAGAAATCTTGGAGATTGCTGAACCGGTAGGCTCGGCGTATCTGTTCTACAGTTGCAAAAGGCAATTCAATGTGATTTCTCCGCGCCAATGAAAACATAAGCTCAGGTTCCAGGCTCCCCTCCAAATGCAGATGCAGCTCCACCTTGGGAAGTTTATTGAGCCAATCACGGGTCACAACAGGCATATCGATCTCCCTATAATCCTTACCAAGTGCAATTATAATTCCCTGATCAGACAGGCCCTATCTGATCAGTGCCCATTTGCCGCACCGTGGTGCCTCTAAAATCCGGGTTCTCCACATGGGAAGTAGTTGGGCTACAAGCCTTCGGGACGAATCCGCTCGTATTCGCTCAGACGGGCACGGATACGTTCGGGCACGGATGCCGGCTTCTGGGTGTCAAAATCGAACCATACCAACACGGTCTTGGATTCGGCGACCACCTCCTTGGTATCGGCCAGGCAGATGATCTGCTCGAGCCCGAGACTGGTCCGGCCAACCCGAACCGTTCGAGTATAAACATCTACCGTACCGGGCCAATGCAACTGGCGCCGGAACGCACAGGAAAGATCGGCAAGGATGATGTTCGCCCCTTCGGAACGAACCGTATCTGAATACGCCACAAGGGCATATTCGACCCGGGCGCTTTCGAGGTAACGGAAGAACTGGACATTGTTGATATGTCCGAATGCATCCATATCGCCCCAACGCAAGGCTTCACGGTGGCAATGACGATAGAGTTTGCGGGGATCATCAACTAGATCTGTCATGTAAGCCTGCTGATTTTGGATTAGCGTAATAGTGTAAGGATTTTGGAACCTCGGACCGTGGAGGGAAAGGGGTTGTGTATTTCCCGATCCGCCCCGCCCACAACCGGCAAGGCGGACTTTCCATGTGCGCCCATCTCAGCTCATCTCCATGGGGTCCACATCAAGCGATACCCGCACGCGGCGCGCTTCGGGCAGAGCTAGTATCCGAGCATAAGCCTGGTCGAGAACCCGCTGCAGAACCGCTCGGCGCGGTGATTCGAGCAACAATTGATACCGGTATCGCCCGGCACGACGCAGTATAGGTGCCGAGGCCGGTCCCAAACAGCGTACTCCAGGCCGGTTCGACAACAACTCCGCCGCGGCCCGGAGAAACTCCTGCGGTGGTTCTTCCCGGCTGGCATCGGCTCGAATCAGGATCTGCGCCCCATACGGCGGGAGCCGGGCCGCCTTGCGCTCGCCCAGGGCCGTTTCGGCAAATCCCGCGTAGCCGCGTCGAAACAATTCCAGCAATAGGGGGTGTTCGGGCCACCGGGTCTGAATCAGCACCTCTCCCGGGGCTGTACGGCGCCCGGCGCGACCGGCCACCTGGACGATGAGCTGCGCCATGCGTTCCGTGGCACGGAAATCGGTCCCGTACAGTCCCTGATCGGCATTCACCACGGCCACCAGGGTTAAGTTCGCAAAATCATGCCCCTTGGCAAGCATCTGAGTTCCAACCAGAATGGGGGCGAGACCACTGGCCGCGATCTCGAGTAGTTCGGCCAACCGTCCCCGGCGGCGCGTGCTGTCCCGGTCGATACGCGCCAGAGCGAAACCCGGAAACTGCTCCGCAAGAACGGCTTCGAGCTGCTCCGTCCCCTTACCTATCGGGACCAGCTCGGGTTCCCCGCAACTCGGGCAAACCTCGGGTACCGCGCGCTCGGCACCGCAATGATGGCACACCAGCCGGGCTCGCTCCCGATGCCAGGTCAAGCGGACCGTGCACCATTGGCACTCGATCGGTGCGCCGCAAGCATGGCACAGAATTACCGGTGCGTAGCCGCGGCGATTGAGGAAAAATAGCACCTGGCCCCCCGCAGTCAAATGCTGCCGGGCCGTTTGGAGCAATTCGCCGGACAACCCGGCAGTGAGTCGCTTCTGACGCAGGTCCAGCACCCTGAGCCGGGGCGGCGGCGCCCCCGTGGCCCGGGCACCGAGGTGCAGCCGCCGATATCGCCCGCGGGCGACATTCGCCAGGCTTTCCAGCGACGGGGTGGCGGAGCCGAGGACCACGGGCACGTTCTCAAGTCGGGCCCGGTACACGGCAAGATCGCGGGCATGATAACGAAATCCATCCTGCTGTTTGAAGGAAAGATCATGCTCCTCGTCCACCACGAACAGGCCGGGCCGGAGCAGCGGCAAAAACACGGCCGAGCGGGTCCCTACCACCACGCGCGCCGTTCCCGCAGCGGCTTCCTTCCATACCCGCAGTCGTTCACCGGCGGGCAACCCCGAGTGATAGGCCTCAAGTGACAGGCCGAGACCCGCCTCCAGGCGCGACAACAACTGGGGCGTCAAGGCTATTTCCGGCACCAGCACCAGTACCTGCCTGCCGCATTGCAAAACCTCGCGCATCGCCCCGATATAGACCTCGGTCTTACCGCTCCCGGTCACCCCATCGAGCAAAATGGAAGCATAGCCCGACAATGCCTTGCGCAGAGATCCTACCGCGCTTCGCTGTTCCTCGTTGAACTCGACGGCGACAGTGGTCCGTGATACCCCCCCGGAGGGCACGGGTTCGATCACCCCGCGCGCTACGAGTCGCCGAAGCCGCCGCCGATCGGCCGGCTCCAGGCTCGCCACCAGAACCCCGGCGCTACCGGCCCGCCGCAACCGTTCAATCAATGCGTTCTGCCCCTGGCTTCGCGGCGAAAATCGACTTTCACTACAAAGGCGATACCACCGTGGCGGCGAAATCCGGTTCGGCTTTCCCTGGCGCATAACCGGTGGCAACACCGCCGCCAGCGCCTCTCCCGGTGGGTACCGATAATACCGGGCCGCCCAGGTGATAAATCCGAGCAAATTCTCGGGAATCAGCGGTGAATCATCCAGCACCTCAACGATACGCCGCAGCCGGGAATCCGCAAGATTGCTGGAGCCTGCGTATCCGGTAACCACGCCCACCACCCGGCGGTTCCCAAGTGGAACCCGCACCCGTGCGCCTACGGCCGGCTTGACGGAACTTCCGGCTCCGCACGAGAATAAATAATCGAGTGCTTCAGGAAAAGGAGCGGGTACCGCGACCTTGGCAATGCCCCGACTCATTGGGCCCTCTGCGGCGGCGCCTACAACATGGCCTTCACCGCCTGGATCAATGCGGCCACGCTTTGCTGGGCGTCACCGTAGAGCATGCGGGTATTGTCACGATAGAACAATTCGTTCTCGATTCCGGCGAACCCCCGCCCCTTGCCGCGCTTCATGACAATCACGTTTTCGGCCTTGTCGGCATTAAGAATCGGCATGCCATAGATGGGGCTGGACTTTTGGGTTCGCGCCGCCGGATTGACGACATCATTAGCGCCGATAACGACGGCCACATCGGTATTACTGAATTCTTCGTTAATCTCATCGAGATCACCAATAATATCGTAGGGCACCCCGGCCTCGGCGAGCAGCACATTCATGTGCCCGGGCATACGCCCGGCAACCGGGTGAATGGCGAAACGCACATCCACGCCGTGTTCGCGCAAAAGCTTGACCAGCTCCCAGAGCTTGTGCTGGGCTTGCGCGACGGCCATGCCATATCCCGGCACGATAAGAACCCGCTGGGCAAAGGCCAGCATCGCCCCGGCGTCATTGGCATTGATAGGCTTAAGACTGCCCTCGATGTCACCCCCGATTGCGGTCTCACCGAAGCCTGAAAACAGAATATTGCCGAGCGAGCGGTTCATCGCCCGTGCCATGAGGAATGTCAGCAGAGATCCCGCGGCACCGACAATCATGCCGGCGATAATCATCGCCGGGTTACCGAGCACATACCCCTCAAAAGCCACCGCGAGTCCGGTCATTGCATTGTAAAGCGAAATCATTACCGGCATGTCGGCACCACCGACCGGCACCGTAACCAACACTCCAAGGGCCAGCACCAACAGGAAGAACACCAACAAAACACCGCTACCACCATAGATAATGGCCAGTGCGGCGAATAGCGAAACCACCAGCAGAGCAAGAAAATTAACGATATTCTGAGCCGGAAAACGTAGTGCCGTAAACCAGCCCTGGAGTTTCGCGAATGCAACCAGGCTGCCGGAAAATGATATTGCGCCGATTAACGCACCCACTACCGCGAGTACCGTCTGGCTGGGGCCATGGGTGCCGAGAATCAGCTCATGCGCCGCAATCGCACCCGCCGCGCCACCGCCCATGCCGTTGTAGAGCGCAACCATCTGCGGCATCGCCGTCATCGGTACCAGACGCCCTGAAACCCAGGCTATAACCCCACCGAACGCGATGGCGATGAGAATAAGTGCCAGATTGATCCCGCCCCCCACCTCGGGCAGGAAAAAAGTCACGACTACCGCCAACAACATGCCGGCACCGGCGGCATAGAAACCCTGCCGGGCGCCCTTGGGCGAACTCATCCGCTTCAGCCCAATGATAAACAGAATCGAAGCGACCAAATAGGCCACCTGTATCAGCCAGTAACCCAGTGACATCTACCTTCCCCTCTTCAGATCGTTCAGCGCCCTCCGCGTCCGGCGGAATCGCGACTGGAATGAAACATGGCCAACATGCGCTCGGTGCTGACCCAGCCACCGACCACATTGGCCGTGGCAAGCACTACGGCGATAAACCCGATCGCCCGGCCCAGATTGCTCCCGGCCATTCCCAGCGTAATGATGGCACCGATCAGCACCGCCCCATGAATAAAATTCGATCCCGACATCAACGGGGTATGCAGAATGCTTGGTACCCGGGAAATAACTTCATAGCCGGTAAACGCGGCCAACATAAAGATATAAAAGGCAACAAATCCATAAGTCATGACGATCCCTCCTCCTCGGTCTGTGCCCCCGCGGATGCTTCGGCGTCCGGCAATGCGCCGCTTACCAGGCTGGCAATATAAATTTCATCCCCGGCGGGAATATTCAATGCACCATTTTTACCGAACCAAGGCGCAACGAAATTATAGCCGTTGCGGGCATACATCTCGCTGGCGTGATACGCCACTCCCGAGGCCGGATTGGTCGGACCAACCAGGGTAATGCCGGCATGAACCGTGGTCTTTCCGGGCTTGGTAAGTTCACAATTTCCACCACCCGATGCACCCAGATCGACGATAACCGCTCCCGGCGCCATAGACTCGACCATTGCCTTGGATATGATTCGCGGTGCGGGCCGGCCCGGAACCGACGCGGTTGTAATCAGCGCATTCGCCGTAGCCACATGCCGAGCGAGAATTTCCGCCTGCTGCGATTTTTCCTCCTCGGTCAACTCACGCGCATAGCCTCCTTCGGCCTCGGCCCCGACTCCAGTGGCTATAAACCGTGCCCCCAAAGACTCGACCTGCTCCTTCGCCGCAGTGCGCACATCGTAAGCCTCGACCACTGCGCCCAGGCGGCGGATGGTGGCAATGGCCTGTAGCCCGGCAACACCCGTGCCGATCACCAACACCCGGGCGGGGCGAATAGTCCCCGCGGCGGTAGTCAGCATGGGCAAAAACCGGGGCAACGCCTCGGCGGCAAGCAATGCCGCCCGATAGCCCGCAGCCGTCGCCTGGGAAGAAAGCGCATCCATCGACTGTGCCCGACTGATACGCGGCAGGCGCTCAAGGGCAAAGGCTCTCACCTGGGCCTTCTCATAGGCGTCCCGAGGAAAAGCGTCACTATCGGGGGCCAACAACCCAACCACCGCGGCACCGGGAGACAGGGCCGCAATCGATTCGCTCTCCACACCATGTATGGTGAGACACAACGATGCCTCTTCCCACGGCATATCGCGGGCTATTTTTGCCCCGGCTTCACGATAGGCGTCATCCGTGAATCCAGCCAATTTTCCCGCACCGGTCTCAACCACCACCTGCAACCCCGCCTGGAGGTAGGACTTGACCATAGCGGGTACCAGCGCCACTCGGCGCTCACCTGCCTGCCGCTCACGCGGCGCCAACACCATTGCCATGCCGGCTCCTTTTTCCCCTTGTGCACGGACTATCCTAGCAAGTTTTCCCCCTTATGATCGATCTTTCCCCCTCAGTGCATGCATTCCTGGCATCTTGACATTGTCCTAAAGGGTCGGCACAGTGATATAAATTAAAGGGAAAATTGAGGTTAAAAGGCAGGAAAGCAGATGGAACTCGGACAACAGGTTTTGCGCACGGATACGGCCGGTCTTCCCCTCGAATGGGTCGGTTACCAGGATGCTGTACGGCTTTACAGCCTGGGTCTTATTGCCTATACCCTGGGACAAACCCTATACCGGTTACATGGCGGCATCAACGCCGCAACCGGAAAACGCTCGAAGCTGACCGTTCATTCCATCATTGCCACCTACGGCAAAAGTATCGCCGCAAGTCGTCTGGCCTCCGACTATGTCCCCCCGGTATCCAACTCGGCCCTGTTCAAGCGCGATGCCTATCTGTGCCTTTACTGCGGCCACTCCTTTATGGCCCGGGATCTGTCCCGAGACCATATTACCCCGGTCAGCCAGGGCGGCGCCGATGAATGGCGCAATCTGGCCACTGCCTGTCACCGGTGCAACAATCACAAGGCCGGGCAAACGCCGGAGCAGGCCAACCTGCAATTGATCGCCGTGCCATTTACTCCAAGCTATGCCGAATATATTTACCTGAAGGGGAAACGAATTCTTGCCGATCAAATGGAATTTCTCAAGGCTCATTTTCCACGCTCCAGCCCGTTACTCGAACGCATCAACACATGAGCTAAACGCCGGGCCCAGCGTCGCAATCGGGATAGGGCCGAATTCATCTTCCCGGAAATTCAGGTCAAAAAATGTGACTGCCACGGTAATTTTATGTATTTATTCGAGGTTCACCGGTGCCAACCTCGTCTAACCGCCACCCTCTAGGTCTTCCACCATGCGCATGAAAGCCCTTTGCCCTGCTCCTCACCCATTACAATCTGTTGGTGCATCAACTGTTACGTCATGGTCAGATACCCGCCCCCCATCGAGCTAGACCTTGCCTAATCCCGCCCCCACTGAACACTGCCCGATTTCGGGAGAAACCCGGACCGAAGAACGTTGGAATAGCCTGACACACCTGTTCGGGCTGCTGCTCGCCGTGGCGCTGGTGCCAACCCTGATCGTATTTGCCGCACTTAAGGGCCCGGCGCTGGCCGTCGTCTCGGTCTCCCTTTACGGCGCCGCCCTGATCGCGACCTACCTGGCCTCCACCGTTTACCATGCCACCCGGCAGGTTGCGATCAAACGCTGGCTACAGCGCCTCGACCATGCCTCGATTTATCTCCTGATCGCCGGCACCTACGGCCCGTTCCTTCTCGTTGCATTGGGCGGAGGCTGGGGTTGGAGCCTGATGGGGGTCCTGTGGGGCACGGCCGCCCTCGGCGTCGGCTTCAAGCTCGTATTCGGTAACCGCTACGGGCGCCTATCCATGCTGGTTTACCTGATCATGGGCTGGAGCGGACTCGTGGCCATCTACCCGCTGATCATCTCGCTCCCACTCCCGACGCTGATCCTGGTTGTTGTCGGTGGGCTCGCCTATTCCATCGGCGCACTGTTTTACATGTGGAAATCGTTTCCGGCTAATCACGCCGTATGGCACCTGTTCTGCCTTGCCGGAAGCGCTTGCCAAGGGATCGCCATTTTTTTCGTAATCACCTGACCCGCGGTTTACGACACCGCTCAAGGGCGGTATAGTCATCAGTATGAACGCCAATGAACGTATTCTTGACATGGCCGAACAATTGTTCGCCGAACGTGGCCCGGCGCGTACCTCGCTGCGCGCCATCACCGCTGCCGCGGAGGTCAACCTCGCCTCTGTGCATTACTATTTCGGCTCCAAGGCCGGCCTGATAAAAGCCGTTTTCGAACGCCGGATCAAGCCGATGAATGCCGAGCGTCTGCGCCGCCTGGAGCAACTCCATCAGCGTCACGGAGAGATCATTCCGCTCGAATCCCTTATCGAGGCCTTCATCGCCCCGGCATTGGGACTTTCCCGTGACCCCAAGCACGGTGGCGAGTACTTTATCCGCATTCTTGGGCGCACCTATACGGATCCCTCCAGTCCCCTTGAGGCCTACCTGCAAGAGCTGCATAAGGACGTCGCCGAGCGCTTCCGCACGGCCTTCCAGTCGGCACTGCCCCAACTGGACCATGATGAGCTGTACTGGCGCTTGCATTTCCTGGTCGGGACCCTTGCCTATTGCATGAGTGGTTCGGGGACCATGCGCCTAATCGCCAGTTCACGCCTACACAACGATACGGATACCCAACAGTTGGTTCACCGCCTTGCCGTGTTTCTGCGCGGGGGACTTACCGCGGCCACCGTCCCACACCCGGAGCAACCCCATGTCAGCTGAGTCCGGCATGCCCCACCACCCCACGGCACTGGTTCCCTTGGCAACCGGATTCGAGGAAATCGAGGCCGTTACGCTGATCGACCTGCTGCGCCGCGGTGGATTCGAAGTGACCGTTGCCGGTCTGAGCGCCGGCTCGGTCACCGGCGCGCATGGCCTTGCCGTGGTTCCCGATGCCAGCCTGACGATGATAGCCGAGCGCTCCTATACCCTGATCGCCTTACCCGGCGGCAGTGCCGGCGCCGATCGTCTCGCCTCCGATCAGCGCTTGCGTACCCTGCTCCAGCATGCGGTGGCCACCGGCTGCATCGTCGGTGCCATCTGCGCCGCCCCGCGGGTCCTGGCCCGCGCCGGCCTGCTTGACAAGCGCCGGGTTACCAGTTATCCCGGCGCCTTGGATAACATTGTGCCCGCCACCTGGATCTACTGTAACGATCCGGTGGTTATCGATGACCGCCTGGTTACCTCACGGGGTCCGGGTACCGCGATGGATTTTTCCCTCTCCCTGATTGAAATCACTCGAGGATTACGCCAACGGCGCCGTGTCGAATCCCTGTTAAAGCGCCCCTGATTTCATGCCGGATCCACTCTACCTGGGGTTGATATCGGGCACCAGCCTAGACGGCATAGATGTCGCCCTGATCCGGCGCCATGCCACAGGAATCGAGCTTCTCTCCGCCGCCACCGTGGCTTATCCGCCGCCCTTGCGCCAACGCCTGCTCATCGATCGGCATGAACGACCCCTCACGGCGCGGGAACTCGGATCTCTTGACGTCGCCGTCGGCAAAGCCTTTGGCGCCGCCGCCAACCATCTCCTTGCCGATTACAATCTTGCCCCCGCCGCCGTGCGGGCGATCGGCTCCCACGGGCAAACTATTTTGCATCATCCCGAGTTGGGCTTCAGCCTGCAGATCGGCGACCCAGCCCGTATCGCCCGCATCACCGGCATTACTACCGTTGCCGATTTCCGCCGTGCCGATCTGGCCGCCGGCGGCGAAGGTGCACCGCTCGCCCCGGCGTTACACCGTTTCCTTTTTGGCGCCGATGAGTCTCGCGCGATACTCAATCTCGGCGGCATCGCCAATCTGACCTTACTCATCCCCGGGCAACCGGTTGTCGCCTTCGATGTCGGTCCGGCCAACACTCTGCTTGACGCCCTGGCACGGATCAGCACCGGCAATGGCTGCGACCGGGACGGCCGGCTTGCGGGCCGCGGACGCGTCGATTCAGATCTGCTGGGACGATTACTTGATGACCCATGGTTCCGCCGCCCTCCCCCTAAAAGTACGGGCCCTGAATATTTCAACCTCCATTGGCTGCGAACCCATATGGCTAGCCGTAAAATCGCCGACCCGGACCTGGCCGCCACCCTGTGCGAATTGACTGCCGCCAGCGTGGCGGCAGCGCTCGTGCCACACCCCAAAGCCCTCTACTGTTGCGGCGGCGGAGTGCACAACCCGGTACTCATGCGCCGGCTGGCGGTTCATTTACCTGCCACAAAAGTTCTCTCCACCGCCGCATTGGGCTATGATCCAGACTATATTGAAGCTATCTGCTTCGCCTGGCTTGCAGGAGAGCGCCTGAGCCTCACCCCCGCCAACCTTCCCGAAGTCACCGGGGCCGAAGGTTCAGCAGTGCTCGGCGCGGTCTACGTCGGGTAATCCTCAAAGCACTACAATTTCACCCAATGAATCTTCCCCCGTCACCCCGGCCTCCGTTGCTCGATCGCGAGCTGAGCCAGCTTGCCTTCAACCGCCGTGTATTGGCACAGGCAAACGATCCCGAGGTGCCCTTGCTCGAGCGGCTGTACTTCTTGTGCATTACTGCAACCAATATGGATCAGTTTTTTGAGGTCCGGGTAGCGGGATTGAAACAACGCCTGGGGCTGGGCCTGGGCCTTGGTGTACTCGACAGCGGCCAGTCCCCTTCCCAGGTTCTGGTGCAGATCAGCAAGTATGCCCATTCCCTGGTTCGTGAACAATATCGTGTCCTCAACGAGGAGTTGATTCCGGCGCTTGAGGCGGAACGAATCCGCTTCCGCCGCAGAACCCTGTGGACCCCACCCATACACGAGTGGATTTCCCACTACTATGCATCCGATCTGGAGCCCGTCCTTTCACCGATCGGACACGATCCCACTCACCCCTTTCCCCGCATTCTCAGCAAAAGCCTCAATTTCATCGTTTCCCTTGCCGGACGCGATGCCTTCGGCCGGGAAACCAGCTATGCGATCGTGCAGGCGCCGCGGGTGCTGCCACGCCTGGTCCATCTGCCCGCCGATCTGGCCGATACCGGCCCTTATGATTTCGTATTCTTGTCGTCGATCATCCACGCCCATGTCCAACAACTCTTCCCCGGCATGCGAGTACTGGGGTGTTTCCAGTTCCGGGTAACGCGCAACAGCGAGCTATACCTGGATGAAGACGACATGGACGACATCTCCAAAGCCCTGCGGCTTGAGCTTGGCACCCGCGGCTATGGGGCTACGGTTCGCCTCGAAGTGGCTTCACATTGTCCGCGGGAACAGGTCCGGTTCCTGCTCACCCAGTTCGAACTGGAAGAACAGGATCTGTATCGGGTTGATGGCCCGGTGAATCTCGGCCGGCTTTCCGCGCTGCTCGACCTGGTCGAACGCCCCGAGTTGAAGTGGCCTCCCATGACCCCCTCGATCCCCTTGCGCCTCGGCGATGGAGTCGACTATTTCGCGGCGATTCGCCAACGTGACATCCTGTTGCACCATCCCTACGAGTCCTTCGCTCCCGTTCTCGAGCTGTTGCGCCAGGCGGCGCATGATCCTTGCGTGCTGGCGATCAAGCAGACGCTCTACCGTACCGCCCCCCCCTCGGCCGTCGTTGATCTGCTGGTTGAAGCCGCGCTTGCAAGCAAGGAAGTGACGGTAATCATCGAGTTGCGGGCCCGCTTCGACGAAGCGGAAAATATCGAACTTGCCACGCGACTGCAGGAAGCCGGCGCCCACGTGGTTTACGGTGTCGTCGGTTACAAGATCCACGCCAAGATGTTGATGATTGTGCGCCGAGAAAATGGGGAACTGCGCCGCTATGTACACCTCGGTACTGGGAATTACCATCCGGATACCACCCGCCTGTATGCCGATTACGGCTTGTTCAGTGCCGATCGGGCGATGGGGGAAGACGTACACCGGCTATTCCTGTCGCTCACCGGGCTAGGCCATGTATCCCGTCCGACCAAACTGCTGGATGCCCCCTTCTCTTTACGCGACGGCCTGCTGCAATTGATCGCCGACGAAGCGCGTGCGGTGCGCCATGGCCGTAAATCCCGGATCATCATCAAGGCCAATAGCCTGACCGAACCCGGGATGATCCAGGCGCTCTATGAGGCCAGCCAGGCCGGGGTGAAAATATCGCTCATCATCCGTGGCATGTGTACTTTGCGCCCGGGAGTAAAGGGGCTTTCGGAAAACATCCACGTACGCTCGATTATCGGGCGTTTCCTGGAACACAGTCGAGTGTACTACTTCCATCATGACGGAAAACCGCTGCTCTATCTCTCCAGCGCCGACCCTATGGAACGAAACCTGCTACACCGCGTTGAGGTGGCATTCCCGGTCGAGGCCCCCGCGCTGCGTCGGCGCATCCGCCGCGAACTTACCCTTTTTTTACGCGATAACCGCCAAGCCTGGGCATTGGGCCCCGACGGAGCCTACCGCACGGTGCGTCCTCGCGGTGCCATTGTGCGTCGGGCACAACAGCAATTGCTCTGGAACCTTTCCCGACCCCCCGCTCAGCTCAAGCAAAATCCAGGCTGAATCCGGCCTGGAGGAGAAACTGTTTTTCCCGCGCCAGGTCGGCCGCAGACAAGGGGTGTGCCGACAACCAGCCGGGGGAGAAAAGCAGGTGAATTTGATTTCCGTCGGCCCGGGCCTTCAGATCCAGGTGCCCGTCTCCCGTGCGCGATCGGTTCAACAGCACCGCCAGGCGAAGAATGATCGCCAGCCGACGACTCGAACAATACCAAGACCGGGCACGTACCTGAAAGTCCGTGTCGGGATACGGTTTGCGTTGCGCTCGGATCAACCAGGCGAGCCAGCGCTGCTCTTCCCGGGAAAACCCCGGCATATCGGCATTTTCCACCAGGTAGGCTCCGTGGCGGTGGTATCCCGAATGAGCAACGGCCAGACCCAGCTCATGCAGCCGCGCCGCCCAGTCCAGAAACCGCATATCTTCACGCTCGGCCCCGGTCCATTCCTTCCCCAGGGCGGCATGCACTACCGCAGCCGTATTCGCAACCCGCGCGCCCTGTGCCACATCCGTATGAAACCGCAAGGCCATCTGCCGCACGCTGGCCTCACGTAGATCCTCTTTATCGAGCCGGCCCACCAAGTCCAACAACAGGCCCTCGCGCAGTGCGCCGTCGGCAATTTGCATCCTCTCCAGGCCGAACAGTTCGAAAACGGCCGCGAGAATGACGACGCTACCGGCAAAAATAGGTCGGTGCCTGGCCGCCAATCCCGGCAGATGCACCTCCCCGATCTGTTTGGCTTCCACCAGCCGCCGCTGAATAACCTCGAACGTGGCCTTGTCGATCCCCCCGGGAGTTCCCCCGAGTCGCTCGGCCACCGATGCCACCGAGCGAATGCCGCCGGATGCGCCAATGGCCTCGTCCCAGCCGATCCGGACCAGGCGAACGGCCAACGGCTCGAGCCGGCGCAACACCTCGAGCCGGGCCGCCGCAAATGCCCCTGTATTCAGGCTTCCGGCAGCAAAATAGCGCTCGGTCAGGGCAACGCACCCCGCCCCAGTACTCGCCAATTCGCACGTCTCGAAACCTCTGCCTAAAATGAATTCGGTGCTGCCCCCGCCAATATCGACTACGAGCCGTCGTCCTGCCCGGGGGGGAAGGCTATAGGCCACACCCGCATAGATCAAGCGGGCCTCCTCGGTACCGGAAATAACATGGATTGGATGGCCCAGCACCCGCTCGGCTCGCAGCAAAAATTCACGGGCATTGCCGGCCTCGCGCAACGCGCTGGTTCCTACCGCCCGTACCGACTGCGGATTGAGGGCACTCAACCGTTCCCTGAAACAATGTAAACAGCCTAGCGCACGTTCACTCGCAGCCGGATCCAGGCAGGATCCCTCCCGCAGCCCGGCCCCGAGCCGCACCATCTCGCGCAACCGATCGAGGATCACCAATCCATCGGGGCGCAGCCGGGCAATAATCATGTGAAAACTGTTGGACCCAAGATCCAGCGCTGCGAGAGTCGCCTCCCCCGTGAATGCCTTCTTCACGCCATTATTCGGCTCAGGCCGCTGCCAAGACGCACCAGGGCCTCGAGGGGGTACAGCGCTTCGATTCGCCCCCGGTATCCCGATCCCAACTCCAGAATACATGCCGTTCCCGGGCCGAGCCGAACAACCTCCCGGGAAGTGCCAGCAGTGATCCAGCCGAGCAGTCCCGACAAATCGGGTTCGTGCCCCACGATCATCACCGGTGCCGCTCCCCATAGCGGTTCCAGCTCGGATAAGAGCCGTCCCCGGTCAAATCCGGGGGTCAATGCAGAGGTCACTACGGGGGGACGAACCCGGCCAAAAGCGCGGGCTAAAATTGCCGCCGTTTCACCAGCACGCACCAAGGGACTGGTCAAAATATTCTCCGGAGGCGGCAACACCCAGGCCAGTGTCTCGGCTCCGGCCTGCATTTGACGATAGCCGGGTGCGGTCAACCGCCGCGCGGCATCATCTACACCACCCGGATTTTCCGCTGGCGCATGGCGCACGACGATCAGACGCGACCGGATACTCACTTGCCCCGTCAAGCCGTGAAGGAAGATCCGCAACCACAAGTGGTTACTGCGTTCGGATTGCGGATAATAAACCGCTCCCCCCGGATATCTTCCGCATAATCCACTTCGGCCCCTTCGAGATACGCCAAGCTCATAGGATCCACAATAACCGTCACCCCATTTTGCTGGATAACCTCATCGCCCTTTTTGACCTCCTCCTCGAGACCGAAACCATACTGGAACCCCGAACAACCGCCACCCGAAATGTGGACGCGCAGCTTGAGTGCGGAATTGCCCTCTTCTTTTATCAAATCACGAATCCGTGCGGCCGCCGCCCGACTCAGCCTCAATCCGGATTCCTTTGCAACAGGCGTTTGATCGGCCACCAGCTCTATTCTCTCTCTTATCTGTCGATTACAGTTTCATCCTCCCCAACCTGCAAACGCCCACCGCGATGTTCAAGCGCAAGGGGTTCCGCATTGCGGGGACGATGTACCAACTTTCCATTGACCTGTGCCCCGGGCGCCATTTCCAGGGTATGGTAGTAGACATTGCCCTGAACCCGGGCCTCCGCGCCCAAAATCAGCTGCTCGCTGGCATGAATATCGCCTTCCACCGCGCCGCTGACCATGACTGTGGCCACCCGAATTTCCCCGACGACATTTCCTTCCTCGCTTACATGCAGGCGGGATGATGCATCGGCGCCGGACAGATTCCCTTCAACTCGACCCACTAAATGCAGGCCCCCGCTAAAGTTGATATCCCCCGTGACGGTCGTTCCCTGGCCGATCAGGGTTTCAATCGATCCCCCTTTGCGATTGCCGCCTTTCCATGCCATATAGCCAATTCTCCTGTGCCATCAACTGCGGAAAACATGCCAATTATAGGTGCTGCTGGTGCGGCGCCCATCCCGAAGATCGATCCATATCGTGACCGTATGGGGCTCGAACCCACGGGGCAAGTGCAGCGTCCCCGCTAAATTACTGAAATAGCGTAACGTAAAGTGCATTTTCTCGTCCCCGCCTCCTCCCAAGCGGGCCAGGTTCAACTTTACACGTCGCCCATTACGCGTCCCGTTCAGATCCAGCCGCCAGACGCCCCGAAGCGGGGTGGCGGATCTATCTTCCTTGGCCCGTACCAGCACGATCTGGAAACGATACTCGCGCCGGTTCCCCGTTGCCAGCACTTGCAGCCCGGCAATACGCACGGGTGCGACATCGGTTCCGGGAGTAAGAATTCCCTGATAGAATGCAAGCTTCTGCTGCAACTCCGCTACCTGTCGTTGCTGGAGAATCAGGGTTTTCTGAACCGCCTTGGCACTCTGGTTCGCCAGTTGCAACGCATGTTCGAGAAAGGCATCACGGGCTTCAAGCGCCGCGTTCTTGCGAGTTTTATCGGCCAGCACCCGGTTGAGCCGGGTTATGGTCTTCGCACTGACAAACCGCAGATACCCTCCCCGGCGTTCCCCCAGCAGGTAGGCGGTGGTCAACCCCCCCGCGATCATCAGGAGAACCAGCACCGCATAGATCCAGCGCCGATAGGGCGATTCATGGCGTACGACCAGGCGACGATCCCTTCTGCCTGGCATTCCGTCTCCCCCGAGCAGGTATTCAAACTTGCATTTTTACACAAGCGGGTTCAATCTCGCTCGGTGCGGGCACGTTCGGCTTTATAATTTGTGCCTCGCCGGGGGAATGCTCGCATGCGCTGGATTATCGCCTTTCATATTGTCTTTATGGTGACCTGGTTCGCCGGCCTGTTCTACCTGCCGCGTCTGTTTATTTATCATCGCCCCCTGCCCGCCGGGGAAGAGGCTACGCATCTCGGCATCATGGAGCGTCGCCTCTTCCTGATCATGACTATCGGGATGACACTAACTATTGGCCTGGGAATCTGGCTGGTGGCCGGATGGTTCTGGCCGTTGGCACGCTGGCTGGAGATAAAACTTGCGCTGGTCGGTCTGGTAGTGCTTTATCATTTTTATTGTCTGTACCTGATCCGGCGTCTTGCCCATGGCGAATGCCCACACTCGGACCGCTTTCTGCGATGGTTTAACGAGCTGCCGGGATTGCTGCTGATCCTTATCGTGATCCTTGCCGTCGTCCATCCCGCCTGATGCGATAAGGACTGCGGGGAGTGCGCCAATGCGGATCGCGCGTCTCCGGCGGTCGCGGTGGTACCCCATTGGGAAAGGCCAGCGGAGCCAATTCCCTCAAGGCCCGGGCATATACCTTACGCTTGAAAAAAATGACATCACTCAGCGGATACCACCAATCGACCCAGCGCCAACTGTCGAACTCCGGATGATCCACCGCATCCAGACGGATAATTGCTTCACTCGCCCGAAGGTGCAGCAAAAACCACACCTGCTTCTGGCCGATACAGCGAGGTTTGGCGTGCTTACGTTGATAGCGCAGGGGCAAACGGTAGCGCAGCCAACCATTGGTACGGCCAAGAATCGCAACATCTTCCAAAGTTACCCCGATCTCCTCATACAGTTCGCGGGTCAGCGCGTCCCGCGCCGTTTCCCCCGCATCGATCCCACCTTGAGGGAACTGCCAGCCATGGTTTCTCATGCACCGGGCCCACAATACATGTCCGTCTTCACGGGCAAGGATAATACCTACATTAGCGCGGAAGCCATCCTTGTCGATGGCCTCATCAATACACTCCATGGCGCGGGGCTCGTACCTGAATGTCTGGCAGTATAAAACACCTTTGGGCCTGGAGCGGAACGGCATGAAAACGGTACACCCGAACGCCTTGAATCGGCGTACCCTGATTATTCTTGCGATTCTCTCCTTCCTCGCAGTAGCCAGCGTGCTAGGCTCACTGTTTCTCGGCAGCGTCGGACTCTCCCCTGCAGTCGTCCTGCGGACATTCGCTGGCCATGGATCATCGCTCGACTCGACCCTGGTGCTGGAGCTACGCCTACCCCGGGCCCTGGCCGCCTTCGCCACCGGCGGGCTGCTCGGTCTCGCCGGTGCCTTGATGCAAGTACTGCTGCGTAATCCGTTGGCCGATCCCTATATTTTGGGTGTCTCCGGCGGTGCCGCAGCGGGAGCACTGTTCGCTATCCTCGCGGGACTCGGTACGGTTTTTGCAACCGTAACCGGTTTTGGCGGTGCGTTGGCGACCATCGTCCTGGTATTCCTGCTTGGGCGTGGCCACGGTAGCTGGGCCCCCACCCGCCTGCTGCTGACCGGGGTCGTAATCGCAGCCGGCTGGGGCGCTGTCATCAGCCTGTTGCTGACCCTGAGCCCCGATGCCACCCTGCGCAGCATGCTCTTTTGGATCATGGGGGATCTGGCCTATCGTTCGGCCTGGAAACTGCCTCTTGCGGTACTCGTGGGCGCATTGCTGGCGAGTCTGCCACTGGCTCGCCAGCTCAATGTGCTGGCCCGGGGGGAATTGCGTGCCCGGGCGCTCGGGGTTCCGGTCGGAGCACTGGCGCTGTGGCTCTATGTCATGGCATCTATGATGACCGCAGTGGCGGTAGTAGAGGCAGGAACCATCGGCTTTGTGGGGCTGATCGTGCCACACATGCTGCGTCTTGCCGGCGGCTCCGACCATCGCCTGGTATTGCCCGGTGCCGCACTCGGTGGCGGAGTCCTGTTAACGCTTGCCGATCTTATCGCCCGCATCGCCGCCGCCCCACGGGCACTCCCGGTCGGGGTAGTCACCGCCGCACTCGGCGTACCGCTGTTCCTCTATTTGCTGCTGCGTACCCGGGGCCGGGAATGACGCCGCTCCTGGAAACCAGCGGGCTAAGCATCTGCCGCGGCGGGCGGACCCTGATAACGGCACTTGATCTGGCCCTGGCGCCGGGAGAAATCATTGCTGTCGTAGGGCCCAATGGTGCCGGAAAATCTTCGCTTCTGGCGGCCCTCGCGGGCCTGCTGGAACCGCGGCGGGGCGAAATCCGGATCGAAGGCCTCCACCTGGCGGAGCTGCCTCGGAGGCAACTCGCCCGGCGCCTCGGCTTTCTGCCCCAGGAAACCGAGGATCTGTACCCTGCAAGCGTACTGGAAACCGTGTTGATCGGGCGCCACCCGCACATTGGTTTCTGGAGCTGGGAATCGGCAAACGACTTATCTCGCGCCCGTTCCGCCCTGAGGCACACCGGGCTTAGTGAACTATCCACACGCCTGGTATCGACTCTTTCGGGCGGCGAGCGGCGCCGCCTTGCCATCGCCACCGTTCTGGCCCAGGCTCCCCGCATTTACATCCTCGACGAACCCTTCGAACCGCTCGATCTCGGCCACCAGGCACGGCTATTCCGCCTACTCTCCCGCCTTGCCCAACGCCAAGGCTGCGGCATCCTTCTGAGCCTGCACGACCTGTCCCTGGCCGCACGTCACGCCGGGCGCATCCTGCTGCTCGACGGCCACAGCGAAGCCGTTCTGGGACGGGCGGACCAGATCCTCACTTCGGCCCGGCTGTCATACGCCTACGGCTGCAACATAGAGATGCTGGAATGCGCGGGAAACCGGTTTTTCCTAGCGCGTTAACGCCTCAGGAATGGAGCTGATACCGCTCCATGCTGGCCAGAATCTCCTCCCGCGCCCGTTCAATGCCCATCCAGCCGTTCAGCTTCACCCATTTACCGGGTTCGAAGGCCTTGTACTGATTGAAAAAATGCTCGATCTGCTCCGCCAATCCACCGGGCAGATCCCGGATCGATTGAACCTTGGAGTAAGCCGGATAGACCTCGTTTACCGGTACCGCCACGATTTTCGCATCCGGCCCATGCTCATCGGTCATTTCGAGTAGATCCACCGGGCGAACACGGATCAGGCATCCATGAATCAAAGGCAGCGGCGTCACGACCAGGACATCCAGCGGATCGCCATCCTCGCACAGCGTTGCCGGAATCAAGCCGTAATTGGCGGGATATACCATCGAGGTGCTGAGAAACCGATCCACTTGAAGGGTACTGCTCTTTTTTTCAAGTTCATATTTGACCGGTGCCGCCTGTGCGGGAATTTCAATAATCGCGTTGATGTCTTCGGGGGGGTTGTCCCCGGCTTGCAGCGTTTTGAAGTCCATGCTTGTGCCTGAAATGTAAACTATGGGTAATTCTAACAGCTACGGCCGGGTTCCGTGTAATATGAAAGAGGTAACCAAAAGCGGATTATTCATGTTCCGGAAACTAGGATTTATCGGGCTGCTGGGCGGCCTTGGACTGCTGTCCGGCTGTGCCCCCAAATCCGTCTCTCCCCCGCTGCAGAATCCGGCACCGGCCGCCACCGGGGCCGGTATGATTGTTCCGAATCCCAAGATCTCGTCCCGTATTGTGGCCATGTCGCGGCGGGTGCGCGCCACCCCCGGTGGCAGCGCGCGGGCCGGGCTGTCAACATTTTTCGTCCACGTCAATGCCGCTGGACAGATCCAGGTATACATCCGCGTCAAGGCGCTTGCGCCCGCACTACAGGCCCGGCTGCGCACGGCGGGGGCCAGCGGCATACGCCCCTCCGTGGCACTTGGCCTGTACCAGGCCTGGGCTACACCGGAGGCGATTCAACGCATCGCCGCTCTGCCCGAAGTCACCCGTATCACCCCGCCCGTTTATGGCATAACCAAATAACCCAGGTATTTTCAGGAGTCTCACCCATGTACCGCATCGTCCGTCTTCTTGCCGCCCTCACGGCACTCACCCTCGCCGCCCCGGTATTCGCCGGATCGCTTTCACCGCAACTCGAAGCCCTGCTGCACCGGCCCGGGCTGGTTACCCTGGCACGGGCCCGGGCGAGCGCCGGAATCGTGCCGCAATCGCCGTTCACCCCCCGCATCGATGCCGCGGGGGCGGTGCAGGTATATATCCACTACCGGGGCCTGCCGCCAAGCCTTGCCGGATTGGGTGCCAGCGGAATCCGGATCAGCCCACCTCTTGAAGTGGTGCAAGCCTGGGTCCCGATCGCCCAGCTGCAGGCCCTCGCCGCCCGCCCCGGAGTGGGCCGGGTGAGTATTCCAACCTACGCCATCGTGCGCGGCGGATACACCCCCGCTCCGGTCCCCATGAGCGTGCCGAAAGGACTTTCCATCGACTCCCAGGCAATCACCGCCGAGCGCGTCAAGCCCTTGCATAATGCCGGTATCACAGGCTCGGCGAGCGTCAAGCTCGGAGTGATCTCCGACGGCATCGACGGCATCACCGAATCCCAGGGTGCGGGCTACCTGCCCCCCGGCGCGGTGGGTCCCAGCGGCGTGATCTACGCTCCCAGCGGCATGACCGGCTCCGGCGCGGAGGGGACCGCAATGCTCGAGGAGGTTCACGCCATGGCGCCCAAGACCACGCTGGGCTTTTGCGGGCCGGCTACCACCGTAGAGTTCCTTACCTGCTACACCGACTTCGTCAACTGGGGTGCATCGATTATCGTCGATGATCTCGGCTTCCCCGGCGCTTACATCTACAGTAATGCCTATACCACGAATTTCCTTAATGG
The DNA here is from genome assembly GCA_027018875.1 of Gammaproteobacteria bacterium. Taxonomy (GTDB): domain Bacteria; phylum Pseudomonadota; class Gammaproteobacteria; order JAKDMP01; family JAKDMP01; genus JALUYA01. The sequence goes on from JALUYA010000025.1 coordinate 24,669, forward strand.
CATTAGTAACTTCGCCAAGGCCCACCCGAATATCAACCTGGTGACCGCGGCGGGCAACGACGCCCAGGATTATTTCCAGGGTTCATATCTCGCCGACACCAGCCCCAATATCATCAGCTTGCACCCGACCTACACCGTACCCCCCACCACCGGCGGAACACCCGGGAGAAGCTATGGTTCGGCGATGGACTTCGGCCAAGCAGGGGGGGGCAAGAGCGATGCGCTCGAGCCGGTCACCATTGGCGCGGGTTGCTCCGGTGGCGGCTGCCAGTTGCTCGCCATTCTCACCTGGAACGATCCCGAAAGCGGCCCCTACGATGACCTGGATCTGTTCCTGGTGAAAAAGGACGGTACCGTGGTCACCTCGAGTACCTTCGATCAACAGAGTAACCCCAGCTATGCTCCCAACTCCGCCAGCTGGAATGCCCCCGGCGAGGTCCTGGCCTACACCAACAAGACCGGCAGCTCCCAGACGCTCTATCTCGGGGTGCTCTGCTATGCCTGCCCCGACGTGAACAACGCCAACTTCCGCTTCAAGCTCTATGGCAATCTCAACGGCGCCGGCAGCTTCCAATACCTCACCAGCGGTTCGATCGCTGGGCACGCGGGTCTGGCGGCGGAACTGAGCGCGGGGGCGGCACGCTCGACCGGCATCGGCGGCAACATCATGGCCCGGATGGAGCTATTCAGCGATACCGGTCCGTTCCTCTGGGGCGACTGGCAATCCGGTCTCACCAATACGCCAAAGCCTGATATCACCGGCATCGACGGCGTCACCGTGAGCGGTGCCGGCGGGTTTTCCTCTCTCTTTTCCGGCACTTCTGCGGCGGCACCGAACATCGCCGCCGTGCTCGCCTTGCTGCGTGGCCAATGGCCGATCGGGGCGGCCAGCGCGAGCGGCTGGAATCAGATCGTGGCCACGACGGCCGATCCGGCGGCGCTGAGCAACTGCAGCAATGCGTCTCAGTGTGGGACAGGCCTGGTGAATGCCCAAGCCGCGGCGGCCAAGCTCGACGGCGGACCGACGGCAAGCATCACCTCACCCACCGCCCCCTCGGGTAAACCCGCGGCAATAAAACCCAAGCAGCCAATCACCTTCCAAGGGCAATGTAACTATACCGGCGGTTTCGGCCCCTTGAATTACCAGTGGAACTTCGGCTCCGGCGCTACCATCCCCCCCCCGCAAACCGTATCCAGCCCCACCCCGGTAACCTATACCACGGGCGGGATCTACACGGTACGGTTCACCTGTTCCAGTCGGCTCGCTCCCGCCACCGCCAGCCTGGAGATTGCCGTGCAAGCCGCGGCATCGGCGAGCAATCTCAGCCTCTCTACCCCGGAAGGCCAGTCCGTATCGGGGCAATTTAGCGGCAGCGGCATCGGCGGAGAACAGGTAAGCTACGTGGCGCTCAGCCAGCCCACACATGGAACCTTAACCGTGAATACGACGAGCGGTACCTTTATCTACACGCCGAACACGGGCTTCAGCGGCACCGACAGTTTCACCTACCAGATTGATAACGGCGTCGAACTCTCGAACCCGGCGACCGTATCGATTGCGGTCAATGCCACGGCACCGCCCCCGCCCTCCGGCGGTAGTGGCGGTGGCGGTGGCGGCGCGCTGGGCGGCCTTTCACTGGCCGGGTTGGCCCTGCTTGCCGGGTTGGGATTCGCCTTGCGCCGGCGCCGGGATTGAGCCGGGTGGCACATCAAGACATACGCCATTAGGATCGGCTAGCAGATCTTTTTCAGATGATCTTCAGGGGGAAGCCGCGGCAGCGGCTTCCCCGGCCTGACCGGCAAGGCACAGGACTTCGGTCCAGACCGACTCCACGGTGATGCCGCGCAGACACGCCAAATGCCCGAGAGGACACTGGCGCGCAAAACAGGGGCTACACTCAAGCCCGAGATAAAGCACCACGGAGCGTCCCAGCGGAGGCGTGTAGGCGGGACTGCTCGATCCGTATAGCGCCACTACGGGGGTAGCAACCGCGGCGGCAATGTGCATCAGCCCCGAATCATTGCTGACCATGACCCGCGTCGCGGCAATGAGGTCCACCGCCTCGACCAGGCGGGTCCGTCCGGTGAGATTGCTCGCCGCGGGCACCCGGGTGCGAATAATCTCACCCGCCTCCCGATCCGCCTTGCCGCCGAATATCCACACGCCCCAACCGGCTTGTACCGCCCGTTCGGCCAGGGCGGCGTAAGACTCGGCCGGCCAGCGCTTGGCCGGCCCATAGGCGGCCCCGGGGGCAAGGGCGAGCACCGGGCGGCGCGTCTCTAATCGCAGGCGGGAGAGTGCCGCCGCCTGTCCCCGTGAATCGACCCGCAAACCCGGCCGGGGCAGAGGCCGCGGCAGATCCTCCCCCGGCTTTAGGGCCAAGGCGACGTAGCGTTCCGCCAATGCCCGGTGGGTGGAATCGAGGCGCCGCATGGTGTTGATCAGGCCCCAACGATATTCCCCCCGGTAGCCGATGCGCCGCGGCACCCCGGCCAGGAACGGTACCAGAGCCGATTTCAGGGATCGCGGCAACACGTAGGCACTGGCGTACCGTTCCGCACGCAACTGCCGGGCCAATCGCCACAGTCGTCCCAAGGGTAGTTCCCCGTGCCCGGCAGGAAGCTCGATCGCCCGCGATGCCCTGTCCAGCCGCACGACCAGGGCCAGCACCCATGCCGGCGCCAGAATGTCAATCCCGGCCGCAGGATAGCGCCGATGCAGATATTGCAGCAAAACATCGGTGATCACCAGATCACCGATCCAGCTTGGCCCGGCGATCAGGATCCGCCCGCTATGCATTACCGGTGTTCGAGTTCGTCGAGGTAAGCAGCGACTCCGGATTCCACCGAGCGAAACGGCACGTCGCAACCGACCCCCCGCAAGCGGGTAAGACTCGCCTCGGTAAAGCTCTGATATCTGCCCGCCAGATCCTCGGGAAAGGGAATGTACTCGATCCGGCCGTGACCATGATGGGCAATAACCGCCCGGGCCACGTCGTTGAAACTCTGGCTGCGCCCGGTGCCGACATTATAAATTCCCGAGTGCCCTCCATGATCGAGGAACCAGAGGTTTACCGCCACCACGTCATCCACATAGACGAAATCACGCCGTTGCTCCCCGTCGCCATAGCCGTCGGTTCCGGCGAACAACCGGCAGCGGTCCGTGCACAAAATCTGTTGTTGAAAATGCCAGGCTACGCTCGCCATGCGCCCTTTGTGTTGCTCGCGGGGGCCATAGACGTTGAAGTAGCGAAACCCGGCCACCGGGGAACGAACCGCGGCCAGGCGCCGGCGCACATACCGGTCAAACAGGGTCTTGGAATAGCCATAAAGGTTGATGGGGTCCTCGTTTTCCGGCGCTTCCGCGAACCGTCGTCCCGCCCCGTACACCGCCGCCGAGGAGGCGTAGAAAAACGGAATTCCGCGGGCCACGGCATATTCGAACAACGCCCGCGAGTAACGGTAATTGATCTCCATCATGTACTTGCCGTTCCACTCGGTGGTATCCGAGCAGGCCCCTTGGTGGAATATGGCCTCGATCCGGTTCTCCCCCAGGCGACCCCCTTCGATAAGTTCCAGAAACCGCTCGTAGTGCTCGTAATCGCGGATAGCGGCCGCGGCGATATTGGTGAACTTGGTCCCGTCGGTCAGATCATCGACGACCAGGATGTCGGATACCCCCCGGGCATTGAGCGCATGGACAAGATTCGAGCCGATGAATCCGGCACCTCCGGTGACGATTATCACGTGCCCGCCCGCGGGGTTTCCACCAACCGATACTCGGCGCTACAGTAGGGACAGCGCGCGTGATCCCCCGCCCGATACAAGGGAATGTAGACCTGCGGGTGCGAATTCCACAGGCTCATTTCCGGCAATGGGCAATGCACCGGCAAGTCCGCCTGGCTTATCTCGTAACGCCGCGCTGCGTTGGGAACTTGTTTCCGCTGGGGATTCGGTCCCTGATACATGGCAACAACCTCGACCTCGAAAACACAGATTATATCGGTGATGGCGCACCGAATTGTGTCCGCCACAGCACGGCGATGCGTTCCCGGGCCCACGCCGTCGCCGGTGCATCCTCGGCCAACCCAAGAACCCGTCGGTTGCGGTTCTCCCGCAAGAGTTCAAGTGCAGTCGCCAACTGGCTCGCCTGCGGGCGGATGCTCTGCGCCTGGAGCGCGCCCAACTGCGCGGAAAGCCGCGATGAGCAGCCCCTAGGTGGATGGGACTGAATGGCGACAAGCACCCAGTACGCCGTGAGAAATTCTCCGTCTAGCAAGGCCGCGGTAAGGGGACTTTCCGGCGGTCCGCTCCGGGCTACTCGCGCCCGCATCCCGGTGATGGCTTGGGCCAATTCGGCGGGGGGCACGGACCGAGCGAGCAGCGCCAGCCGCTCGCGGTGAAACCGCCGGGCAAGCCGCGGGCTACCGGCCACGGGCCGGGCCCGGAGCAATGCCTGGCGCTCCCAGAGCCAGGCATGCTCGCGTTGATAGCGGCACCAGGCATCGAACCGCGACAGCAACAGCCCAGCCGATCCCTCCGGCCGCAGCCGGGTATCGACCCGGTACAATGGCCCGGACGCGGTCGGCTGGATAAGCAAGGACAAGGCGCGTTGCGCGAGGCGCGCCAGGTACACCCCGGGTTCCATGCCCGAATGCCCGTCCCCTGTAACCCGGTCATAGAGAAATACCAGGTCGAGGTCGGATTCGAGCCCCAGTTCCCGGCTACCCAGCTTGCCGTAGGCCAGAACCAGCAGCTCGTAGGACAGGCCCCCGACTCGGGCCCGCATCCTTGCCGCCGCAAGCTGTAATGCCGTCTTTACCGCCCCTTCCGCAAGCCGGGTCAGGTCCCGCTCCAGCGCTGATTCATTATAAGATCCATCTACCAGCGCAGCGGCAATTTTCAGCCGTTGGATTTCATTCACCTCGCGCAATTCCAGGGCGGCGTCATCCTCTCCCGTCGGGTCTCCCGACCTCTTAAGCAAATGCCGGTATCGTCGCACCAAAACCGGTGCCGGCGCGGGGGCACTCACCCGGGGATCGAGCAGCTCATCCAATGCCGCGGGGGCCGCCGCCAGCCGCTGCGCGATCCAGGCACTGCGCCCGACCAGGGTAACCAAACGCTCGAGTGCAGCGGGCCTTTCCACTAAAAGTGCCAGATAGACACTTCGGCGAAGCAACGCATACACCAGATCCAGCAGCCGTAACAACACCGCATCGGGCATGGAAAAACCACTGACGCTTTCGATCAACAGAGGGATGAGCCGATTCAAGGCTCGGCGCCCCCGATCACTCATCAGCCGAACCCTGCGCGTCGCTCCGAATCGCGCGAGGCGTTCGGCCAGCCCCCGGGGGTCACGAAACCCCAGTTCTTGCAACGTCGCGATAGCCGCATCCGGCACCAGGCTGGTACCCCAAAGTTGCTCGACCCAGGAATGAAAGGGTTTTTTCGGTACCCCCAGTATGGCCTCGAACATCTCCTGCACTCCATCCTGATGGCGGGAACATTCACTCTGAAACATCACCCAATTTTTATACCCCAGGCTCACCGCCAGCCGTTCGCGTTCATTCCCGGCGGTTGGCAAGTGATGCACGGGGGCCAGCCGTTGCATTTGCAAACGGTTTTCCACCCGCCGCAGAAATTGATAGGCCCGGCTCAGCCGCTCGACCTCGGCGGCGTTCAGCAATCCGCAACGCCCGGCAGCAGCTAAGGCGGCGCGCAAATGGGAGCCGGAAAGTTCCGGACACCGCCCACCGCGAACCAACTGAAATGCCTGCACAATGAACTCAATCTCCCGTATTCCACCCGGCCCGCATTTGATGTTACCCGGGCGTGCGCCGGCCTCGAGTCCGATTTCGCGCTTCATTTCCCGTAGCGCATCGAGGGCGTGATAGTCCAGATAACGCCGGTAGATAAACGGCTCCAGGCGCTCCAGGAACTCCCGTCCCGGTGTGGCCAAGCCCGCTACCACGCGGGCCTTGATCCAGGCATAACGCTCCCACTCCCGCCCGTGATGCTGAAAGTAGGCCTCCATTGCCCCGAGTCCCATAACCGGCGGTCCGGACTGGCCAAAAGGACGCAAGCGTAGATCAATTCGATACGGGGTTTTCAACCGCGCAAGAAATCGCCTGGCGCGGGCCACCTCGGCCGACATCCTGCCACTGTCCGCCCCGCAGACGCAACCAAGTACCAGGTCAAGGTCCGAGTAAAAATTTAATTCCCGTCCTCCCAGCTTACCCAATGCAAATACGACCAGGTGCGATTCTGCTTCGGCCGCAAGTGCCCGCTTTAGCATCTCCTGCGCCAAAGCGCTGGCCGCCACCAAACTCTCGCGTACCGGTGCCAGCGCACATAACTCGCGCAAGGCAATCACGCCGAGGCCAAGTTCGGCGGCCTCTCCCAGGCTCGGCACCGTAGTAAACAGTGCCGCCAAGATACCCCGATGCGGTGGCCCGGCTGCCCACTCGAGCAGTCTCCGGCGCATCCGGGGAGAGGCCCGTAGCAACACCCGGTAGAGAAAATCACTGTAGCCTAAAGCCGCCACCAATCTCTGTATGGTGAGCGACCCGTAGCCCTCGAGTTCCAGTTCCTCCAGCCGCGCCAGGCCGATTTCCTCCAAAGGGTTCAATTCCCGCCTCCCATCTCCCGCCAAGTTTTTGCGCCATGCCAACAAAACCAAACGCCCGGGGGCCGCCCCAGCATTTCATCGCCGGTGTGATAGAACCGTTATCGTTGTATTTTCCGATATCCACCAAGGACGACAATGACCGGATCGTGATCTGAAGCCCGGTATGCCGCCGCGGGGCCGTCACAGATGGGATGTCCCCGATAGCCGATAACGTCGGCTTCATCGGCATCGATATGCCAAACCCGGGCCGCTCGCAGCCAGGGAATCAACCCGGAATCGACAAAAATATAATCCAGCTCTCCCGCCCCCTGCGCATAGCTGGTGGTATAGCGGGCTCGCGGTGATATTCCCCCCGCTGCCAGGACATTGCTCCACCCGCCCACCCGCATGGCCCGGATCGCGGCCTCGTAAGGGTAGGCATTGAAATCGCCCAACACCAGGATACCGCCGCCGCCCACGCCGGTTGGATCCGTAGCTAGCCACCGGTTCAGCGCGGTGACGGCGGCAAGCCGGGCCCGAGCACAGTAGCCGGCTCCCGGGGGACCATCCAGGGCAGAACCGCAACGGCTCCGCTTGGAGCGAAGATGTACCACGGCGGCCGTGAGTATTCGCCCCGTGGAAATCTGCCGGAAACTCGCGGCCAGGACCGGCCGTTTGAGCCCGGCTTCCAGGGCCGGAGAGGCATCGTGCGTCAATTCGGCGACCCGCCCGACCCGAACCAATTTTTGGGTGTTATAAACCAAGGCAACGGAAATCAAATCTGTCCCGAGCCGTTTTCCCGGGGGACGCACATAGCGGTAGATCGTGCCCGAGCCGGCGTTAAGTCCCGCCACCAGCTCGGCAATGGCGCTGCCCGGGCCATAGCCATTGTTCTCGATCTCTTCCAGCCCCGCTAGGGCCGGATCGAGTTCGGTCAGGGCCATAATCAGCTTGGCGCGTTGACAGACAAACCCATGATAGGTTGCAGCACCCCGCTCGGTGGGAAACGCCGCGCCGACGAATGCACGGTTGAAGAAGTTTTCTACATTGAAACTGATGATTCTCAAGCCGGAAGGCAGGTGCAATTGCGCCACGGTCCGGCGCCGATTTAAGCGCCGCTCGAGCATAAACCCCAGGGGTTCGATCAGATTTCGGCCAAAGTCTCGGTGGACGATACCGCGCAGATTATCCACCACCTGACCCAGGCGCAAGGGCTCCCGGGCATCGAACCGGTGTCCCGCTAACACTACGGGCCAGGGCTTCCCGATATAACTGCCGTCATTCAACCACACGGAGTGCCGGCGCACGGCAGCCTGCAGCCGTGCGATCCCCGGCCCGGGCCGAGTGATCGCGCCCGGCGCAAATACCCGGCCCGCCGCCGTCAGTCCGACCTCCGCGTAACGGCCAAAATCGTACAGGTCGCTCACCGTCAACGGTTGGGTAAAGCGCACCCGCATCCCCTGCAGCCCCGACCAGCCGCCGCGGCGCTCAAGCGGCAAGGCCAGGGAAATCGCCGGGGGAAGTTCCGCCGTACCGCAGCGGCGAATCACCCGTGGATGGACGAGTTCGAGACTACCGTGAAAATCACGGGCCAGGGCGCGTAACGCCAGCACCTGCCCCGGCATCGGTATCGATCCGCCGGTTGAGGAATAGACAAAGACGGCCTCCGAAGTCGCCGGGTTGTCGTCCCAGCCCGCCCGGGGTGCTTCGATGAAATAGCCCTTCAGTTGCGGAAAACGTCCGGTGACAATTCCGGCTACACGAACTCTTCGTGCCTTGGATACGGCCGCCAGGGAGGTCAGAGCATGCAGCGGAACCAGCCCGGAGACCGGGCATACGCCCGCCGCTGCCGGCCTCCCAACCAACCCCAGCAGGCCCCAAAGCAGGAAAACCCAGTGACCCTGTCGCATCCGTTCTCAGTCGGGCCGGGTTCCACCGGGCCGGCGCTCTCCTGGACCGGGTGGAGGCCGAGTCGGACCCAGGATAAGGCTTTGCGGTGACCGGTTCAATTGCTTGATCAGGGTTTGCAACTGTATGCCAAGTGTCCTCAAGCGCAGCAACAAGGCATTGATCTGGGGCACGGATTCCTGATTCAATCGGGTTCCGAGCATCGCCGCTGAATTCGCCGCCCTTCTAATAGCCCGGACGGGTTGCCCGGCCGCAACCACCAACCGGTTGGTGGTTGCCAGCAAGCGTCGACCCTGCTCCACCGCGGCGTCGGTACGCCGCAGTAGCGGCGGCAACCGCCGCAACACCGCCCCAGTCCGATCCTCCAGCGTCACCAGCTTGCGGCTCGCCCGCTCGATATACGCCAAGGAACGGGAAATTGCCTGGGCATTTTTCCCGGAAACGAGGGTCTTCACTGCGGCCAATGTCTGCTTGACCTGGACGACAATTCCTCCGGCCTGTTGCATCAACCGCCCGATCTCCCCGGGCTTCAACTCCAGCCGTGCCGGCCGTTTGTCACTGGTGTGTAAAACCGGGCCGGCGGCGCCCAAATGCAAGTCTATATTCTTGTTTCCGATCAGCCCATTGGAACCCAGGGTCGCGTAACTGTTCCGGGTCAGGGGAAAACTCTTGTCCACCCGGATCAACACGTTGACGCGGCGATGAGTCTTCGCATCCAGCCTCACGTAGTTCACGCTGCCGACCTGAACCCCCTTGTAGACCACCGGCGAACCGGGACCCAGCCCGGCGACGCTGCCCTCAGACTCCAGCAGGTAGGGCACACGCGCCGCGCCCGGGGTCATCATCCACCAGGTAACAGCCGCCGCGCCAAGTCCAAATATGGCCAGGAAAATGATTGCGATTATGGCGTGAGAACGGTCTTCCATCGTGTTAGCCCCTGCTCAGTTCGGATACCGGTTACGCAACGCAGCACCCCGAGAACCCTCTAGCAACCGCTTGATGACCGGGTGGCTCGCGACCTCGCCACCCATCATCTCTTCTATCGGTCCCTCGTAAATAATACGCTGTTCGGCCAGGACTGCCACCCGGTTTGCCAGGGCCGCCACCGACTCCAGGTCATGGCTGACCATCACAATACTGAGTCCCAACTCGCCATGAATATCGGCTAGCAGCTTATCCAGGTCGCGCGCGGTTACCGGGTCAAGCCCGGAAGTAGGCTCATCGAGGAACAACAGCTCGGCTTCTACCGCTAGTGCCCGCGCCAACGCTACGCGCTTGATCATGCCGCCGGACAACTCTGCCGGGCGCTTGTTGGCATCCTCCGGCTGCATCCCGGTCATGGCCAGCTTGAGCATAACCAGGTCATGGATCAGGCGCTCATCGGCCGCCTCGCCAAGGGTTCTCAGCTCCCGCAGGGGAAAAGCGATATTGTTGTACACGGTAAACGCACTAAACAACGCGCCCTGCTGAAACAGCATGCCCCAGCGTTTCCTGAGAGCCCGCGCCTCGCGCCAATGCAGGTTATGAATATCCTTACCCAGTACCCGTACCGTCCCCGCGCTGGGCCGGCGTAACCCGGTGATTTCGTGAAGTAGCGTCGTCTTGCCCCCGCCGGTGGTACCGATGATTGCCAACACATCGCCACGATAGGCCGTCAGGTTGACGTCCCGGTGCACCACGGCCCTCCCAAAGCGGGTCTCCAACCCGCGTACCTCCACCACGACCTCGCTCATAACGCAACCCCGCTGGTCATGAATCCCGCAGCACTTTCAATTATTAAAATCAGGCTGAGGCCGACCACCACCGAGCGGGTTATGTGCCGCGTTAGTCCCTGGGTATCGGGCGGGGCGGTCAACCCATAGTAGGCGCTGGAGATGCCGATAAGAAACCCGAATATCGCTCCCTTGGTGATACCGATAAAGAAATCATCCACCGGTACCGCCCCGGGAAACCACTTGAGCCACATCTGCCAAGTGACACCCAGTTGCGTTTCGGACAGGTAAACTCCGCCCAAGATTCCCCAAAAGTCCGTCCATACCACCATAAGCGGCATCGCAATGGTCATACCAAGCACTTTGGGCATGACTACCCGCAGGGTGGGCGATACCCCGAAGGCACGTAATGCATCGGTCTCCTCGGTGATCCGCATAGCCCCGATACCGGCCGTGGTAGAGCTACCGATCCGCCCCACCAGTACCAACGCCGCAATAAATGGCCCCAGTTCCCGGGTAAAAGCCAACCCCACGGCATTGATTACCTGCTGGTTAAGTCCAAACTGAACTAGATTCCCGGCAATTTCCCAAGTAAGCACCAAGCCAATGAGTACGCCGAGGAAGGCAAGAAGAAAAACCGACTGGGCGCCGGCACGAAAAATGGTTGCGGATAATTCGCGCAATGGAAACAGACGGGGATTTTCAACACAGTGCCAAAGATCAACAAAGAACTGCCCGACCAGCAATAAAATTTCATAAAATTGATGCCCAAAGGCGGCAATGTTAGCGCCGAGCCGATGGAGCAATTCCCCGGGACGAAGGAATGGTTTGGGGGGCGGGGGGCGCTGCAAACGAATCGCTTCGAGCCGCTCGAACCAGCTGGAGTGTCGCTCCAGCCCCGCGGCATATTGCGGCCGCTTGCCACCCCAGACACGCCACAGAATCAGGGCTCCGCCGCTGTCGAGCCGCTCGACAGCGGTCAAATCCCAGATATCGTCCGCCGCAAAAACCAGCGCTTGCACTTGCTTCAGCGCCGAACATTGTGGATCCAACAGTACATAGAGTACCCATTCGCCACTCACGCGAATACGGCGGTGTCCCGCCTCTTGTGAAACCTCCAGTCGCGGCACAGATTTCATCTTAATGCTTATCCCGACAAAAACATTGCGAGTATAGGCTATTGGTCAACCAACTTGAGCCTCCGAGAAGCTATCGGACTTAGGCCTAATCCACCGCCTTGGTGCGATAGCAGCTTCACTATTTTCCATTCCTCGTTGTGACAACTTATCATGCACCTCAAAATTGGAAATGTTTGACTCACTTTCCCGCTGTCCTGGCGCGGATCGCCCGAGCCCAACAGGCTCCTCGCTCCGTCTGCTAGACTCGCAGTGAAAGGATATGTTTCGCCCATGCGCCACTTACAGTTCGAATCCTACGACCGCCTGGCCCTGCTTGGCATCATCGCACTAGCCACGATCGGGTTTGCCATCGGCCTTGGTAACCACGGCCCTATTCCCTCCATGGAAACCCGTTTTGCAGTAGCCGTGCAACAAATGCTGCTACACCATCAGTGGTTGATACCCGAGAAAAACGGCCTGCCCTATATCGAATATCCTCCCTTCTACTATTGGCTAAGTATGCTGCTCGCCAAGGCCGGGCTGCCGCTCCTGCCCGCAATTCGACTACCCAACCTGATTGCCCTGTGGATCTGGTTTGCCGCCGTTTATCGCCTGGGGCGGCGACTTGTTCCCGGCCTACCTCGCTGGCTGTTGCCCGCGGCCGCCCTGGTATCCCCTGCCGTTCTCTACAACTTCTTCGTTGCCCAGACCGACGGCTGGCTCGCCGCCGGCGTCACACTGGCGCTGCTCGGATATGTCAACGCACCGCAACCCCGACGTTTCCCCTGGCTGCTATGGGGCGGTACGGCACTGGCAGTGTTCGCTAAGGGACCGCTTGGGCTGGTTCTGGTGGTTCTCGCCATCGGCGGTGAGCGTCTCCTCGCCGTCGGCGTGGGAGCACTGGCCTGGAAAAAATTCCCACAAGCAATCTTGGCGCTACGCCCGTTACGCGGCACCGCCTTGGCCCTGGCCCCCCTGGCTGCCTGGTATCTTGCCTGCGGCCTGTTCGTCAGTTGGGATTTTGTCCGCGCGGCATTTGTCTATAACAATATCACCCGCTTTCTTGCCGGCGCTGGAGGGCACGACAACCCCTGGTGGCTGTATGGGCAAACCATTTGGGGAGATTACTTCCCCTGGTCGCTCGCACTCCCCCTGGGGTTGATTCTGGCCATCCGGCGCCTGCGCCAATTTTCGCCCCGTCTGCTCTTCGCCTGGAGCATAACCCTGATCATATTCTTTTCGCTTTCGGCTTCCAAGCAAAGCAAGTATCTGCTTCCCGCCGTCCCGGCCTTCACCGGGTTGGCACTGATGGCTCTCGCGTGGGTCTTCCGCCGCCATACGGCCGGGCTACACCGCACCATGGCGGTATGGATTGGGATCATTCTACTGTTTTTTGGCGTAATTATCGCCACCTGGCTGCCCTTCGCCTCGGCGCATATCGATGACAACCATAGTTACGCCCAGCTTAAAGGCCGGGTGGCGGCAGCCCCGGGTCCCATCGTTATGTATGGCTGGCCGCGGTCACTTGTCTTGTGGCAATTGGGCGCGCCCATGCCCTGGTTCCGCGATTCCAGGTCGCTGTATGGCGCTATTCATTCCGGCAAACTTCGTGCCGGAGCTTACCTGTTGGTTCCCCATAGTGATCTGGCGCGCTATGGCGCCCGGGGAACCCAAATTTTGTCACCGGCACCGGCACCACCTTATCTCCGCTATATCACCTCTCTACATAGCAAGGGGGGATTCGAAGTCTATCGCGTGCTTGCCGGCGCGAAGCTGGCCCCCCTTCCGAAAACCCCCCTCCCCGCGCCACCGCGATGGTGGGATCGATTTGATACAGATTAGTCCAGCGCCCGGCTTTTCACCGGAGCATCCTATTGTTCAGCACCCTGGCGCTTAGCCCGGCGGACCCGCTCCCGGACCGCACGGTTTACCGCCGCGGCGCTGTAACTTGCCAAAGCCTCGGGCCATCCGCATGCCTCCCGTGCCACCAGCTCGGCCAATAAACCCACATGGGAGGCATGGGAATTAAGTGCCGGAATATAGTCGAAGCGCACTCCTCCGGCACGCAGAAACACTTCGCGGTAACGGATGGCCACCTCTTCAAGAGTTTCCAGGCAATCCACCGCGAAGCCGGGGCAGATCGTACTCACCGATTTCACCCCACTATTCCCCCAGGCAACCAGAGTAGTATCGGTTGCCGGCTCCAGCCATCGAGTCCGTCCAAACCGGGATTGAAAGGCGATCGCCCAGGCCGCACGCGGCAGCACCAAAGATTCGGCTACCAGGCGAGCAGTAGCCTGGCATTGGCAATAGTAGGGATCCCCCGCCAATAGGGATGCACGGGGGGTCCCATGAAAGGAAAACAGTAGCCGCTCCGTCGTCCCATGCTTATCCCAATGGTGGCGCACGCTCTGGGCCAAAGCTGCGATATAACGCGGATGATCATGATAATGGTCCACAAACCGCAACCCAGGAACCCGCCGCATTTTCCCTATGGCGCCCGCCACGGCATCGAAGGCGGCACCGGTGCTTGACCCTGAATACTGGGGATACAAGGGGAGGGCCACAATGCGCTCGGCCCCCGCATCGGAGAGAAGCCGCAGTGCGGTATCTATTCGGGGTTCGCCATAGCACATTCCTAACGCCACTGAAACCGGGCCTTCCAGCCGTACGGTCAGCGCCTTGCGCAGCCCCTGCTCCAGCGCCCGGCTATGAACCAACAGGGGCGATCCGGCCGGAGTCCAAACCGCTCGATAGGCACGGGCACTCCTGCGCGGACGAACTCGCAATACCACCCCGTGCACCAACGCCCGACGCCACAAGGGGCGCATTTCAATCACGCGCGGATCATTCAGAAATTCGGCTAGATAACGGCGCAACGCCCTAGGCGAAGCCGCTTTAGGGGTACCAAGATTGATTAACAGCACCCCAAGACGGGGGCATTGGTCATGGCAAAAGTCGTCCCGGCCTAGATACCCCCCCTTGATCGAGCCCATTGCCCCCCCGAATCAGAGGCTGTAATAAAGATCGAACTCGATCGGATGGGTGGTCATACGCAAACGCTGCACATCCTGCTCCTTGAGCCGGATATAGGCATCGATTGCCGAATCGCTAAAGACGCCGCCCACGGTTAAAAACTCACGATCATTGTTGAGCGCCGCGAGTGATTCCTCCAGCGAATAGGCAACCTCGGGAATATCCTGGGATACTTCCGGAGGAAGATTGTATAAATCCTTATCCATCGCCTCACCGGGATGGCGCCGATTGAGGATGCCATCCAGGCCGGCGAGCAACAGCGCACTGAAGGCTAAATAGGGATTCGCCAGGCCATCCGGAAAACGGATTTCGATGCGTCGGCCCTTGGTGCTGGGCGCAAAGGGTACCCGAATGGAAGCCGAGCGGTTCCGCACCGAATAGGCCAGTTTGACCGGGGCCTCGAAGCCCGGTACCAACCGTTTGTAGCTATTGGTGGCCGGATTAGTAAAAGCATTAAGCGCCCGGGCATGGCTAATGATCCCACCAATAAAATACAATGCCGTATCCGATAACCCCCCATACCCATCGCCAGCAAACAGATTCTCGCCTTTCTTCGCCAGCGAGAGATGCACGTGCATGCCATTCCCGTTGTCCCCCACCAGCGGCTTGGGCATAAAAGTTGCCGTTTTGCCGTGTTGCTGAGCAACATTCATCACCACATATTTAACGATCTGGATCTCATCCGCCTTACGCACCAGCGAATTCATTCGCACCCCGATCTCGCATTGCCCGGCGGTGGCGACCTCATGATGATGTACCTCGGGAACCAAGCCCATTTGATTCAACACACGACACATTTCCGAGCGTAGATCATGCAGTGTATCCACCGGCGGAACCGGAAAGTAACCACCTTTTATCGCCGGTCTATGACCAAAATTACCGTTGGGATAAATGCGTGCCGAATTCCAGTTCGCTTCCCGTGAATCCACTTGATAGAAAGCGCCGCTGATCGAGCTACCCCAGCGCACATCATCGAACACAAAGAACTCGTTTTCTGGACCGAACCAGGCGGTATCGGCAATCCCGCTAGAGAGCAGATAGGCTTCCGCACGTTTGGCGATCGAGCGCGGATCCTGGTCGTAGCCTTCCAACGTGACCGGCTCCACCACATCACAACGTAAATTCAGCGTCGGGTCAACCGTGAACGGATCCACTACGGCCGTTGTGGCATCCGGCATCAAGACCATGTCGGATTCATTAATTTGTTTCCAGCCGGCGATTGAAGAACCATCAAAGGGTTTTCCCGCCTCGAAAAACCCGGAATCAACGATACCTGAACTTACGGTGACATGATGCTCCTTGCCGAGGGTGTCGGTAAACCGTAAATCAGCAAATGCAATCTCGCCCGTAGCGAATCGCTTGAGGATTTCATCAACAGTCATGTCGTTTTCTCCACTGAATGTAGCGGGTAATGCCGGCTCGGGCGCCGCCTCTGCATCTTCCTCGGAAGCCGCTGCTCGGAGCGATACGTCTGCTCCCGCCGCGCCAAGGGCCCACCCGGCATAGGCACTGCCGATATACTATCGCCTTTATCAATTTTGCGCACGCTTGCATGAATCAAGGCCGACCCCGAACCTTTCAAGAACTGATTTCCCGGCTGAAGCAGTATTGGTCGAAACAAGGTGCGGCCCTGCTTGAGCCTTATGATTTACCTATGGGAGCGGCAACCTTTCATCCCGCCACCTTCTTGCGTGCACTGGGTCCCCGGCCTTGGCGGGGCGCTTTTCTTCAGCCTTGCCGCCGGCCCACGGATGGCCGCTATGGGAAAAACCCCAACCGCGGACAACAGTACTTCCAATTCCAGGTAGTACTCAAACCATCACCCGAAGATATTCAAACCCGTTACCTGGGCTCTCTCGAAGCGCTGGGAGTGGATCTTTCAATCCATGAAATCCGCTTTGTTGAAGACGACTGGACATCGCCCACCCTGGGCGCCTGGGGGCTGGGGTGGGAAGTCTGGCTTAACGGGATGGAGATCAGTCAATTTACCTATTTTCAACAGGTTGGTGGACTGGAATGCCACCCCATCACCGGGGAAATAACCTATGGGCTGGAGCGCATCGCCATGTACCTCCAAGAGGTTGACAGCATGTATGATTTAATCTGGCATGAAACCGGTCAAGATGTGCTCCGCTACGGAGATCTGTACCTGCGGAATGAGTACGAACAGTCCCTTTACAACTTTGACCTGGCCGACATCCAGGCACTTTCCACCCGTTTTACAGCAGCCGAAATTTCCCACCGGAAACTGCTATCCGCAGGGGCTCTCATGCCAGCTTATGAATGTGTACTCGAGGCTTCTCACGTATTTAACCTGCTCGATTCCCGTCGCGCACTTTCCGTTACCGACCGCCAACGACGCATCCTTCAGGTACGCCGTATGGCCTCCGGTCTGGCCCGCGCCTGGATCGAGAGTGAGCCATCCATATGAGTGAATTACCATCCCGGACCCTTCTGATCGAGATTGGTACCGAAGAATTACCCGCCGGAGCCCAACGGGCGCTGGCACAGGCACTCGCGAATGCCTTGGAATCCCTGTTACACAAGCAGCGGTTATCCGCGCGGAAGATCCAATACTACAGCACTCCCCGCCGCCTTGCCGTGCTGGCTTTTGATGTTCCCGCGACCCAACCCCAGCAACTCATCGAGCGGCGCGGGCCAAGCCTCGACATAGCCTTTGACAACAAGGGCCGAGCCACCGCGGCGGCGCTGGGCTTCGCACATTCCGCCGGTGTCGATGTCGCCGAGTTGCAAACTCTGCAAACCCCCGAAGGTGCTTGGTTGCAGCTGCATCGGGTGCAACCCGGCCTCCCGGCACTCGAGATCCTGTCCGCGCGATTACCGCGAATGTTGACTTCTCTGCCCTTACCGCGACGGATGCGATGGGGTGAAGAAAAGGCCGAGTTCTTACGCCCGGTTCGGTGGCTGGTTGCCCGCCTGGATAAGCAAATTATTCCCTTTATGGCGTTTGGACTATCCAGTTCCGGCACCAGCTTCGGCCATCGGTTTCATCATCCCGGGCCGGTTGAATTGCCTGCCCTTACTAACTACTCCGATGCCCTCCTGTCGGCCCGCGTCGTGGTGGATGCCGATGAGCGTGAACGGCGCATTCGCCAGAAGGTAACGGCTCTGGCCTCGGAACACGGTGCAATCGCGGATGCTCCGGATCTGCTTTTCACCGAGATAACCGGCATGGTGGAATGGCCCAGCGTGCTTGAAGCAAGTTACGCACCCGAGTATCTGGCACTCCCAGAGCCGGTCTTAATCACCACCCTGGTCCACCATCAACGCTTCATCCCGCTTCGTGAAGCATCCACCCGCCGGTTGCTCCCTCGGTTTATCGCGGTACTCAACCTTGAAAGCCGCGAACCGGAACAGGTGCGCCATGGACTCGAACGCGTCGTCCGGCCACGATTGGAAGATGCCAGGTTCCATTACCAACGTGACCGAAAACGTAATTTTGAGACTTATTTTAAAGATCTTGGTGCCCTGACCTTTGCCCCCCACTTGGGATCCATGGCGGAAAAGTCTTTGCGCCTGGTTCGCATGGCTCCCCGGATTGCCAAGATCTTCTCTGTTGACACCGATCAACTTGAGCGCGCCGCGTACCTTTGCAAGTGCGATCTAGCCACTGGATTGGTGATCGAGTTTCCAGAACTTCAGGGAATTCTCGGTGGCCAATACGCAAGTGAAAGCGGTGAATCCAAAGCAGTTTCCGCGGCCATTTCCACGCAGTATTTACCGGCGGGTCCAAATGATCCTTTACCCGATACGCCCTGCGGTCTGGCCCTGGCTTTTGCCGACCGCCTCGATACATTGATCGGCGGCTTCGCGGCCGGTCTCGAGCCCACTGCAACCAAAGATGCCTTTGGGTTACGCCGTGCCGCATTCGGCTTAATCCGCATCGCCGCCGACTCTGTTTCCTCCATCAACTTGGAACCTCTGCTGGAAGAGGCGGCCAAATTATACCCCCAGGAACTCGATACGCAAAATTCTGCGCCCGCCTTGCATGCATTTTTGGTTGAACGCTTGCGTAGCCTGTTGCTCGATCGCGGCGCAGCAGCCGATGTGGTTAATGCCGTACTTGCCGTAGCCCCCTTGGAACCCGCTGATGTGATGGCCCGGATCGAAGCCCTCACGGCACTGCGACGACACCCGGAAATTATTGCCCTGGCCGCCGCTAACAAGCGTATAGCCAATATTCTTCGGCAGGCTCAAAGACACTCCTCCCCCATGGATTCCACGGCTCCCGCGGCCCCCCTCGAGTCGGCGGAGCAAACCCTGGAAACCGCACTGCAGCAAGCGAGCAAACAAATTGCCTCCAGCTTAAATGCAAGAGAATATCCGCAGGCATTAAATACACTTGTCAAGCTATACCAACCACTCAATGAATTTTTTGATTCAGTCTTGGTTATGGCTCCTGATCGATCTGTTCGCCATCGCAGATTGAAGTTACTTTCCCGTCTACAGACCCTGTTTCTCAGTATAGCGGATATTGGGAAATTGCAACAACCCACTATACCGACATGAAACTGATCGTCCTGGACCGCGATGGTGTAATCAATAAGGATCGCCCGGACTACGTTAAATCCGTAGACGAATGGATCCCCATCCCGGGTAGCATTTCGGCGATGGCTCAGCTGACGCGCGCCGGTTTTGAAATTGTGATTGCAACTAATCAATCCGGTATTGGCCGGGGATTGTATTCTGCGGAAGCCGTGGCTGCAATTCATCGGCGCATCAGGCTGGAGGCGGCACAGCAAGGGGCAAGAATCGCCGGATTTTATATTTGCCCCCATGCGCCAAGCGCAGGCTGTAATTGCCGTAAACCCGCCCCTGGTCTGTTGCAGGCCATAGCCAGAGATCACCAGGTCAGCCCTCAAGAACTAATCTTTATTGGCGATAATACAAAGGATCTTGCGGCAGCCCGGGCCATCGGTGCACGCGGTATCTTGGTTTTAACGGGCCATGGAGTTGAGTCTTTACACATCGAACGTGCGGCCGGGCGCGAACCTGAACATTATCCCGATCTTGCTACGGCTATAAACGCGCTTCCCGCCATTGTTCCTACCCGGACGAAGTTATTTATTCGCTCCCTTGCCTTCAATGTCTCTTATACAACCGCAATCATATTATATTCCATCCCGGTACTACTTTCCCTACCTTTTGGAAGGCGACCCATAGAAATCATTACTCAAAATTATGGGCGGCTGCTATTCTGGATCATGAAAAAAATCATCCGCCTTGATTATTTTATCAGCGGACAAAATAATCTCCCGCCCGGGGGCGGATATATTTTTGCTTGGAAGCATCAATCCACATGGGAGACTTTCATCCCCTTGGTATTGGTACATAAGCTTACATATATCCTCAAGCGTGAACTTCTATGGATCCCCGTAGTTGGATGGGCTATTGCTCGATTAGGCGCCATTGGCATTAACCGCAGTAATCGCCACAAGGCTATCGCTAAAATTCTACGCCGGGGAAAGCATCTTCTGGCGCGGCATTATGTGATTATTTTATATCCAGAAGGGCATCGCACACCTCCCGGTACTACGCGCAGATATGGGCTATCCGGCGCCTTGTTGGCCAGGGAATGCAACGTTCCAATAATCCCGGTGGCGCATAATGCAGCGGATTTCTGGCCCCGCAAAAGTTTTATAAAACAACCCGGGACGGTACGGGTAATCATCGGCTTGCCGATTTCATCCTCCGGCCGCTCGGCGCAAGAGATCAGCCTGGAGGTTCAACACTGGATTGAACATAATATGAACGAGATCAGTCTAGGATATATGCGTCACAAATAAATTAAATCCAATTATAACAATATGTTACTTAAGTATTTAGATATCTAAATTAGAAACGGCCAAGGCATTCTGCTCAATAAATTCCCGTCGTGGTTCGACTTGATCTCCCATTAAAGTGGTAAAAACATCATCCGCTTCTGCCGCGTCTTCAATGCGAACTTGAACCAAACGGCGCATAGCGGGATCCATCGTAGTTTCCCAAAGCTGATCTGGGTTCATTTCACCCAATCCCTTATAGCGTTGTACCGACATACCTCGCCGAGCTTCGGCCATCAGCCACTCAACCACTTCAGAGAAGCGAGTGATATTTTGACTCCGTTCACCCCGGCTAATCTGTGCTCCTTCCCCAACAAGTCCATCCAGTCGTTCTATATGCCGAGAGATAGCCTGATACTCAGGACTCAAGAAAAACCCACTGGGATAATACTCTTCACTGGTTATTCCGTTTTTATAGCGAATAAGTTTAACCGCAGGTCCCTTCTCCATTGAAACCGCATTAAATTCGTACCGGGTGCCATCCCCCCCCTGGCTTATAGCCGCAAGGCGCCACATTTCCAACCGTTCATCAAGCGCTTCCTTGTTACTCCAGATATCCGGCTGCAAGGGCGGTATATCTACAAGCGCCTCCACTGCCGCCCGCTCATACCTCTGTGACAGGCGATCGATGATCCGCTCCACCGCCAAGTGCTCGCGTGCCAACCCCGCCAGCGTTTCGGCACCAATCGGGTCTGCATTATTCCGCGGGCGATATTCGGCGCCCTCTAGGGCCACCGCCAATAAATGTAATGCCAGGGCGGTCTCATCCTTTATATAATTTTCCCGCTTTCCGCTTTTGATTTTATACAACGGAGGTTGAGCAATATAGATATGTCCCCGCTCAATCAGTTCGTGCATCTGACGATAGAAAAATGTCAGTAATAAAGTACGAATATGCGCACCATCAACATCGGCATCCGTCATGATAATAATGCGGTGATAACGTAATTTATCTGGATTAAAGTCATCGTGACCAATACCACAACCCAAGGCAGTAATCAGTGTGCCCACCTCAACCGAAGATAACATCCGATCAAATCGGGCCTTCTCGACATTAAGAATTTTCCCCTTCAATGGCAGAATAGCCTGGATACGCCGATCTCGCGCCTGTTTAGCCGATCCCCCGGCGGAATCTCCCTCCACCACGAACAATTCAGATTTTCCCGGATCATGTTCCTGGCAATCAGCAAGTTTTCCCGGAAGTCCAGCTACATCCATAGCACCTTTTCGCCGCGTCATTTCCCTCGCTTTTCGTGCGGCCTCGCGTGCATGAGCCGCTTCAATAATTTTCCCTACAATGGCTTTAGCTTCAACCGGGTGCTCCAGTAAGTAATCCTCAAAATAACGGGAAGTCAATCTTTCCACAACCGCCTTTACTTCGGAGGAAACCAACTTATCCTTGGTTTGCGACGAGAATTTAGGATCAGGAACCTTTACCGACAACACGGCGGTCAAACCCTCACGAGAATCATCGCCTGAAAGAGAAATTTTATCGCGTTTAGTCCACCCCTCCTGTTCCGCATAATGATTAATTGTTCGTGTCAGTGCCCCGCGCAACCCAGCAAGATGTGAACCTCCATCCCGCTGAGGAATATTATTAGTGAAACAAAATACATTTTCTTGATAGCCATCACTCCATTGCATTGCTAATTCTATCGTGATGTCATCCCTTTCCGCCGTAAAGTAAAAAATCCCTGGGTGCAATACCGTTCTTTTCCGATTTAAATGGGCCACAAAGGCTTGCAAGCCACCTTCATAATGAAATATCTCCTCTCGTCCATCCCGTTCATCTTGAAGGATGATATAAACGCCAGAATTTAAAAAAGCCATCTCACGTAGCCGATTGGCTACCGTGTCAAACCGAAACTCAATATGAGTAAAAATTGTAGGACTGGGGAAAAACCGTATTTCTGTTCCTCTTTTATCCGTTTCCCCCATATCCTGCAAAGCAGTTTCCGGCACTCCCAGATGATAGATTTGCTCATAAAAACGACCATCCCGGGAAATACGCAACTCAAGCTGATCCGAAAGCGCATTAACTACCGAAACACCCACGCCATGCAATCCACCCGACACCTTGTAAGCATTGTCATCAAATTTTGCACCAGCATGCAGTGTCATCATAATCACTTCGGCCGCCGACCGACCTTCCTCGGGATGAATATCTACAGGAATTCCACGGCCATCATCGCTAACAGTGACACTACCATTCATATGCAGAATAACCTTTATCTTATGGCAATATCCTGCTAAAGCTTCGTCGATAGAGTTATCCACTATCTCGTAAATCATCCGATGCAAGCCCGTACCATCATCGGTATCCCCAATATACATACCGGGACGTTTTCTTACCGCATCGAGCCCTCTAAGAATCTTAATGTTTTTTGAAGTGTATTCAGCGGCTGCAGCCATACTTATTTCCATAAACCATTGGTTCTATTATACCCTGCATAATAGAGATAGATCCCTTGCTTAACAAGCGACCATAATCACCTTCCCTGGTTCCACGTGAAACCTTTTACAACCTTCCCATAACGGGAATTCACCTAACTCAGGGAGAAAAGATACCCAAATTTGACCCGCCACCCCGGAAAGAGCGCGCAAAGCTTGCCTCCAAGCCGTTCGATCCAGGTCAGCAACAAGGTCATCTAACAAAAGAATAGGCGCTCGGCCGGCTTCGGAAAGTAACTGGCACTGTGCCCGCCACAACCACATACCAGCCAACTTCTGTTGTCCCCGGGATAAATTCCGAGCTTCCTTCCCTTCAACCATTAAAACCCAATCATCCAAGTGAGGGCCCGCAAGACTCTGCCCGAGTTTTTCCTCGCGTTTTCCTATATACTCCAACACCGAAAGAAGATCACTTCCCTGTTCCCAACCTTGCTTATATTGGATTTTCCCACCAGAGAAGATAGCCCGCCATTCCTCATGGGCAGAAAGAATTTGATTAATCCGTTCAACCTGCCTTACCCTAAACTGAGTAAGAATCTGCCCATATTCTGCCATTGCCACAGTCCAAGGGGATAATGCTGGCGAATTTACCCCGGTACGTAGCCCCCGGTTTCTCTGCCGGTGCGCCCGGCGCCACCGCCGCCATATCTGGATAAAAGAAGGTTCCACGTGAAACGCACCCCAATCCAAAAATTGACGTCGGTATGTAGGAGACGCTGAGATTAACTCATAGGACTTTGCGCCTAGATAAAGAGTTGGAAGAGATGTAATGATTTCAGCTACGGCAACTCCTATTTTTCCATCCACGTGCTGCAACCGCCGCGTAGACCGTAAAGAAAGTCCAAGCTGATGCAGCCTCTCACTTTGCGCCCAAATAAGAACTTGTGCTTCTTCCTCTCCCTGGGCTATCTGATCCAAAATTCGTCGCGTACGAAAACTCTTCCCGCGCAAAACCGTAAAAATCGCTTCAAGAATACTGGTTTTTCCAGCTCCATTAGATCCTTCCAAAAGCACCCATGCACATTCTCCTAGTTCCATCTGAAGATGTGTATGACAACGGAAACGATCGATTTCCAACCGCTCTAATCGTGGCATGAGACCAGCCACAAAAAAGTAAATATCACAGCCGCATAGGCATAATCACATATAGTGATTTCGTTTTTCCGGATTCACGGACTAAAGCACTGGCATTGGCACCGGTAAAACCAAATTCAACCATCTCGGATTTGATTACCGATAACATATCCTGAAGATAACCCGCATTAAAAGCGATAACCAACTTCTCCCCCTCATACTGTCCGGGGAAAGCCTCTTCCGCCTCTTCGTTTTCTGGATTATGTGCAAAAAGCCTTAATTCTTTTGTGTCAATCTCAAGCCGAACACCCCGGAATTCTTCATTTGCCAGGATAGAAACGCGAGTCAACGACTCATGAAAAGATGCCCGATCCACTCGAAGCTTCCGGGTGCTAGCTGCCGGGATAACTCGATTATAGTCAGGAAATTTTCCATCTATAAGTTTTGTTATCAAAACAATGGAATCCATCTGAAACCTGGCGTGGCTCTCTCCTACGGTAATATCCAAGCTCGTTTCAACCGCCCCCAAAAGGCGTTCTAACTCATTAATTGCCTTCCGCGGAAGGATTACGGCACGCTTCGACTCAATACTTAATTCCGGCATAGCACATTCACTCAAGGCCAACCGATGACCATCGGTTCCCACGGCCCGCAGTAAATTACTTTCAACCTCTAAAAGAAGCCCGGTCAGATAATAACGGACATCTTGCTGTGCCATAGCAAAGGAAGTTTTCTTTAATAATTCCATAAAAATTTGTGCTGGAACCAAAAAATTAATTCCTTGATTTTTACCTTCAATACAAGGAAACTCATCTGCAGGAAGGGTGGATAAAACAAAGCGGCTACATCCAGATTCAAGGTACAACCTCTCGTTTTTAAACCTCAGCGTCAAGGTGCTTCCCTCCGGAAGTGCCTTACAAATATCCAATAATTTCCGTGCCGGAGAGGTTACCGTTCCCAAATCGATGACTTTACCATTTAGATCGGCCGACATTTCTATTTCAAGATCCGTCGTGGTTAGCCGAAGTTCTGATTCGGATATTGTTTTAATACAAACATTAGCCAAGATAGCTAATGTTTGCCTCTTTTCAACAACTCCGATAATGCTCTGCAATGGACGTAATAAATCCTCTCTTAATAATTCAATATACATAGTTACTCCTAATTACAGGCTTAGGGGATAAATGGTTAACCCCTGGTTTTGCTATTGATGACCATAACTTAGATACCAAGTTTTCCATTCACTTTCTCTGTGTACCCTGGGGATAATCTGTGAATATATTTCTAGGTTGTGAATTTTCCTCCAAAAGAACTCGTTTATTCACAGCTTATCCCGAAAGTAATCGTAATAAGTTTTGATAGTCATCATCAATTTGAATGTCACCGGAGCGAAGTTCTGCTATTTTTCGACATGCGTGTAAAACCGTACTATGATCCCTCCCTCCAAAGGCCGATCCAATTTCAGGGAGACTATGCCGTGTCAACT
Organism: Gammaproteobacteria bacterium; assembly: GCA_027018875.1. Lineage (GTDB taxonomy): Bacteria > Pseudomonadota > Gammaproteobacteria > JAKDMP01 > JAKDMP01 > JALUYA01. Next base: position 49,904 of record JALUYA010000025.1, read on the forward strand.
CCTTGGATAGAGCCATAGCTATTTGTCGTGGTCGAGTGATGGACCTGCTCCTGCTCTTGGATGAAAGATCCGATGGACGAATTCTGAAGTAATTTGCTACGGTGCGCTGAATATTTTCTATGCTAACTAATTTTTGTTGAATTGCCAGAAGATCTTTTAGTGCCATACGCGCTAAATCAATGGATATGGGCCGCGAAGTGAAATGCGCCGTTGCTATGACGCGCCGAAGTGCCCCTTCGAGTTCACGGACATTAGATCTAATCCGTTGCGCTAGGAAGAAGGCAACAGTATCCGGCAGGGAAACGCCTTGTTGTTTGGCTTTTTGCTGGACGATCAATACCCGGGTTTCCAACTCGGGAGGCTCGATGGCAGCGATTAAACCCCATCCAAAACGGGATTTAAGCCGCTCCTCCAAACCGGTGATTTCTTTTGGGTAACGGTCACTGGTTAGGATTATTTGATGTTGACCCTCGATCAATGTATTAAACGTATAAAAAAACTCTTCCTGTGATCTATCTTTATTGGCAAAAAACTGAATATCATCAATGAGGAGAGTATCAAGAGAGCGGTAATTACGTTTAAATTCATCAATTTTTCGTTGCTGTAATGCTTGAACCATCTCTCCTACAAAACGTTCGGCTTGGACATAGGCAATTCGGCGAGATGGATTTTCTTTAAGCATGTGATTGGCAATAGCCTGAATTAGATGAGTTTTTCCGAGTCCTACACCGCCATAGACAAATAAAGGATTATATTGTCCTCCTGGATGATCGGAAACCAACATGGCGGAGGCACGTGCCATTCGATTGGATGAACCCTCGATAAAGTTCTCGAACAGATTATTTGGGTTGATATGGTTTCCAAGCGGAGAAGAAGGGATACCAGAGGAAGACTTAAAAGTATTTGGCTGGTAGGCGGCCCCTGTTCCCAGAGCCAAGCTGAGCTTGAAATTTGGAGTAGGGGTCAATGATGACATAATATCTTGTATTCTAGGAAGAAAATGAAGTTGCACTTCCTTCATGACAAACCGGTTTGGAGCCAGGAGGCGTAAGTTGTCACCTTGGGCTTCGGCATGCAGGGGACGGAGCCATAGATTTAGGTCGCGCTCTGGACACTCCTCTTCCAGGAGTTGAAGACAGCGCTGCCATAGGCTCGTGATCATATTCGAAGGTTTTGGATTCATTGTGGGCTTTCCAGTTTAACGTGCATTATCGAATCTGTCAGCAGCCAGTCTTGTCTAATATGAAATGAGTCTGAAGGGAGGGTCGTATTTCCAACATGACACCCGCCAACGACGCCACTTCGAAAAGACCCGGTCCAAGCCTTCAAAGATTGGCGAACGTCGCAAACCCCGGCCCGATGGCTAACCTGGGTATATTCGCATTGATACGGTACATCAAGGGGATTTGGACAAACACAAGGGGGTTTACCACATCAACGCCGTCGATGAGGTCACTCAATTCGAGGTCGTGTGTAGCGTCGGGAAAATCAGTGAGCACTACCTCATCCCCGCCCTGGAGCAGCTACTGGCGTCAGTGCCGATGTTAAAAGTCCTATAAATGTCGCCTGAATCCGTGATTTAAATTTATCAAAACGACATCCCCGGCAAGCACTGCAATTTCATTGATCAGGAAATGGCTGAGCGCGAATGCGCAACGGCCTTGTGGAAAACAGGGTTTGTATTTTGATGAT
>JALUYA010000026.1 GCA_027018875.1 Gammaproteobacteria bacterium
TGATCCGGGGCGCCTTTCACGCCGACATCACGAACCCGGTAGCCTGAAGCCTGGATCTTGGCGTCCGTCTGGTTTTCGGTGAAGGCAAGGTTCTTGACGTACTTCACGTTGTTCACGCCGTAGTAACCCGGCACAACCATTCTTAGCGGGCCACCGTGCGTGTGGGTCAGAGGCTCGTCATTCATTTCCCAGGCCAGCAATGCGGTTTCCATGGCACGGGTGGGAACGGAACGTTCCACGATAATCGTTTTCGGGTCCAGGCCGTCGGGAAGTGTCTCGCCGCCGGTGCTGGTGATGTACCGTGTACCGTCAACAGGGCCGCCAAGAGCCTCCACAACATCTTTCAGCGGTACACCGGTCCACATGATGCAGCCCGCAGCGCCAACAGACCATTGGGTACCACTCGCGCCATGGGGGAAGAAGGCGCGACCGTTACCGGAACACTGTAATACGGAGGCAACGGTGGTAACCCCCATCTGTTTCAGGTCGCCGACCGTCAGGGTTCGGGGATTTTTCACGCCCTCGATCCGCACCTCCCAGACATCGGGGTTATCGGTTACCGAGGCTGGTGGCGCGGGCAGGTTATTACGAACGAACAAGCGGTCACTTGAGGTAATAACGCCATTGCCGATGGCCCCCCGTTGGGTTTCCATCGTGTTTGCGCTGTGAACAATCAGGGCGTTGCGTTCTTTCCAGGCGGCGTAATCCGGGAGTGATTTTGGTTCATCGGCTTTGGCAAGGGGCGTAAATCCCAGCACGCTTACCGCGGCCATGGCGCCGGCACTGCCAAGTAGCAGGGTGCGGCGGGAGGGGTTCTGAAGGCCCGGGTCATTCGGGCCGCGCATCAGCGCTGATTCCTGCTTCATTATCCGTCTCCTTCTTAGGGTTGTCGTCGGACGGTGGGACTGCTTTTTCAATTCTTCGCGGTTATATCCTTATATCTTATAGGTAATGGTTAAAAATTAATCAATACTTTTGTGTGTTATTCAACGGGTTTTTCAGTCGCTATAATTCGCCCCCTATTGAACGCGCAGCAACGAGGCCGCGAACGAACCCGGGAAACAGAGAAGGGTGCTGAGATGATTCGATTGAAGATGAATCCGCTAACGGAGTCAGCAACGCTTCTTCGGCGGGCGGGTGTGGTTCTGGGCAGTGTCGGATTGACAGCACTCTTTTCCCTATTGGTTTTGCTGAGGGCGCTGTTCGGGAGGTTGAACCGGCCCATCGTCGACAAATACTGCCGCGAGTGGTCGGCCTCGCTGTTACGACTGGTTCGTGCCAGCCTCACCGTACGCGGGCAAGTGCCTGATTTCGGCGACGGGCGCCGGTACATCATCATGTGCACTCATGCCAGCCACTATGATATTCCGGTTACCTTCGTATCGTTGCCGGGATCGATCCGTATGCTGGCAAAAAAGGAGCTGTTCAGTATCCCGCTGCTGGGGCAGGCGATGCGTGCAGCGGAATTCCCCTCAGTAGACCGCTCCAATCGGCAACGTGCAGTCAGGGATCTGGAGAAGGCCCGGGCGATGATGGAAAGCGGAATCGTGCTCTGGGCCGCGCCCGAGGGAACCCGCTCGCCGGACGGAAAGCTTCTGCCTTTCAAGAAAGGCTGTTTTCACCTGGCGCTGGATACTGAGGCGGTGATCGTGCCGGTGGCCGTGCGGGGTATCCACCGTGTTTTACCGGCCCGCACCTGGCAGATCAACCTCGGGCAGCCGGTGGATGTGAGGGTAGGAGAACCGCTGGATACGGCCGGTAAGACCAAAGCCGACCTGGACGAAGTCATGACCGAGGTGCGCGCAAGGCTGACGGAGCTGTTGGGAGACGGTGAAGCCGGTTAGCGCTGGCCTCACATCGGCACGCAGATCAGGCCGTACCGGCAGCCACCACCGTGGAGAGCAGATAGCCGGTATAGGC
>JALUYA010000027.1 GCA_027018875.1 Gammaproteobacteria bacterium
CCCGCTATATCGTTCATTAACGTCTGGCCGTTAGCGTCAATAAAGTTGGGATTTGCCCCATGTTCCAAAAGCGCCTTGAATCCCCTCTTGTTGCGCACCTGGAAAGCTGCATACAGCGGCGTTTCTCCATATCGCCCCTTGCCGTTAACATTGACCCCTTTCGCGATCAACGCATCGATCTTCTTGACATTTCCATGCTGCGCGGCTTCCGCCAACGCCCTGAGCCCCGGGTCAGCGAAGAGTTCCGTCGGCGTCATGACGTCTATCGGCTTGTCAGGCTCGGATTCCATCGCGTTACCCGTACAGCCGGAAAGAATCATCATCATAACGGCTGTAACCACCAAGGCAGTTACTTTTAGCCAACGTATTTGTACCAATCGTCTGTCAAGTCCGACGTCGTTAGCTTTTCCCATGAAACCCCCGATACCCAAGGCGGCCATCAGAATGCCCCCAACACGGATCCTATACCGTGCCCGCCATCGCCCAGTTCTTCCTGCCGTCCCAATTCATTCAATCCCGGCCAGAAATGCTGGATTAAGGTCAGTGGATCCTGCCCCGTGTGGTAGGCCGTAATCAGACTAGAGGCTAGGGCGGTATTTAGATGATAACGATCAATCGTGCCATTGCTTAACCACTCGGCATTAAAAATTGTCGCATGCCTTTTTGTCACTAAAGCCGCCAGAGTTGCCAATCCACCGCCCAGAGAATGGCCTACAAAAGACAGACTAGAACCCAATCTGACGCTCCACCTCTTGGCCAATGCTACTGCCTCATCAAACTGCTTCGATCGCAGCCCGATCATCTGTCTTAAACTTCCCCAAATATCATTCCAGGCGCCAAACCCGTCCACGCCCGCAAAAGCCCCAATGTAGTTGCCCGTTCTTCCGTTCTTGAACAGACCCGCCTTGAACCCGCTCTTGTTGTCGAGATACGTTTTCTTGCGACCGATATAACCCACCCCACTACATTTCGTGTTGTACACACAGGCACCGACCAACCCTTTATGCATATCTTTCAAGGAAAAGTTATGCGTTGAGGTTTTGTTGGGATCCGCGCTGGTGACGGCTTTATCTAAGGCGTCCAGATTGATATTGTTCCCCGGGATCTGGTCGGCGACTCCTGCTGCCAAGTCCATCATTTGCCCGGTACTGAGCGAACCCGCCGCACTGCTAACGGTCTTGCCGTTATTCAGCGTTGCGGTTACCGACCCATCCGAATTGACCGAAACCTTCTGCACATCCTTGGCACTGAGATTGCAGACTTGTTGATTACCGCCCGAGCAAACATCCGCCTCCCCGGTCGGATCGGTCTTGTTCAGTGGATTGTTCTCTACGTAGCTGTAGGGGTTGATGGACTGGGTGGAGCCGGGGTGGGCGATGAGCGGATCGGTGGAGAGAAAGCGCCCCAGTGCCGGATCGTAGAGGCGCGCGTTGTAGTCAACGTGCGGCCCTGACGCAGTTCTCCGCCCAGATCGTAATTTTTCCTTGGTGCGATAACGGCTTGCAGCCAATTTTCGCCGACGCGCTCGACGATTCCGGTTTTTTTGCCCTTGATGCGGTTTTTCGGCTGGACAGGCGTTTGTCATGAGAGGGAGTTTAGCAGCGCGAGGCGTCTTTTTTCTTTAGCTGCGCTTTCTCTTGGGGTGGGCGCCGGGCCGCGCGAAGGGGACGGAAGAGCGCGTGAGCGGGCTGGAGCCCGCCGGCGTGGACCGGCGGGCGGGGCAATGGACAGATTCTTCGGCGCAGCCGCACCTTGCGGGCGGGCGCAGCTCGCCCCCGGCCAGTTACACATAGCGCGGATTATGCGCCGCGGGCACGCGGCGCCGAGCGAGGCACGAGCGAGTGTGCCGGGGGACCGTGGCGCATAATCCTCTGTCGATGATCGTGATACCGGCCAGGCTCAGGGT
>JALUYA010000028.1 GCA_027018875.1 Gammaproteobacteria bacterium
CACTGGGACTGAGACACGGCCCAGACTCCTACGGGAGGCAGCAGTGGGGAATATTGGACAATGGGGGCAACCCTGATCCAGCAATGCCGCGTGTGTGAAGAAGGCCTGCGGGTTGTAAAGCACTTTCGGTCGGGAAGATGGTTTCTGGCGCTAATATCGCCAGGAATTGACGTTACCGGCATAAGAAGCACCGGCTAACTCCGTGCCAGCAGCCGCGGTAATACGGAGGGTGCGAGCGTTAATCGGAATTACTGGGCGTAAAGGGTGCGTAGGCGGTTGGATAAGTCGGATGTGAAATCCCCGGGCTTAACCTGGGAACTGCATTCGATACTGTTTAACTAGAGTGTGGTAGAGGGTGGTGGAATTCCCGGTGTAGCGGTGAAATGCGTAGATATCGGGAAGAACACCGGTGGCGAAGGCGGCCACCTGGACCACAACTGACGCTGAGGCACGAAAGCGTGGGGAGCAAACAGGATTAGATACCCTGGTAGTCCACGCCCTAAACGATGAGAACTAGCCGTTGGGAGGAATAACCTTTCAGTGGCGAAGCTAACGCGATAAGTTCTCCGCCTGGGGAGTACGGCCGCAAGGTTGAAACTCAAAGGAATTGACGGGGGCCCGCACAAGCGGTGGAGCGTGTGGTTTAATTCGATGCAACGCGAAGAACCTTACCTGCTCTTGACATCCCGAGAATCCCCCAGAGATGGGGGAGTGCCTTCGGGAACTCGGTGACAGGTGCTGCATGGCTGTCGTCAGCTCGTGTCGTGAGATGTTGGGTTAAGTCCCGCAACGAGCGCAACCCTTGTCCTTAGTTGCCAGCACGTAATGGTGGGAACTCTAGGGAGACTGCCGGTGACAAACCGGAGGAAGGTGGGGACGACGTCAAGTCATCATGGCCCTTATGAGCAGGGCTACACACGCGCTACAATGGCCGGTACAGAGGGTCGCCAACCCGCGAGGGGGAGCCAATCCCAGAAAGCCGGTCGTAGTCCGGATTGCAGTCTGCAACTCGACTGCATGAAGTCGGAATCGCTAGTAATCGCGGATCAGCTACGCCGCGGTGAATACGTTCCCGGGCCTTGTACACACCGCCCGTCACACCATGGGAGTCGGTTGCACCAGAAGCCGGTAGCCTAACCTTCGGGAGGGCGCCGTCCACGGTGGGGTCGGCGACTGGGGTGAAGTCGTAACAAGGTAGCCGTACCGGAAGGTGCGGCTGGATCACCTCCTTTAAAGAGAAGTCGATACATGGCTACTCGGGCGTCCACACAAGTTGCTTTTCCTCGATAGAACGGCTATAGGACAGTGATGTAGTGAGTCGGGTCTGTAGCTCAGTTGGTTAGAGCGCACCCCTGATAAGGGTGAGGTCGGTGGTTCAAATCCTCCCAGACCCACCAGTCTACGTTACTTCCCCCCCGTGGATTCGGCTTGCCCTGTCTAATTCGTTGATTTGTTTTTGGCTGATTTGGCAAGCTGGAACTAACTGGGTTTTGAAGTGAGAATCACAGTCGGTTAGGGGGCTGTAGCTCAGCTGGGAGAGCACCTGCTTTGCAAGCAGGGGGTCACCGGTTCGATCCCGGTCAGCTCCACCATATTCTATTATTTATCTGAATAAAAAATTCGTTTGGATAATATATGTTTTTAAGGCCCGTTCTTTAATAATTTGGAAAGTTGTTAGTGCTTAGGATTTTTTTGCATTTATGCAAAATATTAAGTAATTATTCATTCAGCGTGATAGTTAAGGTCAACTCAGACAGAGAATGTTTGGGGTTATATGGCCAAGTGAATAAGCGCATATGGTGGATGCCTAGGCGGCAGAAGGCGATGAAGGACGTGGTAGCCTGCGATAAGCTTCGGGGAGTCGGCAAACTGGCTTTGATCCGGAGATTTCCGAATGGGGAAACCCACCGCTTTACGCGGTATTGTGCACTGAATTCATAGGTGTACAAGGCGAACCCGGGGAACTGAACCATCTAAGTACCCGGAGGAAAAGAAATCAACCGAGATTCCCTTAGTAGCGGCGAGCGAACGGGGAACAGCCCTTAAGCCTGTATGGTTCTAGTGGAATGTTCTGGAAAGTTCAGCCATAGAAGGTGATAGCCCTGTATACGAAAGGGCCACACAGGTGAAATCGAGTAGGGCGGGACACGTGTTATCCTGTCTGAACATGGGGGGACCATCCTCCAAGGCTAAATACTCTCTGCCGACCGATAGTGAACCAGTACCGTGAGGGAAAGGCGAAAAGAACCCCTGATAGGGGAGTGAAATAGAACCTGAAACCGTATGCGTACAAGCAGTGGGAGCCTGGCTTCGGCCGGGTGACCGCGTACCTTTTGTATAATGGGTCAGCGACTTAATTTCAGTGGCAAGGCTAACCGAATAGGGGAGCCGGAGGGAAACCGAGTCTTAAATGGGCGATCAGTCGCTGGGATTAGACCCGAAACCGGGCGATCTATCCATGGCCAGGGTGAAGGTGGGGTAATTCTCACTGGAGGCCCGAACCGGTAGACGTTGAAAAGTCTTCGGATGAGCTGTGGATAGGAGTGAAAGGCTAAACAAGCTCGGAGATAGCTGGTTCTCCTCGAAAGCTATTTAGGTAGCGCCTCGTGTCTCACTCCTGGGGGTAGAGCACTGTTTCGGCTAGGGGGTCATCCCGACTTACCAAACCGATGCAAACTCCGAATACCAGGAAGTGCAATCACGGGAGACAGACGGCGGGTGATAAGGTCCGTCGTCAAAAGGGAAACAGCCCAGACCGCCAGCTAAGGTCCCCAAGTCATGGCTAAGTGGCAAACGATGTGGGAAGGCATAGACAGCCAGGAGGTTGGCTTAGAAGCAGCCATCCTTTAAAGAAAGCGTAATAGCTCACTGGTCTAGTCATCCCGCGCGGAAGATTTAACGGGGCTCAAGCCATGTACCGAAGCTGCGGGTGCATGGAATCTTCGGATTCCGTGCGCGGTAGAGGAGCGTTCCGTAAGCCTGCGAAGGTGTGCCGTAAGGCATGCTGGAGGTATCGGAAGTGCGAATGCTGATATGAGTAACGATAAAACGGGTGAAAAGCCCGTTCGCCGTAAGCCCAAGGTTTCCTGCGCAACGTTAATCGGCGCAGGGTGAGTCGGCCCCTAAGGCGAGGTCGAAAGGCGTAGTCGATGGGAAGCAGGTCAACATTCCTGCACCATGCATTACTGCGATGGGGGGACGGAGAAGGCTAGGTTAGCCGGGCGTTGGTTGTCCCGGTTCAAGCAGGTAGGGAGATTTTCCAGGCAAATCCGGAAAATCAATCTCGAGATGTGATGACGACTCCAAGCTTCGGCGCGGAGGAAGTAATTGATGCCATGCTTCCAGGAAAAGCCTCTAAGCTTCAGGTAATGCGTGACCGTACCGTAAACCGACACAGGTGGGCGAGGAGAGAATCCTAAGGCGCTTGAGAGAACTCGGGTGAAGGAACTAGGCAAAATGGTACCGTAACTTCGGGAGAAGGTACGCCCCTGGTACGTGAAGGCACTTGCTGCCGGAGCGGAAGGGGGCCGCAGTAGCCAGGCCGCTGCGACTGTTTATCAAAAACACAGCACTCTGCAAACTCGTAAGAGGACGTATAGGGTGTGACGCCTGCCCGGTGCCGGAAGGTTAATTGATGGGGTTAGCGTAAGCGAAGCTCTTGATCGAAGCCCCGGTAAACGGCGGCCGTAACTATAACGGTCCTAAGGTAGCGAAATTCCTTGTCGGGTAAGTTCCGACCTGCACGAATGGCGTAACGATGGCGGCGCTGTCTCCACCCGAGACTCAGTGAAATTGAAATCGCTGTGAAGATGCAGTGTACCCGCGGCTAGACGGAAAGACCCCGTGAACCTTTACTATAACTTTGCACTGGATTTTGAACATACCTGTGTAGGATAGCTGGGAGGCTTTGAAGCCGGGACGCCAGTTCCGGTGGAGCCATCCTTGAAATACCAGCCTGGTCTGTTCGGGATTCTAACCTAGGCCCGTTATCCGGGTCGGGGACAGTGCATGGTGGGTAGTTTGACTGGGGCGGTCTCCTCCCAAAGAGTAACGGAGGAGCACAAAGGTACCCTAAGCACGGTCGGAAATCGTGCGTTTAGTGCAAAGGCATAAGGGTGCTTGACTGCGAGACAGACAAGTCGAGCAGGGGCGAAAGCCGGTCTTAGTGATCCGGTGGTTCTGTATGGAAGGGCCATCGCTCAACGGATAAAAGGTACTCCGGGGATAACAGGCTGATTCCTCCCAAGAGTTCACATCGACGGAGGAGTTTGGCACCTCGATGTCGGCTCATCACATCCTGGGGCTGAAGCAGGTCCCAAGGGTATGGCTGTTCGCCATTTAAAGTGGTACGCGAGCTGGGTTCAGAACGTCGTGAGACAGTTCGGTCCCTATCTGCCGTGGGCGTTGGAGACTTGAGGGGAGCTGCTCCTAGTACGAGAGGACCGGAGTGGACGTACCTCTGGTGTTCCGGTTGTCACGCCAGTGGCATTGCCGGGTAGCTATGTACGGACGGGATAACCGCTGAAAGCATCTAAGCGGGAAGCCCCCCCCAAGATGAGGTCTCCCTGGGCACTTGATGCCCCTGAAGGGCCGTCGAAGACTACGACGTTGATAGGCTGGGTGTGGAAGCGCAGCAATGCGTGAAGCTAACCAGTACTAATTGCCCGTGAGGCTTGGCCATATAACACCCAAGCATTCTGTTACGGTTATGGATAATTACCCTAATTACCCGCACTAACAACTTTCCAATTCAGACTAGGTGGCCCGTAGGGCGCTTAGTCTCCGGTTTGCCTGGCGGCCATAGCGAGCAGGAACCACCCGATCCCATTCCGAACTCGGCAGTGAAACGGCTCAGCGCCGATGATAGTGTGGGGCTATCCCCATGTGAAAGTAGGACACTGCCAGGCATTTATTTCAAGCCCCGATCAATTTTTATTGCTCGGGGCTTTTTTATGGTGCCTACGCCGCTTGGGGGCAGTCCTGATTTGACGCTGATCGCCTGGGAGAAAAAATTATCCGGTACCGGATGAGGGTGATGGATTCCGTGGTTGAGGAGTGGGTACCGAATAGAGAGTTTAACCCGACTTACCTGCCCGAAGAATTCTGCGGATGACTTTGGAGCCAGCGTACCGGATGGGGTGTGCGGGCATTTTCGAGGTGCCGGAAAGGTGCCCGCAAGCGGGGGCAGTTGCAAGCCCGGTGCAAGTTTGCTCGCCTGGGTGCACCCCACCGGGGCGGCATCGCCCCCGTCGAGGCCTGGGCGACAGGATCGGTCTCGGCCGGGACGAGGGCCGGAACGATAAATCCGGTTTACCGGTCATTGCGGGATATTTATTGCAGCACCAAGTGCTACGCTTTTGGTGGTTGGTCTCTGTGGTTACCGGATCGGCCCGCGGAACCGAGTCGGCAGGCTTTACCGAATAGGGCCAGAGCCGCTGGAATGTACGATTAAATCGCCGACTTACGCAAGTGAGTCAAGGCTTGATGAATCGGAGCGTCATCCGATCGCTTTCTCCGATTTTCTTGTAGGCTTTTTTCTGTGCCGAGGTGTCGCCCCAGGCCAGGTCGGGTGGCAGCCTGTGGACATTGATGGTCAGCGGATCCCTGGGGTTTTCATTGATTTCGGAAACCCCATCCAGGCGAAAGCCGGTTTTGAGCGCCAGGCCGATGACATAGTCTTCCGGCAGCCGATGCAGCTCGGGGGCACTGATGCCGGGATTGGCATAGGGCAAAGCCCGGTGGGCAACCACACCGAATATTCCCCCGGGTTTAAGAACCCGGTAAACCGAACGGAACACCTGTGGCAAAACGTGCTTGATTTTCCAGTTGTGCAGGTTGCGAAAGGTAAGCACCCGATCCGCGGAGTCGGGCTTTCCGAGCGTCACCCGGGCGGGCGGTGCGAAGGGGGTGATACTCACTTGGGAATATAAACCGGGATTGGCTTTCATTTTGGCGACGAAGCGTTGGTACATGCGCCGCATGGAGCCATTCTTGGCATTGCCCGGTGGAATGGCTTCGATGAGTCGCCCATCCTCCTTGAGATAAGGCGCCAGAATTTCCGTCCACCAGCCACCCCCCGGCTCCAGTTCTATCACGGTCATCTGAGGTTCGATCCTGAAAAATTCGAGTACCTTGAGAGGATGGCGGTAGCGATCCCGGTTAACAAAGGCGGGCGTACGCCAACCGCCGGCTACGACTTGAGCCAGCGTGAAGTGAGTGGATCTGGGCCGCGGCGAGGCGGCCCGGGCTGTGGGAGCCAGGAAAAACATCACGATCAGGGCGGTAGGAAGAACCTTGGACATTATGGACCCCCTTTTGATGGGTTGGAATGAGCCGATATGGTCAAGCTTGCGGCTCATGTAAGGATACGCGGTTCGTGCCGCGGATGTCCATTTTCGATTATCGGGAGGCCGATCCGGGAGGAACCATGCGGTTCTTGTCTCTGAGATGGCTCTTTGCTTAGATAGATTGAATTATCCAGCCGAACAGGGCTCCGTCTCGGCGCTTCAGCGGTTCGGTTTTGAGTGGGCAAGACCATACAGCTTCCATTTTTGTTTTGAGTTCCTGAATTTGATCGGCATTCTTGGCGGCATGGGTCATGGCTGCAAGCCGGGACGAGTGTGCATCCAATGATTTTTCTATCTCCTGGATCTTGCCTAATGTAAGTGCCGTGCCTTGTTGCGGTAGATTATGCAGTGTGTCCAGAACCATGCCGCACGTATAGTGATACATCTCCGGTTCTGCTGCACCGGAGGCCGCCTTGCCTATATTGCGTATGACTTGTTGTAACTTTGCGTTGCCCGATTCGGGGTTCCCAGTCCCGTTACGCCGGTCATGCGCCAGAACAACATGAATGGCCGTGGAGAAGAGGGGTTCCGTCTCCTTGATATATCTGATGTCATTTAACTGCCGATGGGCGGAGGCGACCACAATACTTTCTTGGGCATGCAGGATAAAGCGCAGAGAGCAGTTGGGTTTCGAGATTCGTTTCAGCTCCGGGAGGGTTTTATCGAGCTGAGTATATTCGATAGCATATTGGCCGACAATGACATTAAACTTTCGGTCCGGGTAGTGAGTCGATTCGGCGGTGACCTGCGGACGATAATGAATTCTCTGGACTTGAGTATCCTTTTCCAGGTATAGGCGGGGCGGGGCAATATTTGCGGCATCGAACGCATGGATTTGAAATGCGAGTTTGGCTTCAATGCTAATTTCCGCTGCTATACAGGCAATAGCCCCGTTGCCGCTGCAGACATCAACAAGGCAAGTGTCCTCGGGTTGTAGGCTAAAAAATTTACGCCATCCGGCAACAATAAAGGGTTGGTAGTTTTGCCCCTGCTCACCGCCGCATGAAGCCAATCGACCATCCTGCCAATATTGATCCCAGGCCCATGTTGGGGAACATTGAGGAGGGATTTTCCGGCCTGAGTTCATTTGATTCATCTGCTTGAAGTGAATCCCATTGGTGGGATAGCTGGAGTGGTCATTTTAAGGTGTACCCGCTTCTGTCTCTGTCATGCAGCTTTTAAACCGCCATCGTGCCCGAAGTATAGCTCGGCAGGTGTTTTGTTATCTGCTTGGTGCGGTGCTCGGAGTGACAGACGTTGGAACCCGGCCTTGGGGTTGATCCGGCGCGTGTAGAGCGCATCACGTCGGTGGGCGGGAAAATCCGGATTATTTTCGTAACCATGCCTGGGGGGCACGCGGGGCGTAGATAGGGTGAGCGAAGAGCCGTGCGGGGAGAGTTACCGGTTCAACAATGACCGGATTTCACGAATAACGGGATACCCGGCCTAAACGGCCTGGCGCCAAGGTGCGCGGAGCATGCATGAGAACTCCCAGCCTGACGGGAAATGAATTTACAGCAGACAGCAGGGTCGCTCCCATTTGCCGGGAAATCAATCGATATGGAGTAAGAGGGTGAGGATTACGATTATACATCCGGACTTTTACGAGACCCCGGTCGCTACTCCCGGAAGTAAAAATTATTGCGGAAAATACCCGTATTTCAGGTATTTCTTGAGGCTCCCGGGGACGGGTTCAAAACTTGCCCGGCCTTGAGATGGTTTGCTGACGCCTTGTACTATTCTTGCGGATGGGCTTATCGCTCGGCTGAGGATATAAGGATAGGCTATCATTGCTCCATGTGTATCCTTTGCCGCCGCTATTGAAGATCGCTCCTGCGGAGTTGCCGCGTCAGCTTGCGGCCGGTCTTAAACCCTTGTACTTGGTCCTCGGTGAAGAGCCGCTTGGGGCCATCGAGGCGGCGGACGCGGTGCGGGCTGCAGCGCGCAAATCGGGCTTCGATGAGCGGGTATCCCTGGTGGCGGAGCCGGGGTTCCAATGGGAGCGACTGGCGGCTGAAGTTAGCACCGGTTCGCTATTTGGTGCCCGGCGGGTGCTGGATTTGTTGGTTCCGAACGGCAAGCCGGATATCGCAGGGGGGCGGGCGCTTGCCAAGTACGCCGCCGCACCGGTGGAGGATGTGTTGCTACTGGCGACGCTACCAGGGGCGGATCGCAAGACGGCTTCGACCGCCTGGGCCAAGGCCGTTGCCCAGGCCGGTGTCGTGGTTGAATGTCGCCCGTTGAAGGCGGCGCAGTTGCCACGCTGGATCGCCGCACGTCTGAAGGCGCGTGGTCTTCGGGTGCCCCGGGGCGCGGAGGCACTGATTGCCGAGTACACCGAGGGAAATCCGTTGGCGGCAGCACAGGCCGTCGAGCGGTTGGCGCTGCTCGCCTCCGATGGGGCCGTTGACCTGGAGAGTGTTCGTGCGGCGGCGGTGGACGAGGCGCGCTTCGGGCTGTTCGAGTGTGTCGATACCGCTCTGACGGGGGACAGGGTACGCACCCTGCGGATGCTTGCACGCCTGCGGGATACGGGAAGCGAGCCGACGCTGATCCTGTGGGCACTGGCGCGGGAACTGCGGCAACTGGCGAGTTGGCGCTGGGCCGAGGAACGGGGTGGGGACAGGCCCCGGATCTGGGCCTCGCGGCGACGCCTGGTTGCCGCCGCAGCGCGGCGGCGCTCGGCCCGGGGGTGGCAACGGCTATTGGCCGAGGCGGCGGCGGTGGATCGGGTGATCAAGGGCCGCGCGGTGGGCGATCCATGGGTCGGATTGGAACGCTTGTTCGTCGCGCTGGCCGACAGTCCCCGGCGGAGGGCGGATTGAGGCGCATTGGCATTTTCGGCGGGACGTTCGATCCCATCCATATCGGGCACTTGCGCTCGGCGCTGGAACTGCGACAGGCGCTGGATCTGGATGAGGTGCGTTTCTTGCCGGCGCGACTGCCGCCGAACCGGGAGCGACCCCAGGTGGAGTCGGCGATGCGTGCGGAGATGGTTTCGCGGGCCATCGCAGGCATGGACGGGTTTATGCTTGATTGCCGCGAGTTGGAACGGCCGGGCCCTTCCTATATGGTGGATACGCTGGCCGATTTACAGCGGGAGTTACCGCGGGAGCGGTTGGTGCTGTTGCTTGGCACCGATGCTTTTTTAGGGCTGCCCGACTGGCATGATTGGGAGCGACTGTTTACTTATGCCCATATCGCGGTAGCTCATCGCCCCGGCTGGTCGCTGGCCTATGAGTCGAGCCTGGCGTGTCTGTTCGCCGATCGGGTGGTCGGGAACTTGCGGGATTTTGCCCGCACCCGCGCGGGGGAAGTTGTTTTTGTCGAGGTGACGCAGCTTGAAATTTCCGCAACCACCGTGCGCGAACTGGCCACGGCGGGAGCGGATATCCATTTTCTGGTACCGGAGGTAGTACGTGAGTTCATTGAGGAAACCGGTTGTTACCGGCGTGATTGATCCGACGGAAAACCCCATCCGAGAGTTGGTGGATGCTTTGCAAGAGGCTCTCGAGGCTACCAAGGGGGTAGATATTGTTCGGATCGATGTGCGAGGCAAGACTTCGCTGACTGATTATCTGCTGATCGCGAGCGGTAATTCCGTACGTCACCTGGTGGCGCTGAAGGATGCGGTGCTCGAACGCGCGAAATCACGGCGAGTAAGGCCGATCGGTATCGAGGGGGAAGACTCGGATTGGCTCTTGGTCGATTTCGCCGATTGTGTGGTGCATTTGATGCGCCCCGAGACCCGTGCGTTCTACGACCTGGAACGGCTGTGGTCGGTGGGTCCCGAAATCGAGAGTCCTTAAGCGCGTGCGTTTGCGTCTGATTGTCGTGGGTGGGCGCCCTCCGGGGTGGGCCAGGGCCGCCGTAGCGGATTATCTACGCCGCTTGCCCGTGGCGCTTAAGCTGGAAATGGTACGGTTGCCGCTGGCTCGGGGACATGAACGCAATCCCGCCCGGGCGGTAGTCGCGGAAGGCCAAAGGATGTTGGCCCGGCTGGCACCCCGCGATGCGGTAATCTCCCTGGACGGGTGCGGCGATGCCTGGAGTACCGGGGATCTAGCTCGACGCTTGCGCGCCTGGCAATCCGCCGGCACGGATGTGGCTTTGCTTGTCGGTGGCCCCGATGGCTTGGCTTCGGCTTGCCGGGAGCGTGCCGATGCGAGATGGTCACTTTCCGCGCTGACCTTGCCGCATGCCTTGGTCCAGGTGATCGTGGTCGAGCAGATTTATCGTGCCGTGAGCCTCAATGCGGGTCATCCCTACCACCGCGGGTAAGGATTCGGCGGGGCCGGGCGCGATATGCTTATGAATATGAGTGCCTTGATCCTGGCTTCTTCATCACCACGCCGGCGCGAGTTACTCGCGCGGGTGGGGCTGGATTTTCGTATTGAACAACCGGGGGTGGACGAGATGGTACGCAGCGGTGAGTCGGGTGAAACCCTGGCAATCCGGCTCGCTGTTGCCAAGGCGCGAACCGTAGCCGCCGGAACCCAGGCCATGGTGCTCGCGGCCGATACCGTGGTCCTGCTCGATGGGCGGGTGCTTGGCAAGCCGACCGATGTCCGTGAGGCGGGTGCGATGTTGAGCCGCTTGTCCGGCACCGAACACCGGGTGGTAACGGGGGTTGCCGTAGTCAAGGCTGGGAAGTGTTATGCCGATACGGCATCTACTCGGGTCTGGTTTCGTGAGCTCTCCGGTGCCGAGATTGAGGCCTATGCCGGAAAGCAGGAGGCGCTCGATGCTGCGGGCGCCTATGCCGTCCAGGGTGATGCCGCGTCGTTCGTATCGCGACTGAGCGGCAGTTTCAGCAATGTGATCGGCTTGCCGCTGGCCCTTACCATACGCCTGCTGGGCCGGGCCGGGGCACGCGATGAATACTGAAATTTTGGTTAATGCCATGCCCTACGAAACCCGGGTAGCGGTGGTCGAACATGGCCTGGTTCAGGAAATTTACATTGAGCGGCCCCGCCGGCGTGGGTTGGTTGGAAACATATACAAGGGCCGCGTGGCCCGGGTGCTGCCCGGCATGCAGGCGGCGTTCATCGATATCGGCAGAGAGCGCACGGCTTTTCTCCATGCCGCCGATATCCGCTGCCTGCCCTACGCCGAACCCCTTGATAATAGTGCGGAACCTGCCGATATTCGCAGTCTTCTTACCGCCGGCGAATCGGTATTGGTCCAGGTGCTCAAGGATCCGCTCGGAAGCAAGGGGCCGCGGGTGACCACCCGCATCAGCATCCCTTCACGTTATATGGTCTATGTGCCGGATGGCTCGGACGTGGGTGTTTCAACGCGGATCGAGGATCCGCTCGAGCGGGAACGCCTCAAGAATCTGGTTACCCTGGTCAGGCCGGAAGGGGTTAACGGGGGCTATATTGTACGGACCGCCGGTGAGGGTGCCGTGGCCGAGACCCTGCGTGCCGAAATGCTGTATCTCTCCCGGTTGTGGAGTTCGCTGGTCGTCATTGCGCGGGAAGCCCCGCCGGCGACGCTGATACACGAAGATTTGCCCTTGCCGTTGCGGATGATGCGCGATCTGCTCGATAAGGAGGTCACACAGATTCGAGTCGATTCACCCGGACTCTGTGCCCAGATGCGCCGTTTTGGCGCCATGTTCCTACCGGATTTTGCCGAGCGTGTCGTGGAAGATGACAGGAGGCGGCCGATTTTTGATCTGTATGGTGTGGAGGATGAAATTGATCGGGCGCTGGCGCGGCGCGTGAATTTGAAATCGGGCGGCTATCTGGTCTTCGACCAGACTGAGGCGATGACCACGGTGGACGTTAATACCGGCGCCTTCACCGGTACCCGAAAACCGGAGGAAACCATTCTCAAAACCAATCTGGAAGCGGCGCAGGTAAGTGCGCGTCAACTGCGTTTGCGCAACCTCGGAGGGATCATCATCCTCGACTTTATCGACATGGAAAAGCCCGAACATCGCGCCCTGGTATTGGAAACCCTGAAACGGGAGTTGGCACACGATCGGACCAAAATCAATGTCATCGGATTGTCCGCGCTGGGCCTGGTGGAAATGACCCGGAAGCGAATCCGCGAAAGTCTGGGGCATATATTGATGCAGGATTGCCCGGCCTGTGGTGGGCGAGGTGCCGTCAAGACTCCCGAAAGTATTTGCTTCGACATCTACCGGGATCTGATTCGTGTCGCGGGAGAATTTACGGCTAAGGAATACCTCGTTCTAGCTCCGGCCGCCGTAATCGACCTTTTGCTCGACGAGGAATCGGCCAACCTTGCCGAACTCTCAAGCCAGATTGCTCATCCGATACGCTTGCAGGTCGAAACCCAGTATGCACCGGAGCAGTTCGATGTTATCCCGCTCTAATTCCTCTTTGGGCCGCAGGGCGAGGCAGCGCCATCCTTTGGCCAAGTGGGGCCTCGGGTTGTTCGCCGGGCTGATCATCCTATTGGCCCTGGCGGTGGGTGGGTTCCGGGTCGCCACCAATCTGGTGCCGCGTTATCACGACAAGATCGAACAGTTGATTGCCGCCCGGTTGGGTGCTCCGGTTTTTCTGGGGCGCATTTCGCTTCGTTGGCATGGAGGTGGGTTGCAATTCAGGGCCGAAAATTTTCGGGTGCTCGATCGGCGGAACAACCAGGACGTGATCAGTGCCAAGCGGGTAGCACTCGATTTTGGTCTCCTGTCCCTGTTTCGGGGTACCGGTGCCCGGCCCTCGGCGATCCACCTTGCCGCGCCGGTGATCGTGGTTCGGCAGAGGCGGACGGGGTGGTACATACCGGGCCTCAGTCTGAGCCAGGGTCGCGGCGGAGGCCGGGGACTTGGGGCCCTGTTGGGCTTGGCCCTGCGGGTCAGTGAGGGAACCCTTCGGGTCGAACTGCGTGGATCGGACTCTTCCACCTGGAGTTTCACACCGGTGAACATCCAAGTCGGTGGCGGACGGTGGCATACCGTCCGGGTGTTGCTGGGGCTGCCAACGGTGCTGGGCGGCGGGCGGGTGCGGCTGGCGGGGCGAATCGAGACTCCCTCGGCGAAGCTGTCCACCTGGCGCTGGAGAGGGCACTTGACACTGGATCACTTGCGCTTGGCGGCGTTCTCCCGGTTCACTGCCGGGAACTACCCGCTACGCGGAGGTTTACTCCGCATGGAGAGCAATTTCTCCGGTACGGGAATAAAGCCGGATCGGGCTCGGGGGCGGGTGTTTCTCGATAACTTGGCACTGGGGCAAGGACGGCTGAAATCGTTGACCACCCGGTTTGATATCCAGGTGACCGACGGGTGGAATTTAATTCTTTCGGATTTGCGGCTGCGGGGATCGGATTGGGTGTGGCGGCCGGGAGTGGTGCGTTTTGAGCGTGCAGCGGGCGGGCGGCTGCAAGGGGCGGTTGGGCACATCGCCCTGGCGGTGCTGCCCCGGCTGGCGGGATTGCTTCCTCCTCGGGCGCGGCGCTGGAGTCGGCGGTTGCGAGCGATGCAGCCCACGGGGGCCATCGATGCGTTTGAATTTGCCATGATTCCGGGTCAAACCGGGCCGAATCTCGCCGCCCGCCTGGAGAACGTCGGTTTTCAGGCCGCGATGGGTGCTCCCGGGGTTGCTGGCCTCGATGCCGCGATTGCCATCCGTGAGGGAGCGGGAGCAGTACAGTTGGCAGGTCCGCTGACTTTGCGTATGCCACACCTGTTCGGGCATGATCTGCCACTCGATAAGGTACAGGGGAAGATCGGTATCGCCATCGAACCATCCGGTTTGCGGTTGGATATCAACGCCTTGCACATTCAGGGAGCGGCTGGTCTGGACGGTGTCCTCAAGGGGATGATCGACATCCGTCCGGGCGGCGCGGTACGACTGGCGCTCGATGCCCGGGTCAAGGGGTTGGGGGTGGCCGCCGCCCGGCGACGTTATCTCCCGGTGGGGCTGCTGGCGAAGCCGCTTGCCCATTGGCTTTTGAATGACCTCGAGGGGGGGGAATTGACCGCCGCGACCCTGCACGTGGCCGGTGATGTTCGCCGGTTTCCCTTCAAGCGCGGTGGTGGTGTATTCGCTATTTCCTTTGGCTTTCGTGGTGTGGGGTTGCGTCCGGGAAAAAAGTGGCCGGAACTCAAGGCCTTGTCGGGGCGGGTGCGGTTTCACAACGCGTCGCTGATGGCAACGATCACCGGGGGCAATGTCAGCGGGGCACGCATTGTGGCGGGGACGGCCCGAATGCCCGACCTGTTTCGCCCGCGGCTCGAAGTGGACGCCGACCTGAGCGGTCGGGCCACCGATTTTCTGGCTTTTCTGCTTCAAAGTCCGGTGGGATCCCGGGTCAAGCCGTTTGACCGGAAACTTACCGGCTGGGCCCGAACCCGGCTGCGGCTGGAATTGCCGATCCTGCATCCGGCGCGATTCAGGCTCCGGGGATCGCTGACACTTGCCGGGGTGGATGCGAGTTACCCGGGCTTCCCGTTGGGCCTGAAAAACTTGAATGGGACGGTGAATTACAGCCAGAATGGCCCGGTGGGTGGCCTGCTGAATGGGCGCTTGCTTGGTGGAGCGATCAGCCTTCGGTTTACCCCCGAGGCGGCGGGAAAGATAATCAAGGTTACCGCTCGCGGGCGCTTCCCGATGACGGGATTTCCCGGGGAATTGCGACGGAACCTGTCACCCTATGTAAGCGGGGTACTGCCGTTGACTGCCCGAATTTGGATACCCCTGGGCGCCGGTTTCCGAGCGTTCCGGATCGACGTAGGCTCTACCCTGGAAGGGCTTGCGGTGCATCTTCCGTCCCCGGTGGGCAAGCCGGCGACGAGGGCGATGCCCTTGAAGGCAACCTTGGTACCCGGCGCGGGAGGATATCGATTCGAACTGCATTACGGCAAGGTGGCTTCGGCCTGTACCGATTTTTCCGTTACCGAGTCAATGACTTTTCACCTCGGCTCGGCCGGACTGGTTCTCGGGCCGGGGGCGTGCCGGGTTCCGCGGCAAGGTATCCGCCTCGGTGGCGGATGGACGAAACTGGATCTTGGCGCCTGGCTGTCACATCTGCCCTCTGCCCGGGCCGGCGGCAGGCCGATCTGCATCGGGCCGGTAGCGGTCAATCTCTATTTTGGGGGGGTCGATGGGTTTGGACGGCATTTTACGAGACTCGGGATTCGGGGAAAAATTGGTGCTAAAAATGCGCTGCTCAAATTCACTGGCCCGGATCTCGATGGAACGGTCACGGTTCCCAGCCGGCCAAGCAATAGGAACCCGATCGTAGCATCGATTCAAAGTCTGCGAATTCCCCCCCGGGCTCGTCCCGTGATCCCCACCCCGGGTGCGGCCATGGTACCCAAGGCGGTATCGAGCCCGGTTTCCGGCACCGTACGGGCATTGCCGTTCCATCCGCTGCCGGCGGCCGCGAATGCATCCGCTACCCGGCTTCGCCCGGCTCGGGGCGGATTGAGCCCCCTGTCAATCCCCCCGTTCGATCTTCGTATCAAACGGCTCATCCTGGCCCACGGTACGCTGGACAATATATTTTTGCGGGCCCGGCGGGTGTCGCGAGGTGTTCTGTTCCGACCCGTTCGGATTGGTGGCGGGTTGCTTTCCCTCAATGGCTCGGCGGTGTGGTTGGCGCCGCCGCTAGGTCCTCCCGAGGGGGCAGTGAATCTCACGGCCGATATTCATCATTTGGGATACCTCCTTGAATCCGTCGGTCCGGGGCCGGTGATCACCGGCCATGGTGCGATCAGCACCGCGATTGCCTGGCACGCAAATATCCGCAGCGACGAATTTTGGCGCAGCCTCGTCGGCGAGGTGAGTACGGACCTGCGCAATGGCTCAATCACCCAAGTCCGACCCGGCGTCGGACGGGTACTGTCATTGCTCAATCTGGTCAATCTTCCGCGTTATCTCACCCTGAATTTCCATAATATTTTCAATAAGGGATTCCCCTACAGCCGGATTTACGGCAACTATACCTTGAGCCGGGGCCAGGCGACGACCCGGGGCATGATCATCGATAGCTCGATTGCTTGGATCAAGCTTACCGGATCGATCGACCTAGTCAACCAGATTATGCACCAGCAGGCCGCGATTGTGCCGGATTACACGGGTTCGTTACCGGTGGTTGCGGCCATCTTTGG
This sequence comes from Gammaproteobacteria bacterium, assembly GCA_027018875.1. Classification (GTDB taxonomy): domain Bacteria; phylum Pseudomonadota; class Gammaproteobacteria; order JAKDMP01; family JAKDMP01; genus JALUYA01. Next base: position 16,435 of record JALUYA010000028.1, read on the forward strand.
AGGGCTGGGGGTTGGTGCGGCCATTTATGCATTGACCAAGATGCTCGGTAATCCCATTGCCCGGGCCACCATGATGCATTACACGATCCAGGGACCCATTGCCAAACCCGTCGTCAGGCCGCGCGGTGCGACGCCTCCGCCCGGGGTGCGGACGGTCGGGACTCCTTTGCCGGGCTCTGGCGGAGGAGCCGGACGGTGAAGCGCTTGCTGCTGTTGCTGGCCCTGCTCGCCATACCGGCTTCTGCGGCACCCGGGACACCGAGCTGGATCCTGACCCTCGGTGAATGGAGTGGCCCTAAAACCGGGGAACGCATCCTGGATATGAAGCCGCTCAGGGCTGCGGTACAGGCCCTTGACAGCACACCGAAGGCGCGGCTGGAGGTGATGCACAACGGTGGGGAAGGCGGCGTTTTCTGGGCCGTCCAAATCGAGGGCTGGCTGGTATCGCTCGGGGTTCCCGGTTCGCGCATAGTTTTGCGCACGGGGGCGATAAAGCTGGATCGGGTGCGTATTCTCCTGTTGCCGCCGGGGATCGCCCCCACACCGTGAGCCGGGTTCCGGGCGGGGCTCCCCGGAACCATATTGTGATTTGATCTTCAAAACGCCAGCGGTTCCCGAGGCCTTAATATATGCCGAGGACCGGGGGAATACGCTATACCGGCCGCGAACGGATGGAGATCAAAATGAATGATTCAACCGCCAATTTGGCGCTGGCCCGTGAAACCTTGCTGGCACCGGGCGGAATCGATGAGTCCGGGCTGCAGCGCATATTTTCGCGCCTGCTCACGCACCATGTGGACTATGCTGATCTGTACTTCCAGTTGTCCCGGGAGGAACACTGGAGTCTCGAGGATGGTGTTGTACGTGATGCTGGTGTCGGCACCGAGCGAGGTGTCGGAGTTCGGGCGACCGCGGGGGAACGCACCGGCTTTGCCTATTCCGACGAGGTCATGATGTCCGCTCTCGAGACCGCCTCGGATGCGGCCCGCGCGATTGCCCGCCACGGCGGGGCGGCCCGGATTCGGGCCTGGTCGGCGCCTACCCCGGCGCGGCTTTACGAGCCACTCGATCCGATCGCCACGTTGGACGCCAAGGCCAAGGTGGCCCTGCTCGAGGCCGTGGACCGTGAGGCCCGGGCGCAGGATCCTCGGGTGCGGCGGGTGGTGGCGAGTCTTGTGGGCGTGCATGAGGTGGTTCTGGTTGCGACCAGCACCGGCACGCTCAGCGCCGATGTGCGGCCCCTGGTGCAACTCAATGTCAGCGTCATCGTCGAACAAGGTGGGCGCCATGAACGGGGGTTTTCCGGCGGTGGCGGTCGCTTTGGGTATGATTGGTTTATGCGCGGGGAGCGGGCACTCGGGTTTGCCCGCGAAGCCGTCCGCCAGGCGCTCGTGGCGCTTACCGCGGCGCCGGCACCCGCCGGAGTGATGCCGGTGGTGCTGGGCCCGGGTTGGCCCGGAGTGCTGCTTCATGAAGCGGTAGGGCACGGCCTCGAGGGGGATTTCATCCGCAAGGGCACTTCGGCCTTTACCGGGAGGGTCGGCGAGCGGGTGGCCAGTGAGTTGTGCACCGTGGTCGATGATGGTACCCTGGCGCAGCGGCGAGGCTCGCTTGCGGTGGATGACGAAGGCCTGCCGACCCGCCGTAATGTGTTGATCGAAAATGGCATCCTCAAGGGGTTCCTGTATGATCGGCTCAACGCACGCCTTGCCGGCGTCGAGTCCACCGGCAACGGTCGGCGCGAGTCATTCGCCCATCGCCCCATACCGCGAATGACCAACACCTACCTACTGCCCGGGCCTCATGTGCCCGGGGAGATTATCGCTTCCGTGGAACGCGGGCTGTATGCCGTGAATTTTGCCGGGGGGCAAGTGGACATTACCTCTGGAAAATTCGTGTTCTCGGCCAGCGAGGCTTATCTGATCGAAAAGGGCAAGGTAACCCGGCCGGTGCGCGGCGCCACCCTGATTGGCAATGGACCCGAGGTACTCAAGGAGGTTTCCCTGGTCGGTAACGATCTCGCCTTCGACGAGGGGGTGGGGGTGTGCGGCAAGGATGGGCAGAGTGTGCCCGTAGGCGTTGGATTGCCGACGGTGAAGGTGGATCGCCTGACCGTCGGCGGCACCGGCTAGGGGACTGTCGGGTTTAGGCGATCGTAGCAAGAAAAGTGAAACAGGATATTATTAATTTTACGGCACGTGGCAGGCTCATGCAGAGCGAGAAATTGGAGCTGTTTTGGCTGCCATCCCGCTGCTGTAGCGGCTTGTTTCCAAGCCCGGCGGAATCCTAGAAGGTTCATACGGTGCGCTTATCCTGCCTGCGCGAGGGAACTGCTGCTACCGCAGTCATCCTGATCCACGGCTGGTATGCGGATGCCTCGGTGTGGAGTTCGCTGGTGCCGCTGCTGGATCCCGGCGAGCGCTCTGTGCTTCTGCCGCAGTTGCGTGGTGCCGGGCGGATGCGGTTTGCCCCCGGACCCTGGGATGGGCCGACCGCAGTGCGGGATCTGGTGGAGCTGCTGGATATCTCGGGCGTCGAACGGGCGGTCGTGATCGGGCATTCGATGGGCGGCAAGATCGCCCTGGCACTTGCCGCCGAGATTCCCGAGCGGGTGGAGTCGGTGGTGGCGGTGGCGCCGGTGCCGCCGCAGGGCCTGGCTTTTGACGCCAAGGCCTGGGAGCTGTACCGCGCGGCACTCGAAAAGGATGCGGCCTTGGCAAGTCTGATTGGGGTGCTTACCCGGAGGCGCTACCCACGGGACTGGGCTGAGCGCGAGGCGGCGCGGGCCCGCTCGGCCATGAGCCGCGAGGCGGCCGCCGGCTATCTCGAGTCTTTCGTGAGCCGGGATCTTTCCGCCGCGGTACGAGGCCTGGCGGTGCCGGTGCTGGCGCTGTGCGGGGAGGAAGATGCCGCGATCGGTGCGGAGTTGATCCGTTCCGCCTTGAGTCCGCTCTGCCTGCACCTGACGGTCGAGTCGGTTCCGGGGGCCGCGCACTACCTGCCGCTGGAAGCTCCGGGAGCGCTCGCGGTCAAAATCAATCGCTGGCTCGGCGCGGCCACCGAGGGGGCGTGACAGGCTTGTGACCCGGGCGGGAATCCGCGCCATTCCCTCCGCAAGCGCTATACCTGCTTCGGTCCCGTGATCCACACCCCGGGTGGACTTTGCCATGGTGGCGCGAATGGGCAGGATGCCCCCTGATCAATTTGCGGGTTTTTGCAGGAACCGGCCGGGCAACACGACAAAACCGAAGACTTGAATCACGAAATACGTAATACCCGGTTTTGGTGCTGGAAGTTTATGGCATGGAAAGTGCTCTATTAGAAGTTGATAATTAGTGCAAATAAGAACAATTGCTAATTACTTGATAGGCCTTGAAAATTCCTTTCCCTGTGGCATTTGTGGCGAAGTTTGCATTTCCAAAAAAACCGGCGTACATTTAAATGACACTTTAGTTGGTCTTTATGAACGGAGGGTTCAGATATGGCTGATGAAACACGTGCAGTGGCCAATCCCGCGGCGCTGGGATTGATCGGGTTTGGAATGACGACGGTACTGTTGAGTCTGATCAATGCCGGGGTGCTCCCGGGGGGCGGAACCAGTGTTGTCATTCCCTTGGCCATTGCATTTGGCGGTACCATTCAACTTTTGGCCGGGATGTTTGAGTTTAAAAACGGAAACACCTTCGGCACCGTCGCGTTTTCCAGTTACGGCGCGTTCTGGTGGTGGTTCGCGCTGCTCCTGATTTTTGGACATACCGGGGTTGTGGACTTGAAGACGGCGGGCAGCACGATCGCTGTGACTCTGCTTGCCTGGGGTGTGTTCACGATGTATATGTGGGTCAGCACCTTTCGTACCACCATGGCTCTGCAGTTGGTCTTCTTGACCCTGTGGATCACCTTCTACCTGCTGGGATTAGGAGATTTGTTCCATGTGCGGGTATTGACGCTGATCGGTGGCTGGATCGGATTGATCTGCGGCCTGCTCGCCTGCTACACCAGCTTTGCCATAGTCACCAATGAAACCGCGGGTAAAACCGTGCTTCCGGTTGGGCCCTATTCCACGGCCTGAGCGGATCGGCTGAGCAGGAAGCAACAAGCAAGCCAATCGGAGAGTCCCCGCCAGGTGATCCTGGCGGGGGTTTACTCAAGCAGCAAAGGAGGTCGCCATGACTCAAGCTGACAACATGAAGGGAAGTAAAACGATCGCCGTTCATTGGCGTGAAGAGGAGAAGCTGTATCCGCCGACACGGTTTATCGGCCAGGCCTACATGACCGACCCCGCCGTCCTGGAGCGATTCTCGGAGAAGCATTTTCCGGAATGCTACAACGATTATGCGGAATTGCTGGATTGGTTCCAGTATTGGCATACCACACTGGATGACTCGAATCCGCCTTTCTTCAAATGGTTTGTCGGCGGAAAGCTCAATGCCTGCTACAACTGTGTGGATCGGCATCTGGAGAAACAGCGTAATAAGACGGCATTTTACTTTGTGCCCGAGCCGGAGGGCGAACCGATCGAGGCGTGGACCTACCAGATGCTGTATCGTCGCGTCAACGAGGTGGCCGCCATGCTGCGCGACTTCTGCGGGCTGAAGCGGGGTGATTGCGTGACACTGCATTTACCCATGACGATGGAGTTACCGATCACGATGCTCGCCTGTGCCCGCCTGGGCGTGATTCATTCCGAGGTTTTCGGCGGCTTCAGCGGTAAGGCCTGTGCCGATCGGATCGTGGATTCCGCCAGCCGAGTCCTGATCACAATGGATGCGTACAACCGCGGCGGGAAGCTGAATGATCATAAGCAAAAGGCCGATATTGCGATCAAGGCCGCCGCGGAGCGAGGTGCCAAGGTCGACAAGGTGCTGGTGTGGCGGCGCTATCCGGGTAAGTATGGCAGCGCGACACCCATGGTCGAGGGACGTGACTTCTTTGCCGACGAGGTTCTCAAGGACTACCGGCGGCAACAGGTCGAGCCCGAGGTTATGGATGCGAACGACACGCTTTTTATCATGTACAGTTCGGGTACGACCGGCAAGCCAAAGGGGGCTCAGCACTGTACCGGGGGGTACATGGCCTATGTTGCCGGAACCTCCAAGTATATCCAGGACATTCACCCCGAAGATGTGTACTGGTGCATGGCGGATATCGGCTGGATCACCGGACATTCCTATATCGTTTATGGTCCTCTCGCCCTGGGGGCATCCTCGGTTTTGTACGAGGGGGCGCCGAACGTACCGGATGCCGAACGTCCCTGGCGGATTGCGGAAGCACTGGGTGTGAATATCTTCCACACCTCGCCAACGGCGATACGGGGGCTGCGGCGTGCGGGTTCCGAGGGGCCGGCCAAGTATGACTATCACTTCAAGCATATGACCACGGTTGGTGAACCCATCGAGCCGGAGGTATGGCGCTGGTACTGGGAGGTGGTAGGCAAGCGCGAGGCGGTTATCGTCGATACTTGGTGGCAAACCGAAAACGGCGGCTTTCTGTGTACTACTGTGCCTGGTATCCACCCGATGAAGCCCGGTTCAGCGGGGCCTGGAGCTCCTGGGATCTATCCTGTTATCTACGATGAAAGCGGAAAAGAGATTCCTCCGGGCAGTGGCATCGCCGGGAATATCTGCATCCGCAATCCCTGGCCGGGGCGGATGTTGACCATTTGGGGAGACGACGAGCGTTTCGTAAATGTCTATTACTCGCGCTATATCGACCCCAAGAGCAAGGGTTGGCGTGGCTGGCCCTATTTCGCGGCCGATGGCGCGGTGCAGGCGGCCGATGGATACTACCGCATTTTGGGGCGTCTGGACGATGTGATCAATGTGGCGGGACATCGACTGGGGACCAAGGAGTTGGAATCGGCCTGTCTTACCGTAGCGGAGGTGGCCGAGGCCGCGGTGGTGCCGGTGCCGGATGAGGTCAAGGGGGTATTGCCCGAGGTTTATGTCGCGCTGCACCCCGGCATCGAGGCCGATGAGCGGATTGCGCAGAAGGTCGAGGCCGCCATCATTCAGGATATTGGCCCGATCGCCCGTCCCCGCCGCATCTGGATTGTGCCCGACATGCCCAAGACTCGCTCGGGGAAAATCATGCGACGGGTGCTATCCGCACTTTCCGCGAGCAAAGATCCGGGCGATGTGGCCACGCTGGCAAACCCGGAAATTGTCGAAACCATCCGGTCATTGGTTCAGGATTGATGTTCCGGTTTTCAGGAATTCCTACGAGGAGGTAATTATGAAGTCAGATAAGCTCAAGTTTTTGGGAGGACTCGTCTCCGCGGTCGCGTTGGCGGGGCTGCCGCTGGCCGCCATGGCGGGCACGGCGGCGAAAGCCGCCGCAGCGCCGCTCAGCCACGATGTTGCGGTTCTTTCCGGGCACAAGCTGCCCCGACACGTGATCGCGCCGCCGGCAAAACACAACTTGGCGATACGCATCGGCGGCGGTGGCAGCTTGACGGTGAATGGTTTTCTGAGCGTGGTCGGGTTCGCGCAGGATCAACCGTATGCGCCGGCGAACGGGGTATTTGGAACTTTCCCCGCGGCGGTATCACCGACCGAACCGAATGCCAAGAGTGCCCAGACGATCACCGGGGGTGACGTGCGAAACACCCGTGTCATGGTGAGCTTTTCGCACCCGTTGGCGGATGGCTGGATGGCCGGAGGCTTTGTTTCGAGTGACTTCGAGGGGGGATTCAATGGCTCGGGCATAGTCAGCGGGCAGCAGCAGAACCCGCGTCTGCGCCAGATGTTCATCACCCTTTCCAAGGGCGATACAGCGATTAAGATCGGCCAGGCGCTTTCCCTGGTGGGGGTCCAGTTCCCGTACTCCCTGGCGCATATGCCCGAACCGAACGGGTTCTTTTGGGCCAATGGAGTCTGGTGGTATCCCGGGGTCGCGGTGACACGGAACTACCATACGGGCTCCGCGACCTGGTCCGTCACCGGGCAGATCCAGCAGGGTAGTTATGGCGGTCCCGGGGCAACGACCAACTATGAAACGGCGGGCAATACCGGGTTTCGCCCACAGTGGGAGGCCCGGCTGATATACCGCAGCAAGACGGCGGGTGGTGCGTCGTGGTCGGCCTTTGTCGTGGGACAATACGAGCGGATCAACCTGGGCGGTCCCTTCGGCATCTTCCCCGCGGGAAATCCGCCCGAGCGTTCCTACGCTTCCTACATAGTCGAGGCCGGCGGGGCCTATGCTCCGGGCAAGTTCGTGGTCAAGGGTAATGTTCAGTATGGTCAGGGCATGGCCAATAACCTGTTCGATTTCATCCAGTCCGGCGCGATCAAGTTCCACGGCGGCTGGGTGCAGGCGGGTTACCATTTCCGGCCGCACTGGGGAATCTATGCCGGATATTACTATAACGACCCGACGGCCTCCGATGTCCGCGCCTGGGGTGGGCATTACCTGACCGGCAAAGCCTTTACGACCACGCTTGCTTATGATCTTGGAACCTATGGGGTGGCGCTGGAATGGATGCATAACATCCAGGATTACACCAACGCCGGCGTGGACTCTACGATCATCGCCAACCAGCTGACTTTATCGGCGATTTACCGGTTCTGATTCGGCCCCGGTATTATGCGGTTTGTGCCGGTCCCCGGAGATGAGGGGCCGGCGCATTTGTACGATACCGATTATCAGATGGAAATTTTTCGGTTTTATTCGATGCGTGCGATGAGTTCGGAAGGGGATGAGAAAATATCGATCATAGAACCATTCTGGCTGATGCGATCTTGCGAAAATGGTTGCCGCCTGGAGATGGAAAATTGCCAAGGGTGGGGGTGAATCCCATGCCGGCGGCAACCGGGAAGGCGGGCTATTTCGAGTCTCTATCCATGAATCGGGTACTGATCAAGGAGATGACATGATGAAACATATTGCCTCATTTTTGCTAGTGCTTTTTATTCCGGCACTTGCCTTGGGCACACCAGCCAAGGCGCCGGGAGCAATTCGTATCGGGGCGCTATATGCCAGCTCCGGCCCGTTTGCCAGCTCCTCCTTGCCCCAATATCACGGCCTTCAGTTTTGGGTGAACCAGGTTAATAAATCGGGGGGCGTGCTCGTCAAGGCCTATGGCAAGCGTATCCCGATCAAGCTGATCGCCTATGACAACCAGAGCAAGACCAGCCTTGCCGGGACGCTCTACAGTCAGCTGCTCACCCGTGACAAGGTCAATATGCTGGTAGCCGACTTCGGCTCGGTGCTGACCTCGGTCGCGGTGCCGCTGGCGCGGGTACACCGTACGCTGCTGTTCGATGTGACCGGAACTTCGGCGCGGTTCTTCACGCCGGGTAATCCCTATATCGTGCTCACCAGCCTGCCGACCTCGGGCATCTGGCCGACGACGTTAGCCAATTTTCTGATACACCGGAAAATCCGCCGGATCGCGCTGCTTTATAGTACCAATGACTTTGATGATTCCCAGGCAAAGACCTTACGGCGCAAGCTGAAGGCGGCCGGTATCACACCGGTCTATGACCATGGAGTGCCCTCCAATACCTCCAGCTATGCGGTGTTGATTCATGGTATTGCGGCGCGGCGGGCCGAGGCGGTCATCGAATTGGGCTACCCCAACAACGACATCGCCTTTTTGCAGGATCTGAAGGCGAGCGGGGTGCATTTCAATCTGGTGTTTACGGTTTTCCCGGGGCAACTGTTGAGCCTGATGAAAAAGAATGTAGGCGATAAGGTGCTCACTTGGACCTACACCTATCCCACACCACCGTTGTTGAAGCACCGGCGGATCAATTATGGTCCGACGCTTGCTGATTTTATTTCCAGCTATACTCGTGACACTCGCCGGGAGGTAAACTTCCTGACGATTGCCGGCTATAACGCGGGGCTGATTATCCAGAAAACGCTGGAGACATCCGCGAGCCTGAAGCCGCTCGCCATGCGTCGCGCCATCGGTAAATTCTCCGGGCGAATCAAGACGCTTAACGGTCTGTTCAAGGTGAATACCGAGGGCGCGCAAATCGGCGAAACCCTACCGGTGGGGCAGTTGCAGCGGGTCAATGGGAAACTGCGTATGGAGGTGGTCTATCCACTGAAAGTAAAGACCGCGGAGGCGCGTTACCCCGCGCCTCGTCCCACTCATTAAAACCAGGGGGGCCCCCCCCCCCCCCCCGTATAGCCGGGGGGAGAGAGGATTTTGCCCTAATCGGGGTCATTGTAAATTGGGGGGTGGCAAAGTGTTAAAACGGGTGGTACTGCTTTCGCTGTTTTTGTTTATTCCGACAATCGCGGCAGCCGAGTCGAGCGCGCCGCATGAGATCCGGATCGGTACCTTGTATGCCGGCTCGGGTGCGTTTGCCAGCTCATCCATTCCTCAATACCAGGGCCTGCGGTTTTGGGTGCGCCGGGTCAATGCCCGGGGCGGAGTTTTTGTCAAGGCCTATGGCCGGCGGATCCCGGTCAAGTTGATTGCCTACAATGATCAGAGCCAGACGGGTCTTGCGGGTTCGCTTTATACTCAGCTCATTACCCGTGATCGGGTGCGCATCCTGGTGGCCGACTTCGGCTCGGTATTGACCTCGGTCGCGATCCCCCTGGCGGAGGAACGCCAGATCCTTTTGATCGATCCCACGGGCACCTCGGCAAAATTTTTCCGTGGCAATAATCGCTTCCTGATTTTGACCGGTTTACCAAGCTCGGGCATATGGCCCACGGTACTGGCTGATTTTCTGATCGCGCATAAGATAGGGCGTGTGGCGATTATCTACAGTGCCAACGACTTTACCGAATCGCAAGATCAAACCCTGGTGTCCCGCATCGAGGCCGCCGGGATTCACCCGGTGTACAATCACGCCGTGGCGAACTCGACGAGCAGCTATACCTTGTTGCTGCATCAGGCCGTTGCCCGCCGAGCTCAGGCGCTCATCGAGCTGGGCTATAACAATAACGACATTGCCCTGCTGCAGGATTTAAGTGCCGGTGGTATGCACTTTGCCATGGTGTTCACCATCAATCCGGGTTTGAGGGTCCCCCTGTTCCTCAAGGCAGTCGGGGCGCAAGCGCTTGGTGGTACCTTTACCTATGTAACACCCCCCAGTCTTGCGTACAACAAGGTGAACTATGGTCTGGGATTGGCGGCCTTCAAGCAGGCCTTCGAACCCTGGAATCGCAAGCATGGGAATGTTCCGCTGGGCCTGTCGGTCATTGCTGGTTATAACTCGGGCCTGATCATCCAGAAAGCGCTTGAAACCGCGAAGCGCTACGACAGTGTGGCCCTGCGCACTGCAATTCGAGCCGTATCCGGGCGCTTGTTCACACTGGATGGGCTGTTCAAGGTCGATTCTCGCGGCAACCAGATTGGTGAACCTATCCCCCTGGGGCAGTTTTTTATGAGCCAGGAAAAACTGGTGCTCAAGGTGGTTTACCCGGCCAAAGTGGCGACGGCCAAACCACTCTACCCCGCTCCTCGGTGGGGTTCCGGCCGCGGGTAAAGCTATTCTTGACTGAAATTGACGTATCTTAATAGGCGTATCTTTAAGTATGTTTTTATTCACAGGAGAAGTTACCATGTTACGTAAACTTGTACTTCGCGTGGTTCTTGCTGCGGTGGCAACCGCCGTATCATTAGGCGCCTGGGCGAGCCCGAGTGTCATTAAGATCGGCACCCTTTATGCCAGCTCCGGCTATTTTTCCCAGGCATCCACCCGCCAGTACGATGGGTTGAAGTTCTGGGTACGGCAGATCAATGCCAAGGGCGGGGTCTATGTCAAGGCGTTTGGCAAGCGTATTCCGGTCAAGCTGATTGCCTACAATGACCAAAGCTCGACGATGCTGGCGGCGAGTCTGTACAATCGGCTCATCACCCAGGATCGGGTGCACACCCTGGTTGCCGACTATGGGTCGGTATTGACCTCGGTGGCCGTGCCGCTGGCGCAGGAGCATCGGATCGTGCTGTTTGACGAAACCGGCACTTCAGGCAAGTTTTTCCGACCCGAAAATCGCAATCGTTACATCGTCCTGACCGGATTGCCGACTTCATCGCAGTGGCCCAAGGTTCTGGCAAAATTCATGCACTCCAAGGGTATCCGCCGTGTTGCCATCCTTTATGCCGCCAATGATTGGTCGGGATCCCAGGCAAAGACCCTGAATCAGACGCTAAAACAGGATGGTGTGGACGTGGTATATTTTCATTCCGTTCCCGACAGTACCACCAGTTACTCCACTATTTTGCATAGCATCGCCGAGTACAAGCCGGAGGCGGTGGCGGAATTCGGCTACAGCGATAACGATATCGCATTCGTTCAGGATTATGCCAATTCCGGCCTGTATTTCCCCATGGTCTTTATTCCCAACCCCGCCTTGCATTTCGAGGTGGTTCGCAAGGCGGTCGGCAACAAGGCGCTGCGCTACATCTATTCTTACGTGGCCCCTCCGATTATTCGCTATAATCGCGAAGTGACCTACGGGCCTACCCTGAATGAGTTTAAAGCGGCTTATGCCAAGGCGGGCGGGAAAAACGTTGATCTCTCGACCGTTGCCGGATTTAATACCGGGCTTATCATCCAGAAGGCTCTGGCCACTGCGCCCAAGTTTACGCAGGAGTCGATACGCGATGCGATTGATAAATTCTCAGGGAAGATATTCACTCTGGACGGGTTGTTCAAAGTGAATCGCTATGGGGCCCAGGTCGGGGAGTTTCTTCCCGTGGGGCAGGTGCTTCCCACCAAGACCGGGGTGGCGCTGAAGGCTGTCTTCCCGAGCGAAAGCGCCGTTGCCAAGGCCGTGTACCCGGCGCCACGCAATAAATGAATCTACTCGAATACGCACTGCTGGCCGGCCTCTTCTATGGGTTGTACTTCGCCCTGGTAGGGGTCGGCCTCAATCTGATTTTCGGAGTCATGCGGATCATCAATCTGGCGCACGGGGATTTTCTCATGTTGGGTGCCTATGGGGCGTTTTACCTCTATCATCTGCTTGGCTGGAATCCCCTGTGGGCGATCCCGATAGAGCTGGTGGTTTTTCTTCTGATCGGGCTACCACTGTATTACCTGCTGGTGCCGCGGTTGCAAAAATCCGGTGACCCCGAGATGCTGTCTTTTATTTTATTCTTCGGCCTGTCGCAAGTGATCGAGGCGGCTGCCGTATTTGTGTTCAGCAACAATCAGCGCTCGATACCGGCTTCCGTATTTGGTGGGGCACCTATAAATATCGCCGGTCAGGTCTTTCCGGTTTCGTGGATCGTCAGCGCCGCGGTTGGGCTTGCAGGCATTGGCTTGATCTATGCTTATCTTTATCACAGCCGACCCGGAAGGGCGACGCGGGCAATTATGGCGGAACGTTCGGAAGCCGCGGCCACCGGGATTTCGGTCAACCGGATTTCGGCACTGGCCTTTGGCATCGGCATTGCCGCCGCTGCTCTCGCCGGGATTTTCAGTCCCTTCATGATCGGGGCGATCGAGCCGTCGATGGGGATCGGCATTACGGTGATCTCCTTTGCCATCATCGTGATCGGGTCCCTGGGTAATCCTATCGGCACCTTGCTGGGCGGCCTGATCTACGGGGAGGCCCTGATGCTGATGCAGACCTACCTGGCCTCATGGTCCGAATTACTACCCTATGTGTTGCTGATTCTCATTTTGCTGGTCAGACCGACCGGGTTGCTCGAACGGGCGGTGAGAAGTGCCTAAGGGGTGGCGTGGAACTGCGGTGGTTGTGGCAATCACCGTACTGGCCTATGTCTTTATCCCTTATGGCTATAACAATCAGTTCCTGCTGTTCAACATGATGATGTACATGGCGCTTGCCCAGGGTCTGAATATCATCTATGGTTACACAGGCTATTTGCCCTTCGGCTACGTGGGGTTCTTCGGCGCCGGCGCTTACGGTAGCGCATTGGTGATCATCTATTTACACTGGTCACCGTTTCCGGCCGTGTTGTTGGGGGGGCTGGCGGCGGTATTGGTCGGAATGTTGCTGATTCCGCTGTTTCGCCTCTCCGGCGCGTATTTCTCGATCGCCAACTTGGCCGCGGCCGAAGCGCTGTATTACATTATCGCCAACCCGCATCTGGCAAGTGTTACCCAGGGTCCTTACGGTATCAGTCTGCCGCAGGTGTATGACCCGAATGCGGCCTACTGGACCATGTTGGCGATCCTGGTGTTTGCACTGATTCTTTCGGGGTTGATGCGTCGGTCGCGTTTCGGACTGGCACTTGGCGCGATACGGGAGAATCCCGTGAGCGCCGAGATGGCCGGTGTCAACGTGGTGCGATCCCGGGCGATCGCCTGGCTTTTGTCGGCCTTTATCGCCGGAGTTTCCGGTGCGGCCTTCGGCTGGTATATTTCGGTATTCTATCCGGAGACCGTCTTTAGCCTGTCCATTACGGTCTTTGCGATAGTCTTCGTGCTGTTCGGTGGGTCGGGAACTTTATTGGGGCCGCTTGTTGGAACCTTGGTATTGTACGGTGCCTACAATTACATCGGCATCTCGACGCCACAATACTTTCAACTTACATATGGCCTGCTGATTATTTTACTGGTTCTGTTTTTACCCAGCGGGCTGACGTCTCTGTTGCGCAAGCGAGGTATCGATGTCCCCTGATACTGAACCGGTACTGGAGGTTGAGGATCTGCATAAGCACTTCGGTGGCCTCAAGGCTCTCGACGGTATTTCCTTTTGTATTGCTCCCGGTGAAATCCTGGGATTGGCAGGCCCGAATGGATCGGGAAAAACCACTTGCATCAATGCGATTACCGGGGTGTTCGGGTTGGATTCAGGGGCGATCCGCTTTGCCGGCAAGACGATAAACCGGCTGCCGACCTACCGTCGTGTGCGCCTGGGGATCAACCGGAGTTTCCAGGTTCCCAGCCCCTTTCTTGGCTTGAGCGTTATGGAAAATGTGACGGTTGCATCTGTTTACGGGGGCAATAAAAAGCGGGATCCCGACCATATTCTGGAAATAACGGGATTGGCACAGATCAAGGATCGTCTCGCCGGTTCGTTGAACAGCAGCCAGCAGAAACTTTTGGATCTTGCCCGCGCCCTGGCGACAGATCCACGCCTGTTGCTCGTAGATGAAATCGGGGCGGGGTTGAATCCAAACGAGTTGGCCCGGATGACCGATCAATTGCGCGCGCTTGCCGCGCAAGGCATAGCGCTTCTGGTGGTAGAGCATTTGATGGATTTTCTTGATCGGGTGACCGACCGGATCGTGGTTATGGATGCCGGTAAAGAACTATTCAGCGGGCAGCTTTACGAGGCCGCGGAAGATCCGCGTGTTGTGGAGGCTTTTCTTGGAGGCTGAGGTGGCGGATATTCTGCAGGCCAAGGGTATCGAGTCCGGATACGGTAACGTACAGGTGCTATGGGGGGTGGACCTCGGTGTCCCGCAGGGTTCCTCGGTGGTATTGCTGGGGCCGAATGGCGCCGGGAAAACCACTTTACTGCGAACGCTGCTGGGGATTTTGCCCCTACGGTCGGGAAGTATTCGACTCGATGGAGAAGATCTTACCCGGGTTCCAACGGAACGGCGGGTACGGGCAGGCTTGGCTTTTATGTCCGAATTGGGCGTCTTCCCTAACCTCAGCGTGGTCGATAATCTGTATATGGGCGGATATTTTCTACCGCGTGGTGAAGTCGGCGGGCGGATGCGCAAGATGTTCGATCTTTTCCCCGACCTGGCCCGATTGCGTCGGAGTCTTGCGGGCTCCCTCTCCGGCGGGCAGCGTAAGATGCTGGGGGTTGCCAAAACCTTGATGAGTCGTCCCAAGGTACTGGCGATGGATGAACCTTCCGCGGGGTTGTCTCCGAAGTATGTAAAAGAGGTACTGGAAACCCTGGAGCTGGCGCACGAGGAGGGACTGAGTCTGTTGATCGCCGAACAGAATGTGTTGTTTCTGGAACATGCCGATTATGGGTATGTCCTTGAGGGGGGGCGCATTGTCGCACAGGGATCGGCGATGGACCTCAAGTCCGATGATACCGTGCGCCGGGCTTATTTCGGCATGTTGGCGGAAACCCGCCCGCAAGAAACCTGATGAGTGACGGTAACGCGTACCGGGGCGGGGTGCTCTGATCCGCAGCGAAGCCAGGGATAAGGGCTACCGGCGCTACTTCGCTTACATCGAATTTCGGGATGAAGCCGTAACGCGGTAGCGCGAATATTATGCGCTTCGGAATTCTTATTGTATTGCCGGTCGAGAGAAAACGGCAAGGCCTGCAAATCTTCGGATGCTGGTATTCGGCATATGCGAAGGGGATAGGAAACCGAATGGAATTCATCCGGGGCGGTTATCGAGCCGCGGGGTGGCCAGGGCATGGGTATAGACCGCCAGGAACAGCCCGAAAGCCGCTATCCACAGGGCTGCGGCCAGGGTCAGGGTGGTTAGCCCGGCGGCGGGAAATGCGAGTGGCCCGAATACGCGAACCAGCGCCGCAGCCAGCAATAATGCAAATGCAAGGCTGGTCGTCGGATCGGCTATAAGGGGGCGGCCCGTATGGCCCCGTGTCACCCGGGCCATCATGCCGAGCGAGAGTAACCCGAACCCCCCGACGGCCAAGGCATGCAGGGGCACGGTAAATGACAGGGGAGCCCCGAAATCGGCGGCAGCCGCCAGCCCGAGGCCCAAGGGAATGAAGCCATAACCGAGATGCAGGACAAGGAGCAGCGGCCGGCGCCAGGCCTGGGGCAGACCCCAGCCACGCATGCGCCAGAGGTTTAGGCCGGCGCCGATTGCGGCGACTGCACCGGCGAGTGAGCCCGGGACGGGAGTGCCGGAACCCACGATGGCAAATACTATCAGCGCCGTCAGGGCCCAGTCATCACGCCGATCACGGGGACGAATTATCGAGCCCGGCGCTCCGCTGCGGGTGAACAGGGGCACGATGCGCCCGCCCATGACTGCGACCAATACGATAAGCAGATGTACTCCGGCGCGTAGGATGGCTACCCGGGCGCTGGGGAGTAGGCCGTAGAGTAGATCCAGTGTGGCGAAGCCGACCAGGATGAAGGGGAAGCCATAGTTTCTCCGGCTCCGTGCGCCGAAGATGGGGCGAGCGATAAAACCGGCCAGGGCCAGGAAAAATACGCCACCCACGATCGCACCCGCGAGTGGATCAACAGCAGCCCCGATTCGGGCCGCAAGCCAGAGCGCGACGAGCAGCAGCAGGTTGAACCCTTGCGCCGTTGGCCGCCCGGTCCAGTTGCGGGCGGCCGTGAGAATGAATCCAGCCATGACCGCGCCGCCATAACCGAAAATCATTTCATGGCCATGCCAGGCCGGGCCCGCTCCGGTTCTGATTCCCCGCAAGGCCAGAATCCAGGCTCCCATGGCCAGCACTGCCACGGCGCCGGCAAGCAGAAAGAAGGGCCGAAACCCCAAGACCCAAAAAAATCGAGGCCGCACCGATTGTTCCCCTTTTATTCAATGCCGGCCTATATTAACGATATGCAGGACGCACCTGCCTTGATCGGAGTCAAGACAGATAAATTTGATCGTGGATTTGCCTGCGATTGTCTCCGTGCTTTCCAGGCGGTAACGGATATTTTCCATGCCAACCAGTGTGATCCGTTCCAAAAATCCTTACAACGGGTGTCGCGTTAATGGGTCGAACGGTACGGCATAACGGCTCGGGGTGCTCAGGATATGGCTATGAAATTACTGTCGATTTACTATCTCCACTCGGGTTGGACACAGGGCGAGCGCACTTATCGGATAGTGGGGTGGCGACATGAGGGCCACCCTTTGGGCAAGAATTCCTTCTGGTTCCACGAGAGGAGCAACTCCGGCCCCCGGCTTCCCGCACGAACGAGCTCGATGCATCCATCGAGTCGGCGGAAAACGCATCGAGTCGGCTCATCCTCAATGAAACAGTACCTCATTGCGTTCCAGTGACCACAGCTTCACGTTCATGGGGGGCATACGCCATCTTTCATGAACCGCCACCCTTGGAATTGCCTCTGGGTGCAAAAGCTTGACCATCGTCAAGGAATTCCTGGATTTCGACTCTTATCATACCGATATCTGTAAGCCCGCTGAAGGGAGAAATTGCGAAATGATCGATCTACCCATGCATTTCAGTGCCGATGAACCGGATCGGATGAGTTCCTGGCTCAAGTGGATTTTGTTTTTCGTCGGTGTGACCACGTTGGGGGCACTGGCCTATGGAACCTTTTTTACCTATCGCCATGCTCCGCCGCAACCCGAACAGATCGTGGCGCCCGGCGGTACGATCCTGTTTACGGGGCGCGATATCGTCGCCGGCAAGGGCGCCTTCCAGCAGGCGGACCTGGGTGACTATGGCAGTATTTTCGGTATGGGAACCTACTTCGGCGAGGATTGGACCGCCAAGTATCTGGTGCGACTCGGGCGGTTGACGGCCGATGCTATCGCCATCCCCCGTTACGGTAAACCTTATGCCGAACTGGGCGTCGGTCCCAAGGCGGTGGTCAGGAACGAGATGCAACAAGATCTTTGGGGGCTGCATCTTTGGGACAAGCGCCTGGTTGTTTCCGCACCGGTTGCTCAGGCGATACGCAAGATCCAGGCGGAAATATCTCACTTTGTTCTCACCAATGATTTCAAAAGGGGCTATACCCGGGCCTACAGCCTGAATCCGCAGCGAGCGAAACAGGCGGCCGACTTTATCCTTTATTCAGTGTTTACCACCGTGGCCCGGCGGCCGCATGTTGCGGCTTCGTGGACCAATAATTGGCCTTATGAGCCCTTGGTCGGAAACGTACCCACCCCGGGGACGTTCATCTGGACCTGGATCTCGTTTATGATCACCTTCGCCTTGTTCGGGGTCGTCGTTTTCATCTTCGAACACTGGATCAACCGGGATGCGGGCACCCCCAAGGTAATGCTCGATAAATTCAATCCGCTTACTCCCGGCCAGCGTGCCATTGCCCCGTTTTTCCTCTCGGTTGCGGTGGTATTCCTGGTGCAGATCGCCGCCGGGGCGCTTATGGCTCACTACTATTCGGATCGAACCAGTTTCTATGGCATTGATATCGATTACCTGGTGCCGTTTCAGTTCCTTCGCGACATTCACCTGCAGGGGGCAATCGTGTGGATCGGCCTCGCCTGGTTGGGTTCCGGCCTGTTCTTGGCGCCTCTGATCGCCAAGCGCGAAGGGCGCGGGCAGGGGTGGATGAATGCCACCCTGTACTGGGTGACGCTCGCGGTGGTGGCCGGCGCCCTGGTCGGGAACTATCTGGGCATCATGGGTTGGATCCGGCGGGGCTGGTTCTGGGTCGGCAACCAGGGGTTGGCCTATATTGAAATCGGACGCCTGTGGCAGATCGGCTTCTTCGCCGGGCTGTTCCTGTGGAGTTTGATGATGGGGCGTGCGATCTGGCCGCGACTGATCGATTTCAAGGATGCTGCGCGGCGCTTCTTGACCGGGCGGGTAGGGTTGGAGCACTTGTTGTGGGCAAGTACCCTTAACATCGCCCTGCTGTACTGGTTTGGGATGATTCCGCTTACCGGTATCAACCACTCCTTTACCATTACCGACTTCTGGCGCTGGTGGGTGGTGCATCTTTGGGTGGAGCAGTCTTTCGAGTTCTTCTTCACCATGATAATGGCCTATCTGCTGATGGCCACGGGGCTGGTTTCGCGAACCCTGGCGACGCGAACGGCGTTGTTCGATGTCATCCTGATCTTTCTCGGGGGTATGCTCGGGATCGGGCATCACATGTACTGGGTGGGCGAGCCAGGCATGTGGATCTCGGTGGGCAGCGTCTTCTCCTTCATCGAAGTGATGCCGCTGTTGCTCTTGATCGTAGAGGCCTCGCACCAGTACCGCGCCATCGAGACACGCGGTGAGGCCTTCCCCTATCGCCTGGCCTTCCTGTATATCTTCGGTTCGGCATTCTGGAATTTCCTGGGTGCCGGGGTATTCGGCGGCGGCACCCTCAACGCGCCGTTGGTCAATTACTATGAGCACGGTACCTTCCTTACCTTGAACCACGCCCATACCGCACTTTTCGGGGCCTTTGGTCTCATGGCGATTGCATTGATTTACTTTTGCCTGCGGTATGCGGCCGGGGATCGCTATCGCTGGAGTGACCGGGTCGGGATATGGGCCTTCTGGCTCTATAACGGAGGAATGGTGTTATGGATTGCGCTCAACTTCTTCCCCATCGGCTGGCCCCAGTTGCAGGCGGTGTACGAACACGGCTATGCCTATGCCCGCAGCCTCAAATTCTATGACACGACACTGTTATGGCAATGGCTGCGGTTCCCCGGTGATGTGGTATTTTCGGCTGGTGTTGTACTGATGTCGCTTGACTTCCTGTTTAAGATCAAGCCGTTTTTCCCGAGGCTCTTTAGGCTGAAGGATGTGCCGCCATCGGGCGGGGAGGCGATGAAACGCTGAAACAGGAACCATCCCGGCCCGCGGCAACCCCCCGCGGGCCGGTTTCCCTGATTGTCCTCCTGGGGGTGGTGCTGGCGGTTACGGCACAGCTTGTCACGGGCGGTTGGCTGGCCGTACGGTTCTCGACGCCGGTGCTGGCCGCGCATCTGATCGGTGGGCTGACGGCGACGGTGCTGGTGGCTCTCGAGTGGTTGTGGCTGGGGCTTTCCCGCTACGGGCGGCGCCAGGTAAGGCGCATGTTCGGGCCCCGGGCCACGGTGACGGATCGGGTCGATGGTTGGTTCCTGGCGCTGGCGACGGTTACAGTTGGACTGGGTTTATGGCTGGCGGCGGCGTGGCGTTTGGGTGCGGCGGCCCCCTTAGGAATTTTGTTTACCGCCCATCGTCTCGCCGCACTTTTGGTTGCCTTGCTGTGGCTGGTGCATTTGGCTCAGACGCGGCACCGGAGACGGGGGTGAATCCGCTTCCCTGTCATGGAAGGGGATTCGAGCCGGTTTCTTAAATAATATCCCGGTAACGGCTGCATAGGGTGGCAGATAAATAGCCGTCCAAGCTCAGTACTAGCCAGGCTTCTCAAGCCGGTTTTGGTGGACCCATACGGCCAGCTCCACCCGATTTTTCATGCCCATGCGTTTGAGGATTCGTTTCATATGAACCTTTACTGTTTGATCGCTGATTCCAAGGCGTTGCGCAATTTTTTTATTGGATTCTCCCTTGGCGACGGCATGAGCAATTTGCATTTCCCGGCGTGAGAGTGACGCTGAGGTTGAATCCGGGGGTCGAGACGTGCGTGCATGGGTAAGCGCATCGCTGAGTGCGCTGCGTAGTTGGCCGGAGATCTCGAGGTGGCCGTGCAACGCCGTGTGTATGCCGGCAAGGATCTCCTTTGGCGGTTGGTTCTTAAGCAGATAACCGGCGGCTCCTTCCCGAAGGGCCTGAAGCAGGTCATCCTCGGCATCCGATACGGTCAATATGACAACCGGAAGATCCGGTCGGAGATCGCGGATTGTTTTAAGTAGATCCAGGCCATGCGCATCGGGGCCGAGGCAAAGATCCAGCAATACCAGGTCCGGGTTCTTGGTCTTGATGAAGTGTATGGCTTCTTCCGCTGTTGCCGTCTCGGCGATCAGGCATAACCGGGGATCCAGTTCCACCAGTTGGCGGACGCCCCGGCGAAAGAGAGGATGATCATCGACAATCAGTAATTTATATGGAGATTTCATACGTAAGAGGCGGCAGGTGAGGGGGGGGTATTGGTGGCGTGCCCCCGAGGTCGAAAGCGAAGCAATACACGGGTACCATGGGGTTCATTATTTTCAATTACCAGGCCTCCCCCAAGGGTACTGGCGCGTTCTCTCATGACGACGAGGCCGAAATGGCGGCTGTTCTCACCCGGGATTTCGGCTGGATCAAACCCGCAGCCGTCATCCTCGGCACTTAGAATAATCTCCCCTTTTGCATCCAGGCGGATAAAGAGTTTGGCATGTTCGGCCGCAGCATGCCGGGCCACATTGGACAATGCTTCATGGACGATATGGAGCAGGTGTACATGTTCATTAGCGTTCAACATGTCATCGGGTACTTCATTGATCAGGCTGACGGCAAGCCCATTGGCAACAAATTTATCACAGAGCCGCTGCAGGCTGATTGAAAAATCATCATCGGCGGGAGAGATGCGGAATACCGTGATCAATTCACGAATCTGATAGGTTGCCGTCGTGATGGCGCGATCCAGTTCCTTTATTGCATCCCGGGCAAGCCGGGGGTCTTTTATGCCGGATTTGGCGGTCGAACGAGTCAAGGCCCGGCGCAGCCGTAAAGTCTGGATGGGAAGATAGGCGAGGGTTTGGGCAAGCGAATCGTGCAGGTCGCGACCGACGGCAATGCGCTCTTCCAGTAGCTCTTGCTCCCGGGCTATCGTCTCCCGGCGGGATGATGCGATATCCGCTCCCAGGCGAACCGCAAGAGTTTCCAGCGTGGTGCGTTGGAACTCATTTAAATTCTGACCGGCCTGGAGGCGTACCTTCAGGATTCCCAGCTGGTTGTTGCGGTCACCAACCTTGATGTTGAATGTCGATGTTCCATTTTCTGGTCCGACGTTTGCTGTTTCGGCCAGGCAATGCTTGCATCCGTTGGGGCTGCATAACTGTGGTATCGACCCGGGAGACTCTCTTCCTCCCGGGGTTGTAGGCACCGCATGATCTCGCTTGGCATTGGCCAGGCACAACATAACCCGCTCGAGGCAAAGCATGCGTTCCGTCAACTGCAGAGTTTGCTGGTAATTGGTCATGCGGGGTTTATCGCGGTCTGACAGGATTCGCTCGACCCCATACAGCAGGTTCAAGAGGCGATTTTGACGGGTCAGGTCTCGGGTTCTGGCCTCGACTTCCGCTTCCAGTTGGCGGTGACGGGCGGATAACAGGGAGATCATCCGGTTGAATTGCTGAATCAAAAGCCGAATTTCCGAAGCGCCGCTCTCGTTGATCGTGGTCATGTGGCCCGCTTTGGTTGCGGCTATGGCATACAGCAGATGCTGCAGTGGGGTCAGAATCTGGCGGCGTAACAGGGTGATGAACAACAGCGCCCCGGAGGTCAGCAGCAGCAAGGCCGCAACCAGGATCCACAGTACCAGGCGGTTGCGTGCGGTGGCGCTGTACTGCAGGGCCTGGACTAATTCGTTGGCCGTCGACATCAACGGAGCTGCCTGAGCGTCGAAGCGCCGCGAGGCCTGTTTCCAGGCGGACGTATCCAGGTAGCCTTGTACGCCGGGTTTGCCCTTTTTATGCCACCTGTTCAGCAATGCCAGGTAGTTGCGCTTGGAATCCCCGGAGAAATCATTGGCCACGGAGTGACGGATAACCGGGCTGTAGAGCGTGTTTTCCATTTTTGTCAGCAGGGCTTGTACGGCTCGTCGCCGGGCGGGGGTTCGGGGATGCAGCATGGCGGCATCCAGGCGATAAATCTGCATGCGCAGGGTGCCCGAGATATTGATGGCCGGTGCCGAGCTGCGGTTCAGAACCGCCAGTCCCAGGGTTCCGCCGAGGCCGGTAAGCACTAGGGCGAGGGCGACACCGAAGAGGATGGAAAATCGCGCACGAAGGGATTTCAGATCCATTTCATGTTACCCCTCATGGGGTATCGGCCTGGGGTCCGATGGGGGACTCACCAAGGAGGCGGAATATCTTGGCCTTGGCACCCACCGGTAGCATGGCGGCGGCCTCGATGAATGATTTCGCCCCGCAATCGGATAGCGGTCCAGCCCTGGATAAAAATTCTTGAAAAGCTTGTGTTTCATGCCTTGGTATTTAATTACCGTCGGTAGATTAAGGGATTCTACCGTTAATTTTCAATTTTGGGGAGCATGTCCGCGGCGGTGCGGTCGGGTTGTTGATATTTCTCGGCGGACGTGTCGTTTGGCGCATTTGGGGTATGTTTCTCTGAAACCCATGATGGTTTCATGCGGCCAAGCACTTGTGCATTTTGGTGCCGGGCGGAAAGATAAGCTCGATTGGATTAGGCCATAAACGTGCAGGTTGCAATCAGGCCTTTGCATTTCGGACGGTCGGCTTTGGAGGAGAGGGTTCATGAGTTACTTGCTGGATCGTTTGACGTTCTTTAGGCGCCCCCATGAGCCGTTTTCGGAGGGGCACGGTGAAAAGATCGTCGAGGACAGACGTTGGGAAGAAGCCTATCGTAACCGCTGGCGGCACGATAAGATCGCCCGCTCCACGCACGGGGTGAATTGTACCGGCAGTTGCAGTTGGAGAATCCACGTCAAGGACGGGGTGGTCGTGTTCGAGACCCAGGCGGTGGATTATCCGCGCAACGGGCCGGAGTTGCCCGATCATGAGCCGCGAGGATGTCAACGCGGCGCCAGTTTCTCCTGGTATCTGTATAGCCCGCACCGGATCAAATATCCGATGATCCGGCGGCGCTTGCTGGAGTTGTACCGCGCCGAGCGCGCCGCTGGCAAGGATCCGGTGGAAGCCTGGACCGGTATCCAGTCCGATCCCGAGAAGCGGCGCTATTACACGGCGGTGCGCGGACTGGGCGGTTTTGTCCGCACTACGTGGGAGGAGTCGACCGAGATCATCGCCGCGGCGAATGTCTACACGATCAAGAAATACGGTCCAGACCGCATCGCCGGTTTCTCGCCGATCCCGGCCATGTCGATGGTGAGTTTCTCCTCGGGCAGTCGCTACCTGTCGCTGATAGGCGCTACGATGCTCAGTTTTTACGATTGGTATTGCGATCTACCGCCCTCCTCGCCCCAGACCTGGGGCGAGCAGACGGATGTGCCCGAATCGGCCGCCTGGTACCAGGCCAGCTATATCATCGTCGCCGGAACCGACCTGCCGACCACGCGCAGCCCCGATTGCCATTTTTATTCCGAAGCCCGTTACCGGGGAACCAAGGTGGTGGCAGTGGCCCCGGATTATTCGGCGTTGACGAAATTCGCCGACCTGTGGATGCCGGTTCGGGCGGGAACCGATGCCGCCCTGTTCATGGCGATGACCCACGTGGTACTGAAAGAGTTTTTTATCGACCGAAGAGAATCCTATTTTATCGATTATGCCAAGCATTACACCGATCTCCCGATGCAGGTTCTGCTGCGCGAGGATGCCGACGGTAACTGGGTGGCGGATCGTTTCCTGCGCGCCAGCGATCTTCCACAACAGGCGGGACAGAGTGAGAATGCCGAGTGGAAAACGGTGGTCTATGACACGCATACCGAATCGTTCCGCTGTCCGAACGGTTCCATTGGGTTCCGTTGGGAAGACCATTCCGCAGCCAATGCGAAAAGCCGCTGGAACCTGAAGATGGAAGACGCAGTGACGGGGGAGAAGATCGATCCATCGTTAACCGCATTGGATGAAACGGATGAGACCTCCCCGGTGATGTTTCCCCATTTTGCCACCGGCGAGGCGAAAACCGTGATCCGCAAGGTGCCTTCGCGGCTGGTGGATCTGGAAGGGGGGGGGCAGGCCCGGGTATGCACGGTGTTCGATCTTCTGGTCTCGCATTACGGGGTGGATCGCGGTCTGAATGATGAGGGGACGGCGAAATCCTTCGATGATACCGATACACCCTATACTCCGGCCTGGCAGGAGGCGATTACCGGGATCAAGCCCGCCGACGTTATCCGTACGGCGCGGGAGTTTGCCGATAATGCCGCCAAAACCAAGGGTCGGTCCATGATCATCATGGGGGCAGGTACCAATCATTGGTACCACGATGACATGGGTTATCGAGCCGTTATCAGCCTAGTGGAGTTGTGTGGCTGTGTGGGGCAAGTCGGCGGCGGGTGGGCGCATTACGTCGGCCAGGAACGGCTCCGGCCGCTGGCGGGGTTTGTTCCGATCATGGCGGCCCTGGACTGGAGTCGGCCGCCGCGGCAGATGAATGGAACCTCTTTCTGGTATCTGCACACGGATCAATGGCGTTATGAACGGATGCAGGTGGATCCCCTCTTGTCGCCGACCGCGCGGGGAAATTACCGGGGCCACAGCTTTGCCGACTACAACGTGGCCGCCGCGCGCATGGGCTGGTTGCCAACCGCACCGCATTTCAACCGCAACCCCCTGGAGCTTGCCGATCAGGCCAGGAAGGAGGGGGCGAAAACCGAGGGCGAAGTGGCTCAATGGCTGGCCGGTGCCCTGGAGAAGGGCGATGTACGCCTGGCCTTCGAGGATATCGATGACCCGGTCAATTGGCCGCGTAATCTTTTCGTCTGGCGGGGCAATCTGATCGGCACCAGCGCCAAGGGGCATGAGTATTTCCTCAAGCATCTGCTGGGTGCCCAGAATGCGGTGCTTTCCGAAGGGACGGAAGGAGCCGTTGGGCGGGAAATCAAGTGGCATGAGCAGGCACCGGTCGGCAAGCTGGATCTCATGGTCGATTGCAACTTTCGACTGAACAGCACCGGGGCGACGGCGGACATCGTTTTGCCGGCCGCGACCTGGTATGAGAAGGACGACCTGAATACCACCGACATGCACACCTTCATCCATCCCCTGACCGCGGCGATCGACCCGGCCTGGGACAGCCGTAGCGACTGGCAGGCCTATCGCACCATCGCCCGCCAATTCAGCAAGCTGGCGGCCAAGCATCTCGGTAAGCGTACCGATTTGGTTGCCGCGCCGTTGATGCATGACACCCCCTCCGAGCTGGGCCAGGCACTGGGGGTCAAGGACTGGGGCCATGGCGAGGTTCGTTGCATGCCGGGCAAGAACGCGCCCCAGGTCAAGCTGGTGGAACGCGACTACGCGCTTATCGACGAAAAGTTCGAGACCATCGGGCCGCTGCTGGAAAAATTGGGGAATGGTTTCGAGGGCATCAACTGGGATACCAGGGCGGAGGTCGCCTGGCTCGCCACGCATAACGGCACTCGAACCACGGCGGCGGGAGAACGGCCGCTGATCGATCGTGACGAGAAAGTCTGCGATGCAATCCTGGCGCTGGCCCCGGAGACCAATGGCGAAGTGGCCATGAAGGCCTGGCAAATCGAAGAACACCATACCGGGCTGTCCCTGACCCACTTGGTCGAAGGCCGGCGGGATGAACACATGACGCTGCATGACTTGAAGGCTCAACCCCGCCGCTGTCTTACCGCTCCCAATGCCAGTGGCATTATCGATCCCAAGGGGGAGGTGACCTATAACTTCGCCATGACCAATGTGCATGAGCGCATTCCCTTCCGAACGTTGACGGGGCGGGCCCAGTTTTACCAGGATCATGAATGGATGCTCGACTTTGGTGAGGGCCTGGTACTGTTCCGGCCGCCGCTCACCATGGATGCCTTGTTGGAACATAAAAGGGCGGGAGAACTGACGCTGCGGTTTCTGACCCCACATGGAAAATGGGGGATTCACAGTACCTATCAGGATAATCTGCGCATGTTGAACCTGTCCCGGGGCGGTCCCCATGCCTGGATTTCCGAGGTCGACGCGGAAGCGGCTGGAATTCGGGACAACGATTGGATGGAGATCATCAACGTCAACGGTGCGACCGTGGTAAGAGCCGTCGTTAGCCAAAAAATCCCCCGGGGAGTTTGCCTCATGTATCACGCCCAGGAGAAGACCGTCAATGTGCCGGGTTCACCGACCACGCACCGGCGTGGCGGGATCCTGAACAGCGTCACGCGGGTGGTGGTCAAGCCGACGCACATGATCGGCGGCTACGCCCAGCAATCCTGGGGGCTCAACTATTATGGCCCGGTGGGTAGCCAGCGGGACACTATGGTGCGGGTAAGGCGCCTGAGTGACCAGAATGTCGATTGGTTGGAAGGCCCATTGACGGAGGCCATTGAGCGGGAGCCATCCGCCTTGGGAAGATTTCGCCGGGAAACGGCGGATAATCTAGGAGAAAAATCATGAAGGTACGCGCCCAGTTCGCACTGATTTTCAACCTGGATAAATGTATCGGCTGTCATACCTGTTCGGTGACTTGCAAAAACACCTGGACCAGCCGCAAGGGTGTCGAATATGTCTGGTTCAACAATGTCGAGACCAAGCCGGGGATCGGTTATCCCCAAAATTGGGAAGACCAGGCCCAGTGGTCGGGTGGCTGGATACGCAAGAAAAACGGCAAACTCAGCCTGCGCCAGGGGGGCCGTGTGGCGGAACTGATCCAGATTTTCGCCAACCCGGCGCTACCCGAAATCCAGGATTATTACGAACCGTTCACCTTCAATTATGCTCACCTGGTTAACGCCCCGGAATCCGAAGCGGCGCCGACCGCCCGGCCCGTTTCCCAGGTGAGTGGGCGGACCATGGATAAGGTTACCTGGGGGCCGAACTGGGAGGATGAACAAGGCGGACCCTTCGAGCAAAGATCGCGCGATTCAAACTTTCGTGAGATCGATACCCGCATTTACAAGGGGTTCAGGGAAACCTTTCACTTCTATCTTCCCCGTATCTGCAACCATTGCTTGAACCCCGCCTGCGTTGCCGCCTGCCCGTCCGGAGCCATTTATAAGCGGGAAGAAGAGGGTTTGGTATTGGTGGATCAGGATCGCTGCCGTGGCTGGCGTTTTTGCATCAGCGCATGTCCCTATAAAAAGGTTTATTTCAACTGGGAATCGGGAAAATCGGAGAAATGTATCGGCTGTTATCCCCGGGTCGAATCCGGGATGCCCACGATCTGCTCGGAGACTTGCGTTGGGAAAATTCGCTATAACGGCATTATTCTGTATGATGCCGATCGAATTTCCGAAGCGGCGGGGATGGAAGATGAAAAGGATATTTACGAAAAACATCTGAGCCTGTTTCTCGATCCCAACGATCCAGAAGTTATCGAGCAAGCTCGCAAAGACGGCATACCCAATGACTGGATCGATGCCGCACAACGCTCACCGATCTATAAGATCGCCGTTGACTGGCGGCTTGCATTGCCGTTGCATCCGGAATTCAGAACCCTACCGATGATCTGGTATGTGCCGCCGATGTCGCCGATACAATCTGAAATCGATCAGGGGAGCCTGCCGACTCAGGCCGACGGCGTACTTCCGGATTTGTCGGCGCTGAGAATACCGGTTCGGTACCTGGCCAACCTGTTGACGGCGGGTGACGAAAGACCGGTGCGTCTCGCCTTGCGGCGTCTATTGGCCCTGCGTAGTTACCAGCGCATGAAGGCGGTTGAGGGCAAGATCGATCTGAAAGTTCTCGAAGAGGTTGGTCTGAGCGAATCCCAGGCGGCGGAAATGTATCGTTACCTGGCGATCGCCAAGTATGAGGATCGCTTTGTTATTCCAACCAGCCATGTGGAAAATTCGCTCAAAAGTGCTCATGCGCATCAGGGTAAGGATGGATTTTCATTCGATAATCCCAAGACCGGTGTGTCGAAGCCGAGCTTGTTTCCCAAGCGCCGTACCGAGACTGCCGTGGAAAACGAAACAGCCGTTGCCCGCCCCGCGGGGCTGAGTTCTCCGCTGGGTACGACTTTTTGGAAGAAACCCCTATGAGCCGGGAAGTCAATACACCGGTTGTTTCGCCATTTTACATGGCATTATCCCGCCTGCTTGCTTTTCCCCAACCTGCCATGAAAGAGTCTCTGGCCGAAATCGAGGCAGCGGTTCGCAATGAGCCGGCGCTGGGTGAGGGCTCCCGCCGGGCGGGGCTGGATTTCATGGCTTGGCTTCGATCTCAAGACCTTCTCGATCTTCAGGAAATCTATACCCAAACTTTTGATCTTACCGCGGAACATACCCTTTGCATTCTGCATCATCTTATGGAAGAGCAGGATCGTGCGAAGGGGGGGGCCATGGCCGGGTTGATCGCCTTTTATCGAAAAAACGGGGTTGAATATATTGCCCCCGAGTTGCCGGATTATCTCCCGGCCATACTGGAATGCGCGGCGATTCTCGCCGCGGAAGATGCGCATGACTTTCTAGCGCAATCCGAAGAAGCCGTTGTCATCCTCCGTGATCGGCTACGACGTCATGAAAGTCATTATTTACCGATTTTCGAGATGCTTTGTGATCATTTATCCCAATTGAAATCAGCCGGTATAGCAGCGGAATGTGAGGAGTGTATGCCATGAATTCGACCTGGAACTTAATTTTCTTTGGTGTGTACCCCTATTTGGCGGGAACGGTGTTTCTGGTGGGTTCCATTTTGCGATATGAATTTGACCAGGCGGGATGGAGCACCTATTCCACCCAGCTTCTAGCTTCACGGCGATACATGATGTGGGCCAGCAATTTATGGCATATCGGGATCTTATTGGTGTTTTTGGGGCATTTTGCCGGTATGTTGACCCCGGTCTTCGAATGGATGCATGTGCCTGTTGTGATGCATCAGTGGATTGCGTTTACGGCGGGAACCACCTTTGGCGTTATCGCGATGATCGGGGGGCTCATGCTGTTATTACGCCGCTATGTTAATCCCGCGGTTCGTGCCGCCGGGCGATTCAGCGACCTGTTCATCCTGGTGTGGCTGTTGGTCACGCTGGGCCTGGGCCTGGGAACCCAGGCCATTACTCTTCCCGATCTTTTGCACGGAAATGTGGCCAATATGGATATCTTTCGGGCATATCTGGAAGGGTTGGCCACTTTTCGGCCCCACCCGGAGCTGTTGATGAAAATCCCGATTGTTTTCAAGGTGCATATGTTGTTCGGCATGACCGTGTTTCTCTTGTTCCCGTTCACCCGGCTGGTGCACATCTGGACGGTGCCGCTGAATTATCTGGTGCGCCGTTATGAGGTCGTCCGGGCGCGACGCACGGCCTGAGTGATTTCAAAGGGCTTTTATTTCTTATATTCTCAGGAGCTTATCGTAGTGAGTACGAAACTGAAAGAGGAAATTATTAAAGGGAGTGCCAATGCGGCCCTGTGGGCGGCCACCATTGGATTTTTTATTGGCTTCGGATCCGTTTCCCTGTTCGGCCCTACCGCCCATTTGTTCAAGGGCATCATGCAGTTGTCACCGACAGAAATCGGCTTGCTGGTAGCGATCCCCATGCTGACAGGATCGCTGTTGCGGATTCCCTTCGGCGCCTGGGTGGATTCCACGGGGGGGCGGTTGCCGTTTCTGATCCTCCTGATCGCATCGCTCATCGGCTTGATCGGGTTGTTTTACATGTTGAAGGTGCTCTATCCTAACCACCTGACCCATGCCGATTACCCATGGCTGTTATTGTTCGGTGCCTTGGCGGGTTGTGGTATCGCTACCTTTTCGATCGGTATCGGCCAGGTTTCTTACTGGTTTCCCCAGCACCGGCAGGGCTGGGCACTGGCCGCCTACGCCGGGTTTGGTAATACCTCCCCCGGCCTGGTGGCGTTGATCGTTCCCGCGATCACCGCGGCGTTGGGGCTCTGGGTAAGTTACCTGGTTTCGGCCGCTATCGTGGTGGCCGGGCTAATCTTTTATTTTATCTATGGACTGAACGCGCCGTACTTCCAATTCCGCAAGATGGGGATGGCTTTCGATACGGCGCTCGCCCGCGCCCGGGACAAGGGGCA
This sequence comes from Gammaproteobacteria bacterium, assembly GCA_027018875.1. GTDB lineage: Bacteria > Pseudomonadota > Gammaproteobacteria > JAKDMP01 > JAKDMP01 > JALUYA01. Next base: position 46,733 of record JALUYA010000028.1, read on the forward strand.
GGAACTTTTCCCCAAGGGGAATCCACTGGTAGCCTTGTGGGAGTCGGGTATTCGCTGGAAGACCTGGCCCCTGGTGATCCTGTACTTCACGACATTTGGTGGCTTCCTGGCCCTGACGGCCTGGTTTCCGGTGTACTGGAAATCCTTTTATCACGTATCCGTCATGGGGGCGGTCGGTCTCACGGCGGGGTTCTCCCTGTTTTCCGCCTTGATCCGGGTTCCCGGCGGCCTGTGGTCGGATCGCTTTGGAGGGGAGCCGGTAGCCATCGCTTCCCTGCTGGTGTTGTTGGCCGGCGCGGTCATTATGACAGTCTCGCAGAGTTTTGCCTGGTCGGTGATTGGAGAGGTTCTGATCGGGGCTGGCATGGGCGTTAACAATGCCGCCGTGTTCAAGCTGGTACCGCTCTATGTCCCGGACTTTGTGGGTGGCACTGCTGGTTGGGTCGGGGGCCTCGGTGCCCTGGGGGGCTTCGCCGTACCGCCGTTACTTGGATATTTCGTGGCCGAACAGGGTTCCATCGGCTATGCCCACGGGATGGTGACCTATGTGGGGCTAGCGGTTATTTCGGTGTTGCTGGCGGTCTTGCTGCGCCTGGTACGACCCAAGAAGACGTTGCCCGCCTGAACAGGGGCGTCGTGCGGCCCGCCTTGGTTGGTTATTGCGATGGGAGGTATAGTTGTGAAATACCTTTCTCGAGGGTTATTCAGATTGGTGAGAGTGGGGTGGCTGGGAGCCGTGCTGATCCCGCCGTTAGTCTTTGCGGGTGGAACGGGTTGGGATGCCTTACGGATTCCTTCCCGTCCGGCCGTATTCAACGGATGATTCCATTTGCGCCAATCCCGGCGGGGATGCGATGGCGATCTTTCCGGTGAAAAGCCCAGGCCTGGAAGCCCAAGGCGGTATTCCACCCCGTCCATCCTTTATTACCGGGAAGTTCATCCCGAATTCGAACCAGGTCAAGTGGTCGTGACCGGGATCGACTCTGGGATGGACCTGGGTTCCGGAAGCGTCAGGCTCTTGAATGCACTACGGGGGGTCATCGATCCGGAGCATGGGTATGACATCGTGGACATGGGATTGATTTACCGCCTGGGAATCAATGCGGCAAAAGCCAAAGTACTCATGACACTGCCAACCCGGGATTACCCATCCCGGGACTACATTCTGCTGGGGGTGGAAAAATGTATTCAACGGCTTTCCGGGATTGACCGTCTCGAAATTCAACTGGTGTGGGACCCTCCCTGGTCACCTGAAAAAATGACATCCAAGGCGCATGTCGAATTTCCCGATGATCATTTGTGGAGCCACGATGAATAGGAGAATGACATGCCTTTTTGGGCTGCATTATCCTGTTCGGGAACGCCCGGCAGGGGGCTGGGACGACGGTGCCGGATAGAATCCCGGTTAATGCTCTCCGTGAAGTGGCGTAACGGTTGTTTTATTTTGCTCTAAAGAAAGATTGAAACCAGTGGATAGACCCGATAACTCAGCGATAGGCAGGGAGGAAATTACCGATTTTTCCGACTTGTTGAACGTGGCCGACAGCCAAACTGAACCGCAACGTCTCCTGTTCGTTTTTGCCGCAGTGGAGTTGCCGGAAAATCCCAGCAAAGAGCAAGCGGAGCGATACGCAGCGCAGCGCGGCGGATGCCTAGTACCGGTGATGTATGTGAGCATGTCACCGCAGGAATTGGGCGGGTTTAATGACCTTGAGGAGGGGGCCGGGCGCATGGGAAAGCACTGGGACATGCTTTTTGTAGCCGCCCTGTCTGGCAAAGCAGGGTCAGCACCAAGCCTGGATGAAGCGCAGGAAAACCTGCGTCTGATGATCGAATCGATACAGGTCGGGATGATCGAAAATTTCTTGGTATTTGATCGTGCCGGTAAAGTGCTCAATCCGGTAGCCGCGTAAGGTTTCGCTCCCATGGAGTGTCCAGGCTGAGAGCGGTGCAAATATTCCCGGTTTCTTGCCGTGCAGGCCCGCTGTCCGCCTTAAAGTCGTGAACGGTGCGCTCTCTCCCACGCGATTCATTGCACCTTCAACAGAAGCAGCAGTCTTGCGGGTTTCATGCCGTGTCCGGCGCTGTCGATGCCGGGCCACGTGTCTCTTGGCGGGAGAGCCTGCCATCGGGCGTAGGACCGATACGCCGGTTTTTTGCTACAACCCGGAGTCCCCCGCTTGGTCGGTGGAGTATTCACGCCCTCAGACTCGCCAGCAGGTGCCTTGGCTTGAGGAAAAGATCCAGGGCCGCTTCGGAGCCGGGAACCGCAAGATCAGCAGCCGTCATCACCTCCGACGCCACCCCCTCCGCGCCGAACACCGCGATGCCCAGGGCGGCGGCCCGCAGCATTGCCGTGTCGTTGCGGCCGTTACCCAGTACCGCGCATGTGTCGGGATCCAGTGCCGAGACCGCGGCGAGTTTAGCCTCGGCCTGACCGTTTTCCGAAAGCACCCGTACGCTTACGGGGAGTCCAGCCAATGCCCGGCGTGCCGTGCCATAGGTGTCACCCGTCACGATATGGATCTCCAGGTTTACCGCTAGGCGTGGCAGGCGTGCGGCCACGCCGGGGGCGAGTATGCCATCCAGTGCCAGAGTCCCGTTGAAATCGCATACCAGATGTGTCAGATGTAGGGAACCATAGCCGGGGATATCGAAAACGAGGGGCATGAATGAATCTGTGTCTGTGGATGAAACCTTGCCGCAGTCTAACGGTACCGGTCCCAGGCTGCAAGGCAATTCAGAAATCCCCCTTGGATTTTTGCTGCTTATAGCTTAAGTTCCGGAGTTCAAGATGCTAAAATTCAGTTGAATCGCCATTTACTCATACTCCAAACGCAAGGTGACAGCATCCTGCTGAAGGCTGCGAACGAAGAATGTATTTATGCGTTCATCTATCATTTCCATAAGGGTCTTTTCTGAACATCTCAGTGTTTTCCGCAAATCATGAAGCGCTCCCGACATAATTGAACGCAATATTCGCCAGAGTCGTCCGGCAAAACTCAGCGTATCCAGTTGTTCCTGTATATCGGCCCGAATGCCTCCGACGTGGTTCTCGTGATCCGCAATTATTTATTATGCGCAAGCATTAAATAACGAATAGCGCACAGATGTATCGATGCCGTATGTGAGGCGAAGGTGGCTGTCTGCTCCTTGAAGAGGCTCTTCCCCTGATCGAGTGGGTGGTCTTCACCGAGAAAGCAACCCCCGTTCTGTAAATTCGGCACTCCTTTCGATGGTCGGTATCATTGGGTGAGGTCCAGATACACTCGATCGGTCACCCATTCCTCGGAGATTTCCATGGC
>JALUYA010000029.1 GCA_027018875.1 Gammaproteobacteria bacterium
CTCGCCAGCGCCGTGGCCATGGAAATCTCCGAGGAATGGGTGACCGATCGAGTGTATCTGGACCTCACCCAATGATACCGACCATCGAAAGGAGTGCCGAATTTACAGAACGGGGGTTGCTTTCTCAAACTTTCTGCCATATCGAACTAAAAAGCCATGTGTTTTTATGACTTATCTTCTGTTGTGGTGGCAAGCTCTCGATTGCAATACCGGCAGGCTTTCGCTTCAGCCTTGATCACCTCTGCACAGTAGGGACATTTCTTCATTCCCTCAGAAAGTTTCTTTTCCTCCAGTAATTTCTCATCCCGGGGAAGCACGATCGCGTGGATCAACGCTATAATCCACAGGCAGCTTCCATAGAGCCACCAGATTGCAAAGTCTCGTCCCTTTGACCGTGCGATCACCGCCGGGATCCAGCCGATCGTTACCGCAACCACTCCGATCGCGATCAGTGTGAAGACAACGGGTGCGAGTACCTCTCCCGCATTCATGACACCACCAAGGTGATGATAAGAATTGCCGTAGAAGCTTGATCGTTTGCATTCATAATAAATACCTCTATTTGCGAGTCCGGAAGTTATGGCCCATATAGTACCGTGAACGCAGTTCTGAACTCTACGGTTATGTACGCCTGCCGTGAAGCGCTACCACGTTACCGCCGGTCTTGATGCCATCCAGATAATCCGCCCATGCCTGCATCATGCGGCGACGCTCGTCCAGATACGCGGCCCCGTGTGAGTACGCGGCACGTACCGCGTTGCTTTCGGCGTGAGCCAACTGTCGCTCTATAGCATCCGGCGTCCAGCCCATCTCGTTCAGGCGTGAACTCGCCATTGCCCGGAAACCGTGGCCGGTCATTTCATCCTTTGAGTAACCGAGTCTCCGCAGGGCGGCATTGACGGTGTTTTCACTCATGGGTCGGGTCGAAGTGCGCACGGACGGGAACACGTAGCCCCTCGGGCCGGTCAATGGATACAGGGCACGTAGAATAGCTACTGCCTGCTTGCTCAACGGCACGATATGGGCCGCCCCCATCTTCATGCGCTCGGCAGGGATGTGCCACACGGCAGCCTCAAGGTCAAACTCCAGCCACTCAGCGTGTCTCAGTTCACCCGGTCGCACAAATACCAACGGCAGCAACTTCAAGGCAGCCAGCGTAACCGGCTGTCCCTCGAAGCCGTCAATAGCCCGCAGCAGAGCACCGATAGCCTTCGGTTCCGTGATCGCGGCATGGTGGTGAGTCTTGGGTGTCTTCAAAACACCGCGTAGGCTCCCGGTCGGGTCAACCTCAGCCATGCCTTCGACGATTGCATAACGACACACCTGCCCTATCTTTTGCTTGAGGCGTTGTGCCGTCTCCAGCTTGCCCGTACTCTCAACCTTGCGTAATAGTGTGAGTATCTCGCGTGGGGTGATCTCGGCTATCGGGTGGCGTCCCAGTTCTGGGATCGCGAAGGTTTCCAGCAGCCAGCGGTTTTTGATCGCGGTCACCTCGGCCACGTCCTGGCGCGCCATCCACTGGCGAGCCACGGCCTCAAAGCTGTTGACGGCGGCCTGCGCGATGGCGGTCTTAGCCTGCTGGCGTAGTTCGCTAGGGTCTGTGCCTTCGCGTAAGGTCTTGCGGGCCTTATTGTGTAGCTGGCGAGCCTCACGCAACGTGACTTCGGGATAGACGCCCATAGACAGCATCTTGGCCTTGCCCGCGTAGCGGTAGCGGAAGCGCCACAACTTCGAGCCACTTGGCTTAACCTCGATACTCAGGCCCGTGCCATCAGCCACACGATATGGCTTTGTCCGGGGTTTCAGGCTTCGCAACTCGGTGTTCGTCAACATTGTGAGTACCTCGTGTGAGTATCTTCTCTTGGTTACGCTGTATCCAGCGGCCATACTCACAAGGATACTCACAACACCATCGGGCTGCCAAGGGATGGTCTGGAACAGTAATAAACGCTAACTAATTGATATTTTTGGATTATACCCTGTTGGCGAGACGGTCTGGAATGGTCTGAAACAGGTTAATGGTGCCCGGGGCCGGACTCGAACCGGCACGGCCTTGCAGCCAGCGGATTTTAAGTCCGCTGCGTCTACCGATTCCGCCACCCGGGCCGGTTGATCATCGCTCCCATGAACGGTTCCCGCGATCACGATGCGGACTCAACGGGGAACACAGCATCTATGGTACCCCGGTTAGCGCGAAACACGATCCGGCTCAAAATAAAACCCGGAAGCTAGTTTAACATTCTCCTCCCGGCATTTTGCGACCGCGTTCGCCGCTCCGGACCATCCTGGGAGACTTTACGGATGACACTTGAATGGCGGGGGCGGCATTTCAAAAGTCGAGCAGAGCCATAACAGCCTCGCGAACCCCAAGAGCCACGCCCCCCGCCAAGACACGACTTTAGAAAGAGCGCTTGATCCCCGCTACCATGTAAAATCTAATGGTAGCTTCCCCTTCGCCCGGCGACCTTGCTTGCCGTGGATCACGCGGAGCGTGTCCGCCTGGATACGATGGACGATGAAGCACGCCGCGCGATCGGCAATCGCTTCGCCCAGATCGGCGATCACCCGGGACCGCCCACCCCCGGTTGGTTCAGCGGCGGCACACAGAGGCGCCGACATAAAACCCGGCCCGCCTAGATTATGGGCCAAGAGGCGCCCATGTGTTCATCGCTGTCCTGGCCGCCATCGCCTGCCAGCGATGACCGTGGTTCATGGCCCAGGCCCCCGGGGAGGCGGCCTGTTCCAAGTCACGCAGCCGGTAACCGCAACCCGGGGGATTGCTCGCGTGGCTATAATGCAATGGCTTGGTAAACCGGGGTGATTCCCAGGACGCGCAGATGAACGAGGCACTTGTAACCGGTGCCACCGGCTTTATCGGAACCAGGCTGTGCAAAGCACTTAAAGAAACCGGGTGGAAGATTCGAGCCTTGGCGCTGCCCGGGGAAGACACCTCGCATATTGCCGATGATATATCGGAGGTCGTACCTGGCGATATTACCGACCCGGGAACCCTCGAAGGTATCGGCAACGAGATTGACGTGGTCTTTCACCTGGCGGCACGGGTTCTTGATTATGGATCAAAAAAACAGTTTTACCTGCCGATTGTTCATGGAACGGAAAATATGCTGACAGCCTGTGCTCATCACGCGGCAAGGTTCGTCTTTGTCAGCTCGATTGCCGCATGCGGGCTGGGGCGGCACTTAAAGGGGATCGACGAAACCGCTCCCGTCCAAAAATCGGGCATCCCTTATAACGATGCCAAGGCGGAGGCCGAATTGATCGTCCGGAGTTACCAAAATAAGTTTAAGAACGGCTGTACTATCGTGCGCCCCGCCAACGTGATCGGCCCGAGAAGCGCCTGGGTCGATGAGATGGAAAGGCAGTTTTTAAGATCAATGGTTCCACTTATTGACAAGGGACGATACAGCGCCAGCCTGGTTTATGTGGACAACCTGGTTGACGGCATCACCAGGGCCGCGACCAGCGAGAGGGCATCCGGGCAAGTTTACCATTTCAGGGATGACTGGAATGTCAGCTGGAAACGGTATCTGACCGACCTGTCCGCCATGATCGGAAAAAAACCGGCGGGAAGTCTCCCGTATCCCGTTGCATGGACACTGGCATCGATCATCGAGCGGATATTCACCCCCCTGGGACTCCGGCCGCCGATCACACGGCTGGCAATAACCACCATGGGGCGGGACAATGATGTGGATAACAGCAAGGCAAAACAGGAGCTGGGATGGCGGACCCGGGTCTCGTACCCCGAGGCGATGGACGCGATTCAAAAATGGGTAAAGCACGTATTCCGATGAAGATGATCACCGAATCCCGCCACCCGTCACGCGGGATACATCCCGGGGGGGGTGGATGCCCCACGTCTTGCAGCCGGATCACCCACCCGGCGCAACCCTACCTTCCGTTAATAAATGTCACCGGGCATGAACCTTTCCGGAACATTACCTCATCGCTCATCCGCCCCTTGGTGTCAACGTAGCCCATAAACATGCCCGGCGTATTGAACGCGATTACGATATCCCCGTGACGATCCATGGCAATCAGTCCACCCGTGTTCGCCCCAGCATAACTTACGAGCCTATCGCATATTTCATAGCGGACGGCCTTCTCCAGTCCCCATCCCCGGTACTGCATCAGGTCGGAGACATCCTTTGTCAAGTTAAGCCGTATGTAATACGCCCCGATACCCGTTCCGGACTCCCCGAGCGTCGCGTTATTCGCATACGTTCCATCACCTACTTGCGCAGAATCGCTGACCCGCCCAAAGGGCTTATTCGTAAGCCCCCCGGTAGATGTTCCAGCCGCGATATTCCCCGCCCGATCCAGCGCCACGCAACCGACCGTACCACTGGTTTTACCCAAGTTCTCCCACTTGGTCGATCCGATGAGTCCCGGCCTGTACTCGCCCCGTTGCTTTAACAGGCGCATAAGGCTGCGCCACCTCCTCTTCGTGTAAAAATAACTGTCGGGAACCAACCTGAAACCCTGTTCCAGCGCAAACATCTCCGCGCCCCGGCCAACAATCATCTCATACGGGGAATCGCGCATAACCTTTTCCGCCAATGCGATGGGGTGCATCACATGCTGCACGGCGGCCACGCTGCCGGCATTGAGAGTCTTGCCGTTCATGATCGCCGCGTCCAGCTGAACGGCCCCGGTGTGAGTCAATACGGCCCCCCTGCCGGCATCGAAAAGCGGAGAGCTTTCTAAATGCTCGATGGCGTGAACACAAGCATAAACACTGGAACGATTATTTCTCAAGGCGGAATAGCCGCTCTCGAGCGCCTGCTTCAAGGCAAGGCGCACCTGTTTTTGCACCGGCCGGGGCACGCTCGTTGGGGTAATACTACCCGCCCCACCATGGATCACGATCGCAATCGGCGACCGAGCGGCCCTCGCCCCGGAAACCGGCATGGCGCCTACCAGCGCCGCAATACCCGCTCCAATCGCAACCAGTCTTAGCGTTGATCCGATTTGCATAAGATAACCCTCACGACGGTACAAATCTACCCCTTAGCATAATACCGTTCTGCCCGCGTCCGGGCCGGGGCGCACCCGGCGAATGGCCTAAGCCGCGTGGCGCGGGGGGGCTTGATCTTCTTTACTGGACTGCTGCCGAGGCCACGGCATGCCAATTCGTATTTCAGGGGTTGGCGTGCCTTAAATTGCTCCAGCTTCGCGGGAACGCCAGGAACAAGAAGGCCCGCTATTTCCGGGATCCCGGGGTGTTTTTATGGAACATTTCCGGTAATTCCGGGGATTAAAAAATAAATGGAGGCCAGGGTCGGATTTGAACCGGCGTCCACGGCTTTGCAGGCCGCTGCATAACCCCTCTGCCACCTGGCCTCGGTTTGACCGGGAACCATGCATTACCCGGCTAAAAAAACCCCGGCCGGCCGGGGTTCGAATGGAGCGGGAAACGGGTCTCGAACCCGCGACCTCAACCTTGGCAAGGTTGCGCTCTACCAACTGAGCTATTCCCGCCCGTCGAAGATATTGTAATTATCCCCTGTTTGATGTCAAGCAGGGGGCCATGGGGCTTGGTCCTCCATGGACTTGAGTTCCCGCAGTACCTCACGCAGGGCCACCCGCCAATGCGGGGCGGTGTAGCCCAGCGCCGCCCAGGTGGCGCTCTTGTCGAGCACGGCGTAGGCGGGGCGCCGTGCCGGGGTGGGATATTCGGCGGTGGGAAGCGGACGAATCGGCACCTCGCGTTCCAGTAGACCGAGGGCGAGCGCCTCCTCTTGAATGGCGACGGCAAAGTCATACCAGGAAGCCACCCCGGCATCGGTCCAGTGCTGCGTCCCGCCGAGTCCGGCAGTCAGCAGTGCCCACAAGGCTCCGGCAAGTCCGTGGGCGCTGGTAGGCGATCCGACCTGGTCGGCCACCACGCCGAGGCGCTCGCGTTCGTGCAAAAGGCGCAGCAGGGTGAGTACGAAGTTATGGCCCTCGGGGGCATAAACCCAGGCGGTCCGTACGATCAGCGCCCGCTCTCCCAGAACCTCGCGCACGGCCCGCTCGCCGGCAAGCTTGCTCGCCCCATACACGCCGAGCGGCTCGGGGGTCGCGTCCGGCCGGTAGGGACGAGCCGAATCGCCGCTGAACACGAAGTCGGTCGAAACCTGGGCAAGACGGGCACCGGCATCGCGGGCGATCCGGGCCAGTTGCGCCACCGCCTCGGCATTGACGGCATAGGCGCGTTCGGGCTCGCTCTCGGCCCGATCCACGGCGGTGTAGGCGGCGGCGTTCACGATCCAGTCGGGGGCAAACCCCACCACGGCGGAGTGCACGGCGGCGGCATCGGTCAGGTCGAGCTCGGCGCGGGTAAAGGCGGCAAGAGCCACGTTCCCGGGCGCGCTACGCCGCAGCGCCCGTCCCAATTGCCCCCCGGCGCCGGTAATGAGCACCTTCACGGGTAACACTCGGCCTCGGTAAAGGCCACGCCGCGGGCGTCCTGATCCGAAACCCGGGGGGGCATTCCGGCGGGCACCGGCCACTCGATCGCCAGGGTCGGATCGTCCCAGCGGATGGTTCGCTCATGCTCGGGAGCCCAGTAGTCGGTCGTCTTGTAGAGAAAGTCCGCGGTCTCGCTCAGGACGTAAAAACCGTGGCCGAACCCGGGCGGAAGCCACAACATGCGGTGATTCCAGGCGCTGAGTTCTACCCCGGCCCAGCGCCCGAAACCCGGCGAGGAGCGGCGCAGATCCACGGCCACGTCAAACACCGCCCCGGAAACCACGCGCACCAGCTTGCCCTGGGGTTGGCTAACCTGATAGTGTAGGCCGCGCAGGACTCCCCGGCGCGAACGGCTGTGATTATCCTGCACGAAGCGGGCCTCGATCCCGGCCTCGCGAAAGGCCTTCGCGTTCCAGCTCTCGAAGAAGTACCCCCGCGCATCGCCGAATATCTGCGGCTCGATTAGCTTGACTTCGGCCAGCGCGGTATCCCGAATCCTCATGGCCTCACTCCTCGCGTCCCGCTTGGGGCAACCCGAGCAGGTACTCCCCGTAGCCGTTTTTCACCAGCGGCGCGGCGAGGCGGCGCAGCGCCGCGTCATCGATATAGCCGAGGCGCCAGGCAATCTCCTCGGGGCAACCCACCTTGAGCCCCTGGCGCTTCTCCACCACCTCGATGAACTGACCCGCTTCCAGCAGCGAGGCATGGGTACCGGTATCGAGCCAGGCCACCCCGCGCCCGAGGCGGGTCACGCCCAGCCGGCCACGCTCAAGATAAAGCCGGTTGAGATCGGTAATCTCCAGCTCTCCGCGGGCCGAAGGACGCAGGCCGCGAGCCAACTCGACCACCTCGTCCGCATAAAAATAGAGCCCGGTCACGGCATGGCGCGAACGCGGCTGCGCCGGTTTCTCCTCGAGGCTGCAAACACGGCCAGCGGAATCGAAGCCGACGACGCCGTAACGCTCGGGATCCCGCACCGGGTAGGTGAAAATGTGCGCGCCCCGTTCCAGCCGCGCCGCGGCCACCAGCTCGCGCCCGAGCCCGGGGCCGAAAAACAGGTTGTCGCCGAGCACCAGGGCAACGGGGCTCTTATCAATAAAATCGGCGCCGATCAGAAACGCCTGAGCCAATCCACCCGGCTCGGGTTGCACGGCGTACTCCAGCCTGAGCCCCCAGGCACTGCCATCACCCAGGAGATCGCGAAACCGGGGCAGATCCCGGGGGGTGGAGATAATCAAGATCTCGCGGATTCCGGCCAGCATCAAGGTCGAAAGCGGGTAATAGATCATCGGCTTGTCGTACACCGGGAGAAGCTGCTTGCTCAGCGCCAACGTCAACGGGTAAAGCCGCGTGCCGCTGCCCCCCGCCAGGATGATCCCTTTCATGGCCACCTGCTCCCTTCCCTCAATCGAGGGTTATATTTTGCCACCTTCGTAGAATTTATAAGCTGGATTCGGGATAAAAATCCACTTCCCCCGGCATCTTGCCGACCAGACAGTAGGCATCGATTTGGCAAAGCGGTTTTCCCAGGTGCACGGCGTGGAGGCGAGCGGACACACGGTGTTCCGGTGCCAGTTGCGCCGGGTGCATATTCCGGCCCAAGATGAACACTCATTCTGGTTCAACGTGAACGCCTGTTCTGGTTGAATGTGAACGCTCATTCTGGTTCAAGGTGAACACTTTTCGGGATTTCCCGGAATCGGAATGAGCTATGCTCGAATCTGGTGTACGGACGTGATTGAAGAAGGCGGCGTACCCTGCTGAAATCGGTTTTGCCGAACTGATGAACAGCAGAGGAGGTACGCCACCATGAGCAAAGATACCGTAGTTGCCATTCGGTCACCAGAGGGCATCGAGGATCCATTGACAGAGCTGTTACGCAAGGGGGCCAGGCAACTGATTCAGCAGGCGGTCGAGGCAGAACTTGCCGAGCTGCTGGAGCGATACGCGAGGCAGGTGGACGAGCAAGGTCGCAGCGCAGTGGTCCGCAATGGCTACCTGCCGGAGCGTGAGATCCTGACCGGCGTGGGGCCGGTACCGGTGAAGGTGCCGAAGGTGCGCAGCCGGACGGGGGAGTCGGTGGTATTTCGCTCCACCCTGGTTCCGCCCTACGTGAGGAAGGCGCGTCGCGTGGAAGCGGCCCTGCCCTGGCTGTACCTGAAGGGCATCGCCACGGGACAGATGGGGGAGGCGCTGGAGGTGCTGGTAGGCCCCGAGGCGAAAGGACTGTCGGCCTCGGTGATCAGTCGCCTGAAGCGGGAATGGGAGGCGGAGTATGCCGAGTGGTGCCGCCGGGACGTGGGCCGAGACCGTTGGGTCTATCTGTGGGCGGATGGTATCTACAGTGGCCTGAGGGCGGACCACCAAAAGCTTTGTGTGCTGGTGATCATCGGCGTGAACGAGCGGGGCGAGAAGCATTTTCTGGCCATCGAGGATGGGGTTCGGGAATCGACCCAGAGCTGGCGGGAGGTGCTGCTGGATCTGAAGAGACGCGGACTCGACGTTCCCCCGAAACTGGCGGTGGGAGACGGCGCCCTGGGTTTCTGGGCGGCGCGGGATGAAGTGTATCCCGAGACCCGTCACCAGCGCTGCTGGGTGCACAAGACGGCGAACGTGTTGAACTACCTGCCCAAGGCCGTTCAGCCCAAGGTAAAAAGAGCGCTGCAAGAGATCTGGATGGCCGAAGGGCGGGCCTCGGCCCACAAGGCCTTCGACCACTTTGTGCAGACCTACCAGGCCAAGTACCCGAAGGCGGTGGCTTGCCTGGAGAAGGACCGGGAAGACCTGCTGGCCTTCTACGACTTCCCGGCGGAGCACTGGGTGCATATCCGGACGACGAACCCGATTGAGTCAACCTTTGCCACGGTTCGCCACCGGACGGATCGGGCCAAGGGATGCGTGAGCCGGAACACCATGCTGGCGATGATCTACAAACTGGGGATGAGCGCGGAGAAGCGCTGGCGCAGGATCCGTGGATTCCATTACCTCGCCAAGGTCATCGAGGGTGTGAAGTTCAAAGATGGTATCGAAGTGAGCAGCAATACCGACGACAACAGGGACGCCGCCTGATCATGGCATACACCAGATTTGACTATAGCTCTTTGCGAGGCGGTCAGACGACCAAACATGCGCTTCGTGGCGGTGAAGAGCGAGGAGCAGCAGGCGATACTGGCCGTACACCGGGCGCGGCAAGGCTTTGTGAAGGCACGCACCGGGCAGGCGAATCAGATTTGGGGGCTGCTGGCGGAATTCGGCGTGGCAATCCCCCAGGGCATTGCTCAGCTCTCGCGGCAGTTGCCGGGACTCGTGGACGATGAGGAGAACGGGTTGCCGGAGTCCTTGCGTGATCTGTTGTGGCGGCTACTCGAGCGCTTCCGTGAGCTGGACCGGCAGGTCAAGGAACTGGAGGGCGAGATTCGCGCCTGGCATCGGCACAATGAGGCGAGCCGGCGCCTGGAGGCGATCCCCGGCGTGGGGCCGCTCACGGCGAGCGCGCTGGTGGCCACGGTGGGCGATGCGTGCGAGTTTCGCAATGCCCGTCAGTTCGCCGCCTTCCTGGGGCTGGTGCCGCGCGCCAACACTCCAGCGGAGGCAAGCCCCGGCTGCTGGGCATCAGCAAGCGCGGCGATGTGTATCTGCGCACGCTGCTGATCCACGGGGCACGGGCGCTCCTGCGGGTCCGCACGGGTCCGCACCGGGCAGCAACGCCCTGGCTGGCGGGGCTGCTTGCCCGACGCCCCAGGAACATGGCGGCCGTTGCGCTGGCGCACAAAAACGCCCGCATCGTCTGGGCGCTGCTCGCCCACGAGTGCGAGTACCACGACAAGTACCGGCCGCAGCCGGTGGGCGGCTAGCTTCGCTCGGCTGCGCGGGAATACGGAAGTCGTTTTAACGAGAAGTTTTCTGCGAATTGCTCAGGGTGATCACCACGTGATGGCAGGACAGGTCAGACCGGGATCGGCAAAGCCCGCTATTGTCAACGTGCCTCAAGCACGCAGATTTGATCGAGGTGCCGATCCGCGGATTCCATCAGGGACAAAAGCCCAAGGACTTCGTACAAAGTCCGGATGTAGGACTGCAATCTTCTACCTGCTTGCCAGCATCGCGTGAAAACCTTGGCAATGAGGCGGGCGACCATGTATGACATTAGCTCGCCTTCGGTACCTCCGGTATCTATTCTACGGTAACGGATTTGGCGAGGTTCCGCGGCTGATCGACGTCGGTGCCGCGGGCCACGGCGACATGGTAGGCGAGAAGCTGCAAGGGAATGGTATAGATCAGCGGGTCGAGCAGGCCC
>JALUYA010000030.1 GCA_027018875.1 Gammaproteobacteria bacterium
CAAGATCCGGGCTGCTGAGGGGCGGTGCATTAGCCAGTCGATAGACGCCACGGGACACGGCCTCCAGAACCCCATCATCACGTAGCTGGTATAGGGTTCGGGGATGAATGCCAGCTTTTAGCGCCTCGCTGGCTCGGATTTGGCCGCCACGCTCCTGAATCAGCCTAGTCGCCCTGATAGGCGCTTCGGAAAATGTTTTGCGCGAAGTCACGGATAATAAACCCATTACTTATATATATGTATAGGTAATTTTATCCCATTCAGAGGTAAAAACCCAAGCTCTTGGTTGCTCCTGGATCAGCGTACAGCCGACGAAGTGTCAGAAGTATCAGATGAAAGTTTCACCCCAAGATATAGCAAGCCAAAGTCGGGCGCCTACTTGGCTCCTTTCACACTGCCGCGAAATTGATAGCAGTGCCAGATCTGTTCTTCGCAACGCACGGGATTGCGCAGGATCTGTTTTCCCCAGAAGGTTAACACCGCCCAGCCCTGCGCCTGTAGGGTATTGCGCTTGGACGCATCCCCACTCAAGGCATCGGCATTACCGTGGTAGGCAAAGCCATCGCAGTAGATGGCAATCTTGCGCTCCGGGTAGGCGAAATCCGGGACGGTGATCAGCGTGCCATCGTCTTTGCGATATTCATACTGCGCCGTGGGTTCCGGCAAGCGCCCGGCGGAACGGATGGCCTGCACCAATTTCCGCTCGATGGGGGTGTCGTAGGTTGGCGCTTGGGCAAATGTCTTCGCCGACCATTTGGCTGCCGAGCACTGGGCTTCGCCGACCGCTCCGGATCTCGGCTCCCCGGTTGTTTGCGCTTCGCTCATATGAAACAGGGCGCTGCGCACCAGTTCCTTGTCGAGCAGCGCGTGATCCATCTGGTTGCGCGAGGACTTGAGGCAGCGGTAGCAGGCACGTTCACATTCATGGGCGTACAGCCGATCCTGTGCCGAGCGCGCCCAGTGAGGCAAATTCCGCGCGAGTTGTTCCAGATAGCCAGCCCCACCGGGAGCCGTCTCATAAAGCACCAGGTTCCATCCGGAAGCTGCGCCGCCGAAGTGGAAATAGGCGATTTCATCCGGTTCGATCTCAAGCATTTCCTGGGCGCCGACCACCAGCGCCTTGCCTAGCGTCTTGCAGAACGGCTTTGCAGCTTGTGCATCCGGCGGCATCCAGCCCGGCGCCACAGGAAGAATCAGGGCATCGGCGGAGAAGCGGTAACCGAGTACATAGGGCCGCGGCTCCCCAATACAGAACCTTTGGTGATTTTCATTCCAACGCGCCAATGCTCGTGCGTTGAGGCCAGGTGGACGATGCCGACCGCAGTTCGGACAAAGTTCGAAAGGCTCGCCCTCGCCGCCCCAGCGACGCTGGTGCCCCCAATTGCTGACCAGCAAGTCAGCGTGGGGGCGAAGTTCGAGCGTGGTGAATTCATAAGGGAAAAGTGTGACCGATATGTCGCCGTTTTCCAGCAGGTGTTCGCGTCGCTCGAAGGTCAGACGTTGGCGGGCATCTTCGGCGGAGGTGATCTGGGTGTTTTCCTCGGCTTCGAACGCGTCGATCAACGCGATTTCGGCAGGGGACCGCAGCGGTTCATGACATTTCGGGCATTCGTTGCGAACCTTGGTGGTGGCAAAACCGCAAGGCTCGCAAAAATAATATGCCTCGACGCGGCCGGAGCCCTCGGCGCCACGATCACGGGCCGTGGACCGTGCTCCGCCTTCAAAAAAGGCACGGATGGTCTTGAGCTTGTGTCCGTTGGCGTACACCATGTTGCCCGGCGCGAACTCGAACAGGGCGATCCATGCCGGCCGGCGCAGCATCGGCGTGTCGGCCACACCGGGATCGAGCGAGAACGTGTCCGTCGGGAACTGGTAGGACGGCAGCAGACCCACGTCGGCGAAATAGGTCAGGCTGAAGGCCTTTTGACGATCCTTGGTCAGTTCCATGTAGGCCCGCATACGCGCGCGCCGCTTCTGCTCACTGTCGCGGGTTCTGACGATGAGCGAATATTCGTTGAATTCACGGTGCAAACGCTGAACCTGCACGTGCCATTGCCGGATAGTCTCCTCGATCAGCGCGGGAAACTGATTGACTGTTTCCTCGATACCTGAAACGTCACCGAATGCAGCTTGCGCGCGCGCTTGAACAGTGGATCCTTGTTCACGCAATTTCTCCAGCAACGGCTGGAAGCGCTCGTCACGCAACTTTGCCGGGTTCTGTTCGTCCTGCAGAAGGTCGCCCATCAGCCAGGAAAAGTCCTCGTTCAACTCCTCCAGGGCGAAGGAACGAATGTGCCGCGCGACGATTTTGTCGTTTTGCATGCGCACCGTGGGCGGCCGGAACTCACCGCGCACCAGCCAGGCGGGGTTCTCGAAACAGTAGCGGTCATGCGGCGAGATGCCGCAGAAGGTGGAAATGAATCCGATGCGCAGCCTGCGTCCGGCGCGGCCGGCCCGCTGTACGTAATTGGCGGGAACCGGTGGCGCATTGCGCAGCAACACGCTGTACAAATCGCCGATGTTGACGCCAAGTTCCAGCGTCGGGCTGCACACCAGCACCTCGACCTTGCCGTCCTTGAAATCCTGCTCGCGTTTGGCACGCTCCTCCTGATCAATCTGCGCGGTATGCTCCAGCGCGCGCAGACGACGCGGACGGTCCTGGGTGTAGAGGTTGACGTAATAGTTTTCGTGGTCAGCGCGACTTTCGAGCAGATCCTCCTCCACCCCGGAACAACTGGTTGTCGCGTAACAGGCTTCCGTATGGTACGGCCGCCAGATCGTGCACTTGCGGCAGCGCCAGCCGTCCCCAGCCGCAACCAGTTTAACCACGCGCTTCGCCAACTGGAATGCCGGGCGCCCGCCGAGATGGCGGCGCACGCCATCGGGTAGATGGATCGCCTCGACGATCTCGTAGTCCTTCAGCAACTGGAACATCGCGCGAATCCAAAGCTCGCCGGCATGCGCGCCCAGCCCGGCCTTGTTGTACACGAGGCGGGCAATGCCCCCGGGCGCACCGCGCTCGGCGTCCTTGACCAACGCCTCGCACTTGATGCCGGAAACGGGCCGGCTACGCAGGGCTTCCGGCCGGTCGAACACGAAGACGGTCGCGCCTTTTTCGTACTCCGGAATGGCGAGGTTGTAGGGCTCCTCGGCAAGCCAGCTCCAGGGCGTGCGATTGGGATTGAGGTAACGCCCGTAAAAATCGAACGACACCGCGCGCCTACGGCGCATGAAATCCAGCATCGAACGGACCAATACCGCACCCTTCTCGGTGCTGACCGATGCGTCGGCACAGGCGTCTGCAAAACGTGCATCCTCGATCAACTGATCGAGAAACTCGTACTGCACTTCGATCAGGGCGAGGTTCTCCAGCCCGATGCGTTGTTGCGAACTGCGACAAAACTCTCCCGCACATTCGTAGCTCAACGTCTTCTGCCATTTCTTGCATTCTTCGCTGCTGGGTTTGCGCCGTGCCAGACCAATGTTTTGGAAAATCTCGAATACCGCCATGGGCAGAGACTCCAGCGCGATTCCGTCGGATCCGGCTGCCCGCACAGCGCTTTCGATGGCGTGGCGCAGCGCAAACTGACGGTGCCGGTCGCCCATATAACCGGCCTGGTGCGCGGCATTCTGACGGTTGTCGGTGAACACCAGCAGACGGCATTGATCCCGAGGCACTTCGTCGAGATGGTGCGTCCCCAACACCGAGACACTGGAAGCGACGCCGGTACGCAACAGACTCAATACATCGCCGCGCGAAGATCGGCTGTTACACACCGGGCAGGTGGAGCCCTTGCGGCGCATCACGTATTGTTCGCTCAGGTTCTCCGCCGGAATTCCCTCGGGGCGGGTCTCGTACACACAACCGCTCGCATGATCCACCCATTCGCAGCTCAATGCTTTGCGGGCCGTGGTCTGACGACGACGCCGGGTACGCCGTGCGGCATTCACCGTAGCCGCATCGCTTACGTCGTCATCCTCGCTCTCGTCCTCGTCCCGCTCCCCGATCAGCTCCGGTGTAATAAAGGCGGTGTCATCGTCGCTTGCGAACTCCTCGTTGGGGACCGTTTGTCCCGGATGTTCGGGATCGAACCGCACCTTCACGAAATCCTGCCCGCAGGTGCGGCACAGCACCGCCGGGCGCACCACGCTGCCACATTCCGGGCAACGGTCGGCCCCGTCGGTGAGCAGTTTGCGGCACTCGGGGTTCAGGCACAGACCCACGTCGTACACACCATGGAAAAACGTGTGCAGCTTGGGCCGGAGCAGCGGCGGATGATCGTCATCGCCGTAGCTGCCGATTACGAGATACGCCGCAATCAGGCGTTGCAGGTCGTCCTCGGAAAGCGTCTCCAACGCCGGCAAATGTTCGCGCAGTGAAGCGCCCAACTCCTCCAGGCTCCGCGGCGATTCACCGAATTCGCGCAACGCAGCGACGATTTCATTCCCCTCCAGCAGCCCGGTCAAGCGGGCATGCGTGTCGCCCTGCGCCGGCGCCTTGCGGCCGCATAGCCGTTCGGCCAGCGCCAGCAGTTTCACGTCGTCGTCCTGGGTCAAACCTGCGATTTCGTCCTCACCCAGCACGACGGCCGACGGCATGTAGGGTTGCGGCGGCTCGGGATGCGGCAGATACGCTTCCCCGATGATGTCCGCGGCTGCGAACGGTTCGGCAAACAGGTCGGAGGCGAAACATGCCAGCGCTTCGTCGCCGCCGGCGTCCTGCGAAACCGTGGCCGAGGTGCCGAGGCAGTGCAATTCGCCGGCCTGCAACCCGCAGCGCGCCTTGAGACGGCGGATCAGGCAGGCCATTTCGGTCGCCAGCGCGCCACGATAGCTGTGAATTTCGTCCAGCACCAGATAGCGCAGCGCCGGCGTGAACAGCACGCGGTCGGCCTTGCGCACCAGCAGGTATTCGAGCTGCTTGTAGTTGGTGAGGATGATGTCCGGCGGCGCTTGGCGGATCTGTTCGCGCCGCGTCAGCTCGTTGCCTTCGACGTGCTCGCCCAGCGCCGTGGTCACCCTCTCGCTGTCGCCGGTGTAGAGCGCGAAGGTGACCGGGCTGCCGGTATCGCGGATCAGTTCGCGCAGCCGCCCCAACTGGTCGTTGGCCAGCGCGTTCATTGGATACAGCAGGATCGCCTTGGTGCCCGGAATCCCCTGCACGCGCTGGCGCAGAATGCCGGAAAGTATCGGCAACAGAAACGCCTCGGTCTTGCCGCTGCCCGTGCCGGTCTTGACGATGACGTTGCGCCCGCCCTCAACCGCACCCAGTGCCTGTTCCTGGTGTGCGAACAGCGCGTGTTCGCCGAATGGCCAGTTGAGGCGTGCCAGGTCGGCATGCCCCTTGCCGTCGGCCAGCAACGCGGAAAGCGGCTTTCCGGGTGCGAAATCGCGCGCCAGGATCACGTACGGCCCCTTGATCAGTACGTCGGCGCTGTTCACGTGCGTCTCGAACTGCGTGCGCAGCTTCGGATCGGCCAGCCGGTAGGAACTCAGGATGAAGCTGCGGTACTGCTCCTTGACGTGGCGGACGCTTTCGAGGACGGAGAAGCGGTTCATCTCAGCCCCTCCTCCAGCACGAACGCCGTCCGAAGGTCTGACAGCCAGCGTTCACAAAAATGTTCCTTGAGGTCGGGTTTCGAACCCGCCGCGTGCGCCAAGGATGCCAGCGAAACCATTCGATCCTTCCAGCCTAACGCGAAAGCTGCCCTGAGCGCGGCGCGATCGGCACAGCTTGCGATCCAGGCATCGCTGCGGCCGAGCGCATGGGCAAACAAATGCCGCTCGCCAGCGTCGAGCTCATCCGCCATCGGCAATGTCGCGGCAAGCCGCACCTGCTCGCCACGGTCGACATCGTGAACCCCGCCAATGCGTCCCAAATCCTCGGCCGTCACCGGCACATACTGACGGCGCATCGGGTCGCCGGTTCGCGCCTCTTCCATGCACTTCTCGACCGTTTCAATGGTGAAATGGCTGCTCACCGCATTCCAACAACACGTCCGGACCGCTTCGATGATGATATTGGTATCCACCAGTACAATCTGTCCGTGCTGCATCGCCCGTTGCCCCGCTCACAAGTCAAAGGGAGCGGGCAGACCATAGCTTTCGAAAAACTCCTCCATGTCCTCGAAAGTCATCCCCAGCAGCGAGCCGGCGCGGCGCACCGACAACGCACCCCGCAGCAGGCCCGCGTGCAAGCGTTGCGCAAATTCGGCGCTGAACAGGCGCGGCTTCGGCTGCTTTTGCGTGGGCCGGCCGTTGGCCGTGAGCTTTTGGTCTTCGATATCCAGGAGATCGGTCCTGGGCAGCAGGCCGAGATAAAACATGCGCCATTTCAGGGCCTGGGCTGAGACGCACAATTCCGTTGCGGTCTTGTTGAGCCACGCATGCAGCTCGCTTTCTTCCAAGCGGCTTTGCCAACGCACGGCAAGCTTTTGCTGCGGCATCAGCAACGCCCCCGCAAAGTTGTCGGCAAGCTGCTCGATGCGCTTCTGCCGGCCCTTGCCGTGGTAATCACCGTTGATCGCCTCGCGGTGCGCCGGCGTCATCTGCTCCCAGGTCAACAGATGGAAGCATTCGTGCGCCAGATCGAAATAGCGACGCCCCTCGGGCTCGTTGCGATTGATCAGAATCGTGTTCAGGCCAGGCAACTGACAGGCCGCACCCGAGATGCCCAAGGGCGCATCCACGTACAACACCAGCGCGCCAAGGTGCGTCTTGATGGCGCCCTCCAGTTCCAGTGCCGGAATCGCACCCAGCTCCCACTCGCGCAGCAGCGCCTCGGCGGCGTCCCACGCCTGCTCAAAACTGCTTTTTTGCGTCAACGGAAGACGCACCTGCAAGGGGCTGGCCGCTCTGTCCGCTTTCTCCCCGAGCTTGCGGTAGAGCGCAATCCAGCGCCCGGCCTTGTCTTCGAATTCATCCAGCAAGCTGGCGCTGGCTTCATGGTTCGCGCGCCAATTGAAGGCGCCTTCGCCGACGAGGCGCAGCGAATCGGTGAAAAAGTCGAGATCGAGCTTGAAGATGTCGAGCGCGCGCACCAGCTCCTCGGCCGTGATCTTGCGCTGCCCGGCCTCGATAGCCGCCAGCGTCTGACGGTCCTTGAAGCCAAAGCGTTTGGCAAGCTGGGCCTGCGTCAGGCCGGATTTTTCGCGGGCGTATTTCAGCCGGCGGGCAATGACGTCGCTCATGGGGACCTCACTTCCCCTGCTTGTTGTATTTGGGCTGCGAGCGTCGAATTGCACGCGCTTCCTCGTCGCGCGCGGCGGCGATGTTCGGCTGCTGTTCAACGACGACCTTCGCTCCCGGTATGTAGTCTTTGCCACCGGGCAGGTGCTCGCCCAGACGTTCCTGCACACGGCCACGCTTGGCCGTGCCGACGTAATTCGTCTTGCCGCTCTCTGTCTGGATGCGATAGGTAGCTGGCCGATCATTGGGCGCCTTGGCGATTCCCTGTCGGTTGAACGGTACGGTTTTGCGGGGCATGGCGAGTTCCTCTGGTGTCTGATCATGTGCATTTTAATCTTGCAAAACAAAAAATGCAAGATGCGTCCGGATCGACTGGTCAAGAGGTTGGAACGACCGGTCTAGCGGGCTTCGGCGACCCATTCGGCGAGGCGGTCGCGGAGGTAGGCGTGGAAGGCGGGGCGTTTGCGGGCGAAGACGGAGAAGGTGGCGAGGATGTGGGCGAGGTCGGCGGTGTCGAGACCGTAGGCCTCGGCGACGGCGCGGTTGGCTTGCCACAGGGGCTCGAAGCGTTCGGGGTCGTCGGTGTCCTCGGGGGCGTTCGGCGCGGAGCGGGTGGGGACGGTCGGGATGTCTTGTAGCGCGGCCGGCGGCGGTACGGCGACGCGGCTGATGTGGGTGAAGTTGATCGTTGAGCTCACGCGGAAACGGAGCAGGAAGTCGAAGGCAAAGGAATTCAGAACCGTGCAGGCGATGTCCGCAGACGGCGTGTCTATTTCGAGGATCGGCAGCTTGTTGTTGGCACACGAGCGCTCCGGCAGGACAGCGGCAAGGCAGGTGCGCTCGTCGGTGTTGCGGGCGATATCACGGAAGACCAGCTTGGGTGCAGCGCTGGGCCGGCGGTGGTATTTCTGCTCGGCGGCTTCGAGGCTGAGCCAGCGCGTGATGGGTTTGGTGTCCACGCGGAACTGGTCGATCTGCTTGCCTTCGTAGAGCGGCCAGAAGCCGCGCTCGGCCATCGCTTCGCGCACCTCGGCGAAGGGCATGCCGCTCACCGGCCAGTCGAGCCCACAGATCTCGCACGACGTGTAGAGCTGGCCGTTGGACTTTGTCCACAGGTCGCGGTCGTTGGTCATGTCGAATTCGCGATAAAAATGCGCGTTCCAGGTGCCGGGGCCGTCGGCGCCGAGAAGCGGACGCGGGGTGTCGCCGTCGCGCAGGCCGTACATCTTCGCCACCACGGCGCGATCACGCTCGCTGCGGAATTCGAGCAAGGCGAGCGTGCCGGGCGAGAGCCGCTCGATCTCCGCCTTGGCGAGCGCCACCGTCACGCCCGGCGGTGGGCCGGCTTGGAGTTCGTCCAGGTCGTGGCGCATAAAACAGGCGGGAAAACGATGCTCCGGCGCGGGGGGAGCCTTTTCCGCCGCAAGGCAGACGAATTTGTAGCGCGAGTCAATGGCGAAAATCTTCTTGCGGTTCTCGAAGCCGAAGAAGCGCGCGATGCGCATCTCCTCGAGCAGTAGATGGCGCAAGCCGGTGCAGCCCTCGTTGTTGTAGACGGCGCTTGGCACCAGATAGCCCAGGCGCCCGCCGGACTTGAGCACGCCGGCGGCGCGCTCGACGAAGAACTTGAACAGGTCCGGGTCGCCGCCGGTGGAGCGGCCGTTGATCTCCCAGTCCGCGTAGTCGTAGTCGCCGCCGCGCTTGAGGCATTGGGCGACGGTCTTCAGGTGCTCGCTGTAGGCGTCGAATTGCTCGGCGAGGTCGGGGTCGGCGCGCGTGAGCTCGCGGATACGGGCGTCCAGCTCGCCGCCGGTCCAGGCGCGGATCAGGACATCGTGCGCACCGTAGAACTCCTTGCGATCGGGTTTGACCTTTTCCCACGGCGGGTTGCCGAGTACGCAATCGAAGCCGCCGTCGGCGAGCACTTCGGGAAACTCCAGTTCCCAGTGGAAGAAGCGTTCGCGCGCGCGCACGGCTTCGAATTCGCTCCACCAGGGCCGCGTGCGGGCATCGGCCTTCAAGTCCATGGAGGACATCAGCTGCGGCAGTTCGCGCCAGATCGCCGGCATGAAAGGCGCGGCGCTGCGCAGGTCGAGCAACAGGCGCGCTTCCGCCGTGGCGGCTTCGGCGCGGCGCAGACGGTCGTCCTTGTAGGCGTACTCTTCGGGTGTGTCCCGTCGCACCTCGGGCGGCAGCGGCGCGTCGATCAGGCGGCGTTGGTCGAGCGCTTCGGCCAGGCGCCTTTTCAGTTCGGCCTCGAACAGGCCGCGCGTGTGGCGTTCCTTCGGCTTGCCGAGGCCGGGATGCGGCGGCTGCTCGAAGCGGTCGAGCGAACTGCCGAGCAGCGAGTTGCCGCAACGAATGTGGTGGGCGAAAAACGACAGCGGCCGGTCGCCGGCGAGCGATTCGATCCACAGCGCGACTTGCGCGAGTTGCACCGCGGCGGGATTCAAATCCACGCCGTAGAGACAATGCTCGACAACGCGGCGCTTGCACCAGTCGCGGCCCTCGGCCTCCCAGCGTGCGCGCACCTTGTCGTCAACGTGGTCCGGACAAAAGGCCGGCGGCGGCTCGCCCTCGCCTTCGCGCGTGTAGGCCGCGTTCAGTTTGTCGCCGAGAAAGCGCGCCGCGCCGACCAGGAAGTGCGCCGAGCCGCAGGCGAGGTCCATCACCCGCAGCCGCTCGATTGCGGCCGCACTCTTGTCGGCCGCCAGCGGTTCGAGCGCCTCGCATACCAGGTAGTCCACGATGGGCGTCGGCGTGTAGTAGGAGCCGCTCGCCTTGCGTGCACTGCCCGGCTTGAAATAGAACGCGCCGGGCTCGAGGCGGCGCAGGAGCTTGAGCGTCGCGCCGCGTTTGACGCCGGTGTCGGCGGGCCCGTCGGCGTCGGTGCCTGCGTCGGCTTCGGATTCTTCTGCATCGTCGTCGTTGGCTTCCTCGTCCTCGCTGACGGCGTCGGGGTGCAGGTGCTCGGCCGCGGTGCCCGTAACCAGCGCCAGATCGCCGCGCACCGCGAGGCCTTTCTGCCCGGCTAGGCGCACGAGATCATCGGGGGCGAGCACGAGGTCGCGGCCGGCGGCGCGACATTCGATCATGGTCCGATCGGCCTCGGCGGGTTCGTATTCGAGCAGGCCCTGGTAGACGTTGCCGAGCTGCTCGATGTCGAGTTCGCGGAAGGACACCCGCTCGCGACCCACACCGCGGCGCGGGCGGGTGGCGGCGAGCGCGAGCAGCACGGCGGCGGCGGTGCGATCGTCGAGGCGAAGCCGGCGCAGCAGGCGCCCTTCGGGCGTCTCTTCGCTGAACAGGCGCCCGCCACGCGGCGGGATGTTTTCCAGCTCCGGCAGGTGCGGCTCGATGCCTTCGTTGAAGATGCGGAACAGTGCCTGCAGGTGCGCCCACAGGCGGTGCCGGTTGGCGGGCAACATTTGAGGATCGGCGCGCAGCAGGCGCGCGACGATACCGTCGAGCGAGTAGTTCTTCTGGTAGAAGCGATGCCGAATCAGCCGATCGTCGCGGGCTTCGGCATAGAGAATGAACAAGAGCCGGTAGAGCGCGAGAAAGCCCGCGTCGCGCAGCTCGGCAAGACCCGGTGTGGCTTCGAATGCGTCAGGCCGTTCGCCGACATCGGCGAGAAACCCGGCGACGATTCTTTCCGCGGCCTCGAACACCGCCTGCTTCAGGTCTTCCGAGACGCGGGCGCTGTGGCGGCGGCTTTCCGCTTCCAGCCGCTCGATCGGGCGCACGCCGTCCGCCCCGGGCAGAAAGTTTTCGGCCGCGAGCACGCGGTAGGCGGCGGCGAGGGAGTCGGCGTCGGCGGTTTCGACGAGCGCGGAGAGATGCAGATCGAAGGCCGCGCCGCGCTGGCCCTGTCCCGGTCGGCGCACGAGTCGCAGTTTTTCCGGGGTGATGAGAAACCCGTAATCGAGTTCGTGCGAGAGGAGCGCGTCTTCGAGCCGCCGGCGGGGTTGCGGGGCGTCCAGCGCCTCGGCCTCGGGCAGAAGCCAGGCGAAGGCGACGCGTGCCGGCGCCGCACCGTCCGTTGTCGCGGTGAGCGGGCGCAGGCGCGGTTCGTCGGCGTTTTCTTCGAGCGCGAACCCCAACACTTCCTCGAACAACGGGCGCGCGAGGCGTTCGCGCAGGCGGGTCAGCTCCGGCGGTTCGACGCCATCCACGGCCTCGACCCCGCGGCGCAGCCGCTCCAACGCCTTGCGCGTCTGGGCGGGCGTGAGGCGCGCACCGGCCGCACCCCGTGCGGCAGCAAGCGTGCCGAGCCAGTAGTCGGAGAAGAATCCCTTGTGGTTGTGGAGGGCGGCGAGCGGCATGGTTATTCCTCCGGAAAGACCAGCAACACGCCGAGCGGCTGCGGAGGTTCGGGTTCGTTCACTGCGGTGAGGCGCTCGATTTCCCTGAGGCGCCGGGTATAGATGGTTTCGACCGCCGCGCGGCGTGCGCGCCAGTTGGTTTTTGTCTCGCCGAAGAGTTCCGCCTGCATGCGACTGCCGGCGCGTTCCTCGCCTTCCTGATCGTCGATTTCAGCCAGCCGGTCCACCTTGTAGAGCGCCGCTTCCTCGCGCAACGTTTCGGCGAACGTGTCCATACGCGCGTGCTCGCGCTCGGCGATTTGCCGCAGCACGGCCTGGGCCTCTTCGGCGGCCTTTGCCTGCAAAGCCGCGAAGTCCGCCGTGAAAATGCACTCGCATTCGCTCCACGGCACTTCGCCGGCCGGGCTGTCCCGATCGGCAAACAGTCGTTCGGTGGTTTCCTGCGGCAGGATTTCGCCATCCGCACCGATGGCAACGGGAAACACCCGGCCCTGCGGATGGGTCTGGCGTTCGAGAAAGGTGAACAGGGCGAGCGGTGCGCCGGCCCGCGGATGACGGCGCACCGCGATGCGTGCGGGAAGCTGGTTGCGCGCGGGCTCCAGCGTCAATTCGCGCAGGGCGTGTTCGGCGACGGCGCGAGCGAGCGGATGCAGGCGATGAACATAGGTCACCTGATCGGCGGGATAGCGCGCCGCGACCGAGCGCAGGAAAGTGGCGCAGTCGTAGCGCGGCTCGACCTCCGCGCCCTGGTACATGCGCGGCACCGCGATCCGCCAGGTGCCGGGTAAGGCGCTCTCGTGCAGGCCGGCGTGCAAGGCTTCGCGCATCACGTCGGCAAAGGCAAGATCGTCATCGAGCAGGGGATCGGCCGAGACGGCATTGGCGAACGGTTGCGAGGTGTCTTGCCTCTCACCGTAAATCAGAAGCGGTGCCATCTCGCGGGAGAATTCGCGCTGGCGCTCGTCCACGTCGCGGATCAGCGCCTCGCTGGTGCGTTCGGCATCCTCCGCGGAGCAAATGGCGACAATTCGGTCCTCGATGCGACTGCCTTCCAGAATGCCAAGAATGTCGGGCGTTACGACCTGGTCCTCACGCATGGTGGCGATGCGCCGCACCAGTTTGTCGAGGACGCGATCCTCGGGCGAATCCGGGTAGTAGAGATACCGAATGATCGGGGCGCGCGTCTGACCGTGGCGGTCGATGCGGCCGTTGCGCTGCTCCAGCCGGTTGGGATTCCACGGCAACTCGACGTGATACAGGCGGCGGCAGTGCTCCTGCAGGTTCAGCCCTTCGCTGGCCGCATCGGTGGCGAGCAGAATCCGGCAATCCGGCTCGTGGAAGCGGGCGATGCGCCGGCGACGCTGGCGGGCGGAGATGCCGCCGGTGAGTTCCGCGCAGGCGTTTTGCAATTGCGGGTGGGCGGCAAACGCATCGCGCAGCGCCGCAAGCGTGTCGCGGTATTCGGTGAAGATGATCGTCTTCTCGTCCGGGCCTGCCAACACATCGCGTTCCAGATCGGCAATGAGTGCAGTGATCTTGGGATCGGGCGCATCGGCGACCGTATCGAGCAGCTTCTGTACCTGCTTGAGCTGGCGCTTTTCCGACGCCCGGCGCCGATTGTTACGGTTGATGGCCGCGCGCAACACGCGCTCGGCGGTGCGCTCGGCCTGCGTTTCGCTGAGCGGCAAATCGCTTTGCAACTCGCGCAGTTCGACGCGCCGGGGCGGTTCTTCGCGTTGCCGACTGGTGAGCGCCGCGAGACGATTGGCCACCGTTTGCCGCAACGCCGCGCGGCTCGAAAGCATGCGCTTCTTGACGATCTGCATGGCGAAGGAGACCAGGTCCGCTTCCTCGCCGCGCTCCGCGGCCTGCACGGTGGTCGTGCAGTAGTCGGTGATGAGCCGGAAGATTTCGCGCTCGTCGGGACTCAGGTTCGTGACTGCGATCCGGCCCACCGGTTCGCGCGGGGGAAAAGCCGGTATTTCCTTTTCGCTTGCGTCATGCTTGACGATCTGCGATTTCAGGCGACGGATCATCGTGCGCCCAACGCGGCGCTGAACGTCCTCGATACGTCCATGCAGCGTGGCTTCAGCCGGGTCGGCCAATTCCAGCAGCGAGCGGAAGCTGTGCCGGTAACCGTTGTGCGGCGTGGCGGTCAGCAGCAGCAGCGTTCGCCCCTGCGCGCGCAATTTCCGGCCGAGCCGCGTGCGGGCCGTGGAATAGGGATTGGCGGGGGTGCCCGATTCGGCCAGGTAATGCGCCTCGTCTACCACGATCACGTCCCACGGCCGGGCCAGTGCCGCCGCCATCACGTCGCGACGCTTCAGGTATTCCGTCGAGGTCACGATCCGGTCGAAGTACACCCACGGCTGCAGGCCTTCGGAAACAGTGGTTTGGGCACGATCCAGCGCAGCCGAGTTTTCGATGGACTGAAAGCGCAGCCCGAACTTGTCCCACATCTCGTCCAGCCACTGCGGAATCAAGCCCGGCGGCACCACCAGCAGCACCCGCCGCGCGATGCCCCGCGCCATGAGTTCCAGCAGGCACAGGCCGGCTTCGACGGTTTTGCCGAGACCGACATCGTCGGCGATCAGCAAGCCTCGCCGCGGACCGGAAAGCAACCGTGCAATCGGGGCGAACTGGTAGGGTTCGGGCGAAATGCGCCCGGCCACCAGCCCGGCATAAGCGCCTTGCGGG
This sequence comes from Gammaproteobacteria bacterium, assembly GCA_027018875.1. Lineage (GTDB taxonomy): Bacteria > Pseudomonadota > Gammaproteobacteria > JAKDMP01 > JAKDMP01 > JALUYA01. Next base: position 14,211 of record JALUYA010000030.1, read on the forward strand.
GGCGTCTGGATTTCCACGGCGCCATGCAATTGACGCCAGTGCCGGAAGGGCGTCAACGCACGCCGGTCGAGTACGGGCGCCGGTTCGACGAGCGATTCAAATTCTTCCGGCGGGCACAGCGCTTCCAGCGACTCCCCAGTTTCCAGGTCACGCAACGACAAGAGTTGACGCGAGCCAAGCTCTTCCGTGCCGAGTACCCGGCACACCTGCCCTCTGAACATAACTTTCACAGCTTTCGCCTTGTCCTTTTTTAAGCTCGATCCGCTTTTCCAGGAAGGGACGCGAGCAGGTCTTAAGGGAAATGAGTCTGAGCATCGCGAGCCTGCTCTTCACCACGGTCACCCCGCACCGAAAGGCATCGGCCATCTTCCATGGCGCGGACTTGTATACAGCGTTGCTACCGTTGGCGTCCTTCTGCGTCGGCTTACTCACCACCTTCTTTCCTAACTCCGGGACTTCGGATTCGCAGCGGATCGCTGCTTTACACCATGCTTGGTATGGCTTTCCGCCACTACGATAGTTTACCCGTAACATAACCCACTCCCCGGTTTCTGGCGACTGCGCGGGTCCTCGCATCGCCGTCACGAGCGTCGTCCGACGGCTTATGCCGTGTCGTGGGGCCACGAAGGGTGCCCGTCTAATGGTGGGAATTCAATGCCGATCTCCTGGTGAATGAGCCTGGAAGCCTGGCACGCCGTGCCCTGATGGCGTCAAGGCCAAGCCTGACGGCGCTTCGCGGCCCTGACGCCGGGCAGCAACGTGCCTTTTGCGCTCCGTCATTCACCAACGGAGACCGCCATGACGAATTCCACCGCAATCATTCAGGATGCCGAAGGCCGCTACAGGACGGCACGGCCCATCACCGACGAGGAGCTTGTGGCCACCGCGGAGGAGATCCTCCGCCAGCGCTGTGACAAGGGGACAGCCCTAACGTCCCCGGCCGCCGTGCGCCGATGGCTGATCGCCAAACTTTCCGGCCTCGAATACGAGGTCTTCGGTTGCATGTTCCTCGACACTCGCCACAGGGTCATCGGCTTCGAGGAACTATTTCGCGGCACCATAGATGGGGCCTCGGTATACCCCCGAGAGGTGGTGAAGGCAGCACTTGCAGTCAACGCGGCGGCGGTGATCTTCACGCACAACCACCCCTCAGGCATTCCAGAGCCTTCAGCCGCCGATCGGCAGCTCACACGCAGGCTGGTGGACGCCTTGTCGCTCGTAGAGATCCGCGTCTTGGATCATTTCGTGATCGGCGGCGTGGATGCCGTCTCCTTCGCGGAGCGGGGGCTCATTTGAGCCCCTTCGCTCATGAGCACACGGGTGACGGATTTCGGGGTAAAATCCGCCACCTAAGCAAATAGGTTGATAGCGTCAACGCCAGCTGTCGGTAGTTAGAATAGTTTGGCTCACTAGAGGGGCGACCATAGGGAGAAGCCTCAAATGTCTGCTTTCTCAAACGCTGGACAGGCAAAAGCGACCCGTAATCAACATTGCCGACAACTGAAAGTGGCCATCCGCAATGACAGCGGACTTAGGTCGCATTTCGTCTTGGCCGATTGATGCGAATTCACGCGACGCGAAAAGGCGGGCGCCTTCCCATTGGGTATACTGGCTTCGGAGATCTGTTGCGGCTCGGTTCTCACAAGACGACGTTATGCGGTAGCGATCGACAGCCAGGGCACACTCCGTGAGCCTGCAACGGAACGACGTGGATGGGGGATTATAAGTGGCATTATTGGTTCCTTCGTTTCTAGATTGTGTTGTAGGTGTAGGTAGGTACGACGCCAGCGGAATTCCTATATACGTGGCGTCTGGCCTGCTATATGGGAAGTATGAACCCCACGGCTACTCCATATTTTTTGTGACCAACCGGCATGTACTGCAAGATGTTCAGGGTCTCGTAATTCTTCGCTTTAACCCCAGTCAAGGGGGTGAGGCTAAGGAGTTCGAGTTCCCGGTTACTGACGACAAGGGACCGCTCTGGGTAGCCCACCCTAAGGCGGAAATCGACGTCGCTGTTGTGCCACTACAAGCCAAGATATTCAGGGACGCAGGGATCGTTCCGATCACGCTGTTTCGGGACGACAAAGATATTCTTTTCCTCGATGATATAGAGGCCCAGAATCTCTGCGAGGGAGACGGAATTTTCCTGCTGGGATTCCCCATGCAGTTAGTTGGGGAAGGGCGCAATTACGCTATTGTTCGAAGCGGAGGGATCGCCCGGATTCAGGACTGCCTGCATGAGAGAGCGTATACATTTCTTGTCGATGCGTCGAACTTTCCAGGCAATAGCGGCGGGCCTGTGATTAGCAAGCCGGAGGCAGCATCGATAGGGGAAACCAAGCCGGTTAAGTCGTCGAAGGTGATAGGCATCGTTTCCGGTTATATTCCTTATCAAGAGGTAGCAGTGAGCAAGCAAACTGGCCGATCGCGGATAATATTCGAGGAAAATTCCGGGCTAGCGATAGTGGCGCCAATGGGGTTGGTCAGGGAGACTGTAGAACTTGCCCAGAAGACGATCAGGCCACTTACTTGTTAGCCGGGAATGAGCCTCCCTTCCGCTTGGGTTTTTGTTAATGGGCTACGGATTGGCGGCTCCGTCCTAAGCAGGAGTCCCTAACACGGAAACTTGCAACATGAGCGAAGAAAGCACGGACAAAAGCAAAGAGCTGAAACGCTTGATCGCGGCTGGTGAGCGCATGTTGCGTGGCGGGACTTCATCGGTAATTGGTGCAGTAGCTGGATTTCCGGGCGCGCTTTTGGGTGGTGCGGCTGGCAGTATTGCCAATGAGCTTTTTTTACAACTCGGCGAAGAATTCAGCCGTAGGTTTCTTAGTCCCCGCGAAGCAGAGCGAGTCGGCGCGACGCTAGGTGGAATAGACGCTCTTGTACAAGCTGCGCTGCAGCAAGGATATGTCCTACGGACTGACGGATTCTTCGCTGTTGGGAGCGAAGAACGTGCGTGGGGAGAAGAAGTCTTAGAGGGAATTATACAAGCAGCGAAGGACGAGTATGAGGAACGTAAGTTGCCATACCTTATGAACCTCGGGAAGGAAGTATTCTTGGATGAAGGTCTTTCGAGACCCATCGCCCTGCAACTGGTGCATCTAGCGGAAACTCTTTCTTACCAGGAACTGGTGCTTCTTAGCGTGATCGCTGGTAACGAGCAGCATCCCTTGGGCCTTAGGGACAGAGTCTACTCCGGAGAAAAGAAGACATTTACTGATCAGAGTTTACTCGTATCGATATTGCAGGATTTCAACCACCTCAAAGCTTTGGGGCTAGTCACCGACGGAGAGCCGCCCAGATACGGGCCCGCGGAATTTGTGCCCGCTCGCATGAAAGTCGTTGGCGGACCAGGGAAAAGACTGGTTCTGCATCTCGGTCTCGACAGAATGCCTCAGTCGGAACGGTTGCCGTATACAATCCTTCTAAGAGAGTGATTCGCTTATTTGCGGCGCAAGTGCTGCGAGCGGCTGCAACGGAGGGATCCCGCGTCCGGCACTTCTTGGCCAATAAGGGCATCGGGCTAGAGTCCCAAAATAGGCTATTCCTCAGCCAAGCAATTGTGCCAAATCCTCTGCCTTCAGGTGCGTGTAGCGCTTAAGCATCTGTAGCGTTTTGTGCCCCGTGATGGCGGCAACCTGCATAGGATTAAGACCTCGCTCAAAGAATCGACTTGTGGCCTCGTGTCTTAAATCATGGAACCGTAAGTTTGCCAAATAGCCCGGCTCGGTTTGTTGCCCTTCTTTCTGGCACCCCTCGATATAGGTGACACGAGCTGTCTTCACCACCCGTCCAAAGCCGGTCGTGACGAAACTGGTGGACAAAGTCCATACCCGACCATCCAGTTGCCTCGGAAGACTTTTAAGGATATCGACCGCAGCCGACGAGAGAGGCACGGAACGGCTCCGAACGACCTTGGCGTCCTTGACCTCCGGAATAAAGACGGTTCGACGCGAAAGGTCGACATACTCCCAGCGCATCGAAATGATTTCGCTTCGGCGCATGCCTGTTTCCAGTGCAAAGCGGATGAGTTCGGGGAACTCCCGGTAGCGGGCAGCGGCCTTAATAAGCCGCTTTTCCTCACCTGGTAGCAATCGGCGATCCCGGCCGGCCGACGGTTTAGGCTTTTTGATCAATTCCACCGGGTTGACCAGCGAACCCATACCCCACTCGGTCCGGGCCACGGTGTAGAGGTTAGAAATCAGCGCAAGATCGAGCCTCACGGTATTGGCAGCCTTGCCTTCCGCGATAAGCCGGTCCCGGTAGGCGCTCAGTTCCTTCCCGCCGAGATTCGAGAGGTAGACACGGCCCAATGACGACTTAATGATCCTTTTAGCCCTCTGTGCCTCCTGGAGGGCTCCTCGCTTATGCGGTGTAACCTCGCGAACGTAACGCTCAAGCGCATCAGCGAACGTAATCCGTTCTTCTTCCCTGCTCAGCACCAGATGGCCGCGGACCATGGCCCGCTCAATTTCACGCGCCCAGGCTTGGGCTTCTCCCTTCGTATCGAAGGTGCGGTATCGGCGCGGTTGCCCCTGCCTGATGATTTGAGCCTGCCAGACGGTACGTCCGCCTGGCCCTGTGCGCTTGCGTATAGCCGCCATAACCACTTCAGCCCTAGATTCTCCAATCTGATTATGGCAGAGAAATGGCAAAAGGCAAAAACAAATGGCGCCGTAGCGCCCTTAATTAATATATCTTGTTGTTTTTGTTATATTTATATTGGCTGGGGGACCAGGATTCGAACCTGGGTTGGCGGAGTCAGAGTCCGCAGTCCTACCGCTAGACGATCCCCCAAGAACTGGTGCCGCAGCCAGAGTGAAGACCCGAAGCCGAGCGTTTTACCGCTTGCTGTACTGCGGTGCTCGCCGTGCTTTGTGCAAACCCACCTTTTTGCGCTCGACCTTACGCGCATCGCGGGTGATAAAACCGGCTTTTCTCAATGGTACCCGTAGCGTTTCGTCATAAGCAACCAGCGCCCGTGCAAGACCATGACGAATAGCGCCCGCCTGCCCGGTACCGCCACCGCCCTTGATGGTTACGAACACATCAAAGCGTTCGGCCGCCTCGGCGGCTATCAATGGCTGACGCACAATCATGCGTGAGGTTTCGCGCCCAAAATACTCTTCGATGGGCCGGTCATTAACTACGATGCGCCCACTACCCAAACGCAGGAAAACCCGTGCGGAAGCGGTCTTGCGGCGACCGGTACCGTAATATTGTTCGCCAGGAGCCATGGTATATCCTTAAAGTTTAAGTTCTACAGGTTGCTGGGCGCTATGCGGATGCTCGGAACCCGTATAAACCCGCAATTTCCTAAACATGGTACGCCCGAGGGAATTTTTAGGCAGCATGCCACGAACCGCATGCTCGATCACCCGGCGGGCATCTTTTTCTATCTGTTTTTCGAAACTGATTTCCTTCATGTTCCCGATATAACCCGTATGGTGACGGTAAAGTTTCTGCTTGCGCTTGCGCCCGGTTACCCGAATCTTCTCGGCGTTAAGCACAATAATATAATCCCCTGTATCGACATGCGGGGTGTAGGTCACTTTATTTTTTCCCCGTAACCTGAGTGCGATTTCGGTAGCCAGCCGACCAAGAACCTTGCCCTCGGCATCGATCACATACCAGCTTCGGCATACGGTTTCAGGCTTGGCGGAAAGCGTCCTCATAGCGAATAAACCTTGAACAATCTAGCGCGTTAGTCTATCCCAACTCCGCCTTCAATGACAAGGCCTGGCATTGACAGGGATTTCCCAAACCGGGGAGACGCAAGCACCCGCTCGGTCACCACGCGACCCACGATATGCACCGCCGCTATCAATATCATCACAACCCGGACCTCCCGACCGGTTCACGGGCAGGCACTTGGAGTTACCCGAATACCACTTTACCCGCAGGGAAATAACCCCTAGGCAAAGACCTATTCCCGGGAAAATATCGGGCCGAAGGTGTACTGAACGGCTATCGAGGTGTAGCCAGTCGTATTGGGCACCCGGGGGGAGACATTGGAATTACGCTGCAGGGTATAACCAATGGCGAGAGCGACATTGCCGAACAGTTGGGCGGTCGCCTTGCTGACCGATTTTGTATATGTATTAAAGCGGGTTCGCTCTATCGTTACGGACTGGGTAAATGTACCGCCCCGGCTGAAGTTCCAGCTATATCGAACCCGGGCCCGCATGACGAAACTCGACTCCGCCTCTGCGAGTTGGCTCGGGCCCGCCACCGTTCTCGCCTGGGCAACACCCAAACCCAACTCGGTCTCCAACAACTGGGTCCGGGTATCGAACCAGCGGATACCGTAACCCCCCACCTCGGAAGCCTGGTAGCGGTAACCGCTGAACCGGTCGTGCAGATAGCCGCCAAAGCCAAATACGTAACCTCGCTTGCCGAGACGATAGTTGGATTGGCCCGCAACGTAGTACTGCTCGGCGGTAGTTTGCCCATCCGTGCCGGCACCGATAGCCTGCAGTTCAAGCCGCTGCTGCCATGCCGGGGTGTTGTAACCCAGCTTGACCTCGGCATTGAGGCTGGTCGTCGCGACCGCACCGTGCGTGGCCAGATACCCAAGCGTAGTACTCGCGCCGAATCCCAGCTTTTTAGGGGGCCCGAGCGCGGGGGTGACCAGCCTCTTGTCCATAAAAAAGTAGCCGACTCCCCGGGGGCCGGGATTGATCCCGGCGTTCAATAAGCCGGCCATCCACAGTAAAGCAATCATTCGACAATCTTTATGCTTAGAGGAATAACCTATGATAACAATCATGAGTAACCATGCGATTGGAGCGCCCGAGACTCTCCTGATAACCGAAGCGAAGCGCTGTGTGAAGTGCGCTCTGTGCCTGCCCCACTGCCCCACCTATGGACTCAGCCGCAACGAGGCCGACTCCCCGCGCGGCCGAATCGCCCTGATCCAGGCGCTTGCCGAAGGGACACTCGAACCCGACATCGAGTCCTCACGGTACCTTGACGGTTGCCTCGATTGCCGGGCCTGCGAAGCGGTATGCCCCGCCGAAGTACGCTACGGCCGCCTGATCGACGGCGCCCGGGCCGATCTGTTCCAACCCGCCGCCTCATGGCTGACACGAAGCCTACGGCAAATGGCCACTCGGCCGCGACTACTCGCGGGACTGTTGCCACCGTTGCGAATCCTGGCACATCTCCCCTTGCCGCCTCGCCTGCGGGGTTGGCGCGCCTATCTCGCCGCCCTGAAACGCCTTCACCCGCTTCCCCGGGGCCCGGCGGAAGCCGAGCCGATCGCCTTGTTCCTCGGCTGCGTCGCCCGGGCGCTCGATACCGAGGCTATCGAGGCTGGGGTTCGGCTGCTCATCCGCGCCGGCTACCGGGTCGATGTCCCACACAATCAAACCTGTTGCGGCGCGCTGGCCAATCATGCCGGAAAACGCCCTGCGGCCCGTAAGCTCGCGGCGCGCAATGCCGCTGCTTTCGCCGATTCCACGTTCATTGTCGCCACGGCAAGCGGCTGCACCGCACAGCTGAGCGAATACTCGCAATTGCTGGAAGCAGGAGAATCCTTTTCCCGCCGAGTACGCGACATTACCGAACTGCTTGCCGATGCCCTGGAATCCGGGCGGCTCCAAGCGCATGAAAAATCCCCCCTTAAGGTGGCATTACATATTCCCTGCACGGCACGTAATGTACTTCACAGCAACGCCGCCCGCCGTTGCCTTCTCGCCCTGCCAAACATTGAAATCATAGAACTTCCCGCCACCTGTTGTGGCGCGGCGGGAAGCCATTTTATCGATCACCCCGATGATGCGGCACAATTGCGTGCGTGCCACATTGAGGTGATCCGCAATACGCATCCTGACTACGTAGTCACCACTAATGTGGGTTGCCGACTACATCTTGGGGCCGGGCTGGATACCGAATCGCCGCTCATTCCGATCGTCCACCTAAACACCCTGCTCGCAAATCGGATCGAGGGCGAGTAACATTTTAATAATGAATTCAGTCTCACCGAAGCTAACCGACCACTGCTTGCTCGGCATGGATCGGGTGCTGCGCACCCTCGCCGGGATACCCCACGGCAGCGGGCGAGCGGACCCGGGCCAAGTCCCGGACGCCGCACCTTTGACCGATCCCGATCGCCAGAAAGCCGGGCGATTGATGCGGGTCAACTTCTCAGGCGAAGTAGCCGCCCAGGCGCTTTATCATGGCCAGGAGTTGGGGGCTCGCGACCCTGTTATCGCGGCCCAGTTGCAGCGTGCGGCCCGGGAAGAAAGCGATCACCTGATCTGGTGCCACAACCGGCTACAGGCCCTGGAAACCCGCCCCAGTCTGCTAAATCCATTCTGGTACGGTGGCGCGTTTTGCATCGGCGTTCTTTCCAGTGCCTTGGGAGACCGCATCAGCCTCGGATTTCTCGATGAGACCGAACAACAGGTAGTCAAGCACCTGGGCAAACACCTGCAGCGCCTGCCCGAACAGGACGAAGCCTCCGCCAAAGTGCTCCACCAGATGCGCTTCGACGAAGCCCGGCACAGCCGCAATGCCCGCGTTGCCGGAGGTGCCAGGCCACCCTTGGCTGCACGCGCGGCGATGCGGCTTACTGCCCGAGTCATGACCACCGTGGCTTACTGGATCTGATCCACCTGGCCCCGCCCCGGCTTATGCCCCCGCACGAGACAGCAAGAGCCCCCCTTTCAATCGGCCTCGTCGCCATCACCCGGTACCCGCGACATATTGCGGCCATAGAAAATCTCCAGCATCTCCAGGCGCAGTTCGTCGCGGATCTGCTTCGCCTCCCGCGGCTCTAATTCATCATCATCGGTTCCGAAGAGATAATTGTCCAAATCCAACGACTTGAGCAACATCCGGGTGTGAAAAATATTCTGCTGATAGACGTTCACGTCGACCATCTGGTAACGCTCACGCACATCTTCACTCATGAAATTTTGTATTGAGTTGATGGTATGATCGGTGAAATGCTTGTAACCGGCTACATCCCGAGTAAATCCACGAATTCGATAGTCGATCGTCACGATATCAGATTCAAATTCGTGGATCAGGTAGTTCAGCGCCCGCAACGGCGAGATATGGCCACAGGTGGAGACATCTATATCCGCCCGGAACGTGCTGATCCCGCCTTCGGGATTGCTCTCCGGATAGGTGTGTACCGTAATATGGCTTTTGTCCAGATGCCCTACGATCGCCTCCGGAATCGGGTTCGGCATCTCCTCGCGAAGAGATCTCCGGGCGCTGTCCTGCGTCACCGGTTCCTCGGAAATCAGCATCGTCACCGACGCCCCCTGAGGCTCATAGTCCTGACGCGCAATACTAAGGGTATGCGCGCCAATAATTTCCACCACCTGGCTTAATATCTGGGTTAGGCGCTCCGCGTTATAGGCATCATCAATGTAGCGGATATATTCGGTGCGATGCTCTATGGTCTGGGCATAGCAGATATCGTAAATATTGAAGCTGAGCGTCTTGGTAAGGTTGTTAAAACCATGCAGCCGCCATCGTTTTGTTTGCTGAACCGGCAATCACTCATCCTCCAAAAAATATGTGCGGATTTCAAATCCTGGAAGATTGTCAAATTATAGGCGATTTTTTCCCATGATGATCTGCAGCCTACTCATTTCCCGATTGTTCCCGTTGCACGGCGCTTCCAGGGATTAAGAACAACACGCCTGGTTGCCCTTTTTTGTCCGCGCGATCACGCCCATCACTCCACAGGCTTCCATGGAGTATTTTCCGAGAATACTATTCAGCCCTGGGAACCCGAATCAGATTCTCGGAACACTTCCCGCCAACCAGGTCAGAATTTCGCCGGGACGACTAACGACCCGGTCCACCTGCCCGCTAAACATCCGTGGATCTCCATACCCCCAGTTCACGGCGAGTGCACGCATGCCGGCACTGGCTGCCGCCTCGACATCGAGGGCGGAATCACCAATCATAACCGTGGCGGTCGGATCCCACCCGACCCGGTGCGCAGCCTCTAGCAATGGCTCAGGAGAGGGCTTGCGCCGCGCCAAGCTATCGCCCCCCATAACCGCTGCAAAGCGCGGTAAAAGTCCCAGTTTTCCCAACATTCTGCGGGCCAGGATCTCGCCTTTGTTCGTCACCACTGCAAGCTGCAGCCGCGCCCTCGCAAGTTCATCCAGCACCTGCACCATGCCCGGATAAGGGCGAGTATGATCTACCAGATGCACCTCGTAATAAGACCGAAAATCCGCATATAGGGCGGTAAAATCAATCGAGTCTCCGCCGCTTGCCCAGGCACCGGCCCGCTCGAGCATCCGCCGCGCGCCATCACCGATCCAACCTCGGACCCGGGCGACACCCGCCTCGGGCAAGGATCGGGCGCACAACGCAGCGTCCGCCGCGGCGGCCAGGTCCGTAGCACTGTCGACCAGCGTGCCGTCGAGATCAAAAATCACCAGCCGGGTCTCAACCATGCAGCGTATCCCGGACAAGCTCAGCGCGCATCCGCCCCAGGGTAACGGAATAATCCCCGCTCTTGAAGATGGCCGATCCGCTGATAAAGGTATCGGCACCGGCCCGGGCGATTTCGGCGATGTTGGCCATATCGACCCCGCCATCCACCGCCAACCGGATATCCCGTCCGCAAGCCTGAATCTGGCGCTTGACGGCGGCAATCTTGACCAGGCTCTCGCGAATGAATCGCTGGCCACCAAACCCCGGATTTACCGACATGATCAGCACCCAATCGAGCCGCCACAAGGCGTAGCGCAACACCTCGGTCGGGGTTGCGGGATTCAGTGCCAGCCCCGCCTGGATTCCACCTTTCCGGATACGCTCGAGGCTCCGGTCGATGTGCTGCGTCGCCTCGGGATGGATCAGGATACTGGATGCCCCGGCGGTAATAAAATCCTCGATCAACCGATCGGTAGGCGTCACCATGAGATGCGCATCGATCGGCGCATCGATGCCGTAGTCACGCAGCGCTTTCAAAACGGGAGCACCAAAGCTCAAGTTGGGCACGTAGTGATTATCCATCACGTCGAAGTGAATTCGATCCGCGCCCGCCGCCAATACGTCAGTCACATCCTCGCCCAGACGGGCAAGATCGGCGGCAAGCACCGAGGGACAAAGCCAATGCTGGGTCATGGAAGTCTTGCCGGGAAAACGCGGTAACAGTTTACGCGACGCAGCCCGTCACTGTCGGCCATCCTGTTCCGGGATTGTCTGCGCACTCAAACGATAGACGAAAGCCAGCACCTGGGCGACCGCTAGGTACAATTCCTCGGGAATCTCCTCGTCCAGCGGCACCTGGGCCAAGGCAGCGCACAGGAACCGATCTTCACGCACCGGAATGCCGAGTTCCCTGGCTCGGGCGATGATACGCTCCCCCACCAAACCCCAGCCCTTGGCGCTCACCGTCGGCGCCTTCACTCCATCGTAGTACAGCGCAACTGCCAAGCGCCGTTCCATACCCTTCCTGCCCTCCCCGGTATTCATGCCCGGATATCCACGGCGGCGAGGCCACGACATACCGTCGCCACAACCGAATCCGCGGGAGAACCTCGCTCACAGGTCAATCGCCCCGGAACGATTCCCTGGCGCTTTAAATCTCTGGCCAGATCGGGTAACGCTTGGGATAATTGGCGAACGGTGTGCTTCCGCTCGGCGACAAACCGTGCGGAAACCGTACCGAATTCGCTGCGAATCCGGATATCAAGCGATCCCATCGGCTCCAGCCCCACGTTCAGCCGCACTTGCCAGGTGCGCCGGTGAACCCCATCTTCCTTTTCCGCCGCCGAATCCGGCTTCACCTCGATCTCCATGGACAGCAGGCTCATCCCCCCCGCGACCACCAGCGGCAACTCCATCACCCATAACAATCTCCCGTCCGTCCCCCGGCTGAGCATCTGTGCCACCTCGTGTCTGGCCAAAAGCCCCCGCACGGTTTTTACCAAGATTTCCAGATGGCCCTTCCCGGCGGCCAAATCCGAATTACCAAGCCAATCGGTCAGGCTTAATAATAACGCCTTGCGCTCGCCTGTATATGGGGCCAAGCCGGCGGCAAGCCGGTTCTCCAGGTGAAGCCCCGCCCCCTGAACCGCTGCTTTCAATCCGCCCGGATCGGCAACCTGGGAGAAAGTCGCCTGCGTGGCCAGCACCTGGCGCAACAGGCTTTGTCCCGGCTCGGATACCCCGCGAGCCGCCGCACGTAAAAGCACCGCCGCCCCGGCCACGAGGTCGATCTGCCTGGAGATCAGCTCGCGCAAAATATTTTGCAGCGTTGTCCCACCCTCGGAAGCCGGTGCCGCAACCACTCGTTGCAATAGCGGATTTTCGCCATCGCCGATCACCCGAAGGCGCAAGACTTCCCCCCGGGTAACCGGCCAACCCAGATCGACCGTGTAGTCCCGCCCCTGGATGCGCAAAACAACCGCCCGTCCATTTCCGGAACCCGCGGTCATTACCCGTGCACGCAGCACCGCCCCTACCCGCCAGGGCCGGGCGACAGGCCCCGGTCCGGAATCGACCTGTCCACGAGAAATCCTCAGGATTTCATCCATCCTCACCCACTCCCCGGGTTGACGGTAACTGGCTTAAACGACACAAACAGACTCCTTCTTGAAACCGGCTTCCTGTGCGCCAATCCACTTGAAAACAGCACCTCAAAGCAGCCCCCGCTCGGCAAAAGAGATGACCTCGCCATCTCCCACCACGAAGTGATCAAGAACCCGTACATCCACCAGCGCCAACGCATCGATCAGGCGCCGGGTCAGGCGCCGGTCCGCCTCGCTGGGCTCGGCAACTCCGGAGGGATGATTGTGAGCAAAGATCACCGCCGCGGCATTGACTTTGAGAACCCGCTTCACCACCTCGCGCGGGGGAACATTAGCGCCATCGATAGTGCCGCGAAACAATTCCTCGAACACAATGACCCGGTGACGGGTGTCGAGATATAGGCAACAGAACAGCTCATGGGGGCGATCGCGCAGTTGCGCGGAAAGAAAGGTGCGCGTCACCTCGGGACTTGTCAACGGTTCCGAGCGATTCAGAGTTTCGGCCAGGTGGCGCCGGGCGAGTTCGAGAACCGCCTGCAACTGAGCATACTTCGCCGGGCCCAGGCCGGGAATCCTGGTAAAAGTTTTCTGATCGGCACGAAACAATGCCCGCAATTCCCCATGATGCGCGACCAGATCGCGGGCGAGATCCAACGCGCTTTTCCCTCGCGTTCCGGTGCGCAAAAAGATCGCCAGCAGTTCTGCATCGGATAATGCAGCCGCACCCCGTGCCAGCAATTTCTCCCGTGGACGCTCGTTTTCCGGCCAGTCACGAATCGACACCACCTCTCTCCCGCTCCGGTTCGGGCTACCATAACCTCAATACCTGGCTGGAGGGAAGTCATGGGACGGCTACACGGCAAAAATGTCTTACTGGGAATCGGCGGGGGAATCGCCGCCTACAAGGCGCCGGATCTCGTGCGCCGCCTGGGCGAACGCGGGGCCAAGGTTCAAGTCGTCATGACCGGCGCAGCGAAGCGATTCGTAAGCCCGCTGACCTTCCAAGCGGTCTCCCATCGTCCGGTGCGCAGCGATCTATGGAGTGTCGGTACCCCCCATGCAATGCCACACTTGGAACTGGCGAGCTGGGCCGATCTCCTGCTCATCGCCCCGGCTACCGCCGACCTCATCGCGCGCCTAGCCCTGGGCCTGGCCGACGATCTTCTAACCACCCTGGCACTCGCGAGCAGGGCGCCGCTGGTGCTGGCTCCCGCCATGAACCAACGGATGTGGTGCCACGCCGCAACCCGGACCAACATCGAGACTCTCCTGGGGCGGAACGCACGGCTCATCGGTCCCGAGGAAGGCCCGCTCGCCGAAGCAGAATCCGGTCTGGGCCGCATGAGCGAGCCTACCCGGATCGCCGCTCGGCTCGACGGCGAAGGCGAGCTACGCGGTAAACACGTACTGGTGACCGCCGGCCCCACCGAAGAACCACTCGATCCGGTGCGTTTCTTCGGTAATCGCTCCAGCGGGAAGATGGGTTACGCCATCGCCCGCGCGGCCGCCAATGCCGGTGCCGAAGTCACCCTGGTCAGCGGCCCGACCAGCCTGCCGTCCCCCCCCGGCTGCACCCTGATCCGCGTAAACACGGCACACGAGATGGCCGAGGCGGTCGAGGCCAACCTTGACGGCACCGCTGTATTCATCGCCGCCGCCGCGGTAGCGGATTACACACCGGCCATCCGTTCGGAACAGAAAATCAAGAAAACCGGGCACCATATCACCCTTGAGCTGGTACCAACCAGCGACATCCTGACCCACGTCGCGGCGCGGCATCCGCGCCCATTCTGCGTCGGTTTCGCGGCCGAGACCGAGCACCTGCTCGAGCAGGCCCGCACCAAACTGGCATCCAAGGGGGTGGACATGATCTGTGCCAACCAGGTCGGGGATGGCCTCGTATTCGGCCACGATAAATCCTCGCTGGTACTGATCGAACCCGGGAATGAGACCAACCTGGGAGTTGCGCCCAAGTGGATTCTGGCCGAGCACCTGATTCAATACATCAGCCAACGGATTGCAAAGCATGAATCAAAGAGTTGAATTACGCATTCTGCGCCCCGATCTCGTCGCTCGCTGGGGCCTGCCCGATTACGCCACCTCCGGCTCCGCCGGTATCGACCTGCGGGCACTGCTCGATACGCCGCTGCCGCTTGCACCTGGAGCCACGGAGCTGATTCCCTCCGGAATCGCCATCCACATTGCCGACCCCACCCTCGCCGCCATAATCTTGCCACGCTCGGGACTCGGCCATCACCACGGCATCGTGCTCGGCAACCTGCTCGGCCTGATCGATTCGGATTACCAAGGTGAACTGATGGTTTCCTGCTGGAACCGGGGACAATCGAACTATACGATTGAACCCGGCGAGCGTATCGCCCAGTTGATTTTCATCCCCATCGCCCGAGTCAAGCTCATGCCGGTCGATGCCTTTACCCCAAGTAAACGCGGCTCCGGCGGGTTTGGGCATACCGGGCGGCAATAACCCGCCGGGTCCTCGCCAAGACTCAAGGTACAGTGCCAATTTTCGCTTACCATCCTCCGAAACCCGATCGACGATCTCAGGGCGCCCCCCCATAGCGCTCGTGATAAACCTCAAGGGCCGCCAAATCCTTCTCCCGCCCCGGGTTCTGTTCGAGCCAGGCCAGGATATCGCTCAGACCGATCAACGCATGCACCGCAAGCCCCTCGTCCGTGGCCAACTCACGCACGGCGCTCTGTGCCCCCCTGCCGCGCTCTTCGCGATCTATCGCAACCAGCAGGCCGACGGGTTGGGCACCGGCGGCACGGATCAGTCCCAAAGCTTCACGCACCGCCGTACCGGCGGTAACCACATCATCTACTATCACCACCCGCCCGCCGAGTGGTGCCCCCACCAGCTGCCCACCCTCGCCGTGATCCTTGGCCTCTTTACGGTTATAAGCAATGGGGAGATCCAGCCCCAGTTCCCGGGCACAAGCCACGGCGGTTACAGTTACCAACGGGATTCCCTTATAGGCCGGCCCGAAAAGAAGATCCGGCTCGAGACCACTTCCGGCCAGGGCGCGGGCATAAAATCCGCCCAACCGATCCAGCGCCCGTCCTGCGGTGATGGCGCCCAAATTGAAGAAATACGGACTTACGCGGCCCGACTTCAGGATAAAACGGCCGAAACGAAGGACGCCGGCGGCAAGCATAAACTCGATAAAGTCTTTTTTGTGGGTTTCAATAACAGGCATGGCCGAAGATGGACGACACTCGCCGCTATGATAACGCCAGAAACCGGGGATTCACTCGCATGAAGGTCATTACGCTGAACGTCAACGGGATTCGTGCCGCCACCCGCAAGGGCTTCTTCACCTGGCTCGGCCGCCAGGATTTCGATGTCTGCTGCTTGCAGGAGATCAAGGCCGGGCATGACCAACTCACCACCGAGCATTACCCCAAGGGCTGGTTCAGCCGTTATTTCCCAGCAGAACGACCGGGCTACTCGGGTGTCGGCCTCATTAGCAAAAAGGAACCCGAACGCATCATCGAAGGCTTCGGGGTAGCCGAATTCGACCGGGAAGGACGTTATCTCGAGGCCTGGTTCGATCACCTCGCCGTAGTTTCCCTGTATGTTCCATCGGGCAGCTCCGGTCCCCGGCGCCAGGCTTCCAAGGATCGCTTTCTGGATGCTTTTCTACCCCACCTCGAAAAACTCCGGCGCGCGCCGCGAGAATACCTGATCGCCGGGGACTGGAACATCGCCCACCGGGAAATCGATCTAAAAAATTGGAAAAGCAACCGGAAAAACTCGGGATTCCTGCCCCACGAGCGCACCTGGATGGACCGAGTATTCAGCGAGTCCGGCTTCGTGGACGCCTTTCGGCGAATCAACCCCAACCCGGGGCAATATACCTGGTGGTCCCACCGCGGACGGGCCTGGGAAAAGAATGTAGGTTGGCGCATCGACTACCAGGTCACGAGTCCCGATCTCGGGAAACGAGTCGTTTGCGAACAGATCTACAAGGCCGAGCGCTTCAGTGACCACGCCCCATTGATAATGGGCTACGACTACTTTCTGTGAACCGCGCCGCACTCCTCGCCCTGGCCCGCGCCTTTGCCACCCGGCGGATGCTCATCGCGGGTCTGATGGGGTTTTCTTCGGGCTTGCCGCTGCTACTAATCGGAACACTGCTGCAGGCCTGGCTGACCGAGCGGGGAGTCTCCATCGAGGTGATCGGCCTGTTCGCCCTGGTCGGCTTGCCCTATACCTTCAAGTTTCTCTGGGCACCCCTGTTTGACCGTTATCGACTGCCCCTGTTGGGGCGGCGCCGAGGCTGGCTTTGCGGTATCCAGATCCTGTTAGTGCTTGCCATCGCCGCCATCGGCTGGATCGGGGTGCCCAATGCGGGCGCCATCAACGCTACCGACCCGGCGCGCATTTTGGCGGATCATCCCTTCGACCCCGCCCTGCTCGCCGTCCTGCCCGAGATGATGGGACGCTACCTGGACGCGCTGGGAGGACTCCTGCCGGGGTTGGTAACGATCGCGCTGGCCGCATTTGCAGTGGCATTTTTCTCGGCTAGTCAGGATACCCTGATAGACGCCTATCGGCGCGAGTCGCTGCACGATGAAGAACAAGGCCTCGGTGCCTCCCTCTATGTTTGGGGTTATCGCCTGGCCATGCTGTTTGCAGCGGGTGGGGGCCTGATCCTTGCGGGAAATATGAGTTTTTCCAAGGTGTTCTACCTCATGGCCGGGGCAATGGCAGTGGGTATCATTCCCACCCTGATCGCCCGCGAACCCCCGAGTCCCACCACACTCCCGACAAGCCTGTTACGGGCCGTAGTCGATCCGCTCACCGACTTTTTCCGTAACCGTTACCGTCCCCTGTTGATACTCGGCTTTATCTTGCTATACAAACTCGGCGACAGCATGGCGGCAAGCCTGAGCACCGTATATTTTCTCAAACTCGGTTTCGATACCGAGACCATCGGTATCGTGGTCAAGCTATTCGGATTCTGGGCCATCATCGCCGGGGCCGTGCTCGGCGGGACGTTGATCCTGCGCCTGGGGATTATGCGGTCCTTGTTTGTCTTCGGCATACTCCAGGGCATCTCCACCGCCGCTTTCTCCTGGTTGTCCTATACCGGCCCCTCCTCGGCATGGCTCGCGATGGTCGTAAGCCTGGAGAACTTCACCGGGGGAATGGGTACCGCCGCCTTTGTCGGCTATATGGCGCTACTGACAGACCGGCAATTCACCGCCACGCAATATGCCCTGCTTTCCAGCCTCATGGGTGTTCCCCGGGTGATCATCTCCTCCTTCACGGGTTTCCTGGCCGCGGCACTCGGTTGGCCCCTGTTTTTCCTCCTGTGCGCGGTAATCGCCATTCCCGGGCTGAGCATCATTCCCCTGCTGCGCACCCCGGACTCCCCTTCGCCGGCGACCGGGGAAAGGCCCAAGCAAAGTCGGTGACGATGCGGGACGGAAACCGCCCGGTCATTGCCCCGGGACAGGATATTGTTATTATCATGCGGCAATCATCCACAGACTGAATAACCCGCAACGGAGAGTTTGTCTATGCCATACGACATCGAGCAACATTTACCTCTCGTCCAAGAAAACGAATATGGCGGCGTCAACCCACCGATCAGCGACTCGGCAACCTTTACCTTTCACGACCCGGACCGACTCAAGGCCTCCTTCGGACACGACGCTCCCCCGGGCTGCTTCCTCTACGCCCGGGCCACGACGCCCACGGCACAACACCTGGCGGCGGCACTCGCCCGACTGGAAGGGACGGAGGCGGCGCACGTGACCGCTTCCGGAATGGGAGCCATCGTGGCAACGCTGCTGCAGCGGGTCAACCCCGGGGAGGAGATCGTCGCCAGCCATACTATTTACGGGGGAACCTGGGCCCTGCTGGCCAATTTTTTCCCCCGCCTGGGAATCAAGACCCATTTCGCTGATTTTCAAGATCTTCACGCCGTCGAATCCCTCATGAGCGAGAACACGGCCGTGCTGTATTGTGAATCGCTCTCGAACCCGTTGCTGCGCCTGCCCGATTTACCCAGCATCGCCGCACTGGCGCATCGGGCACAAGCAATGCTGGTGGTGGACAATACCTTCACGCCGCTTCTGATCAGCCCCGCCAGGCTCGGAGCGGACGTGGTCATTCACAGCCTGACCAAATTCATTAACGGCGCCAGCGATTGTGTCGGCGGTGTCACTTGCGGACCGGCCGAATTTATCGACAGCCTGTCCGATCCGTCTCATGGGGCCGCCATGCTGCTGGGCGCGGTACTCGATTCCCTGCGCGCCCAGGGTATCTACAAAAATCTCGCGACACTCGAAATACGGATGCGCCGCCATAGCGAGAATGCCCGATTCATCGCCGAACGGCTCGCCGAGAAGGGCCTTGCAGTGACCTACCCGGGACTAGAGAACCACCCCGAACACAAACGGTTTATCGCGCTTGCCAATCCGGGATTCGGAGCCGGAGGAATACTTGCCCTCGATGTGGGCGATGCCTCCCGGGCCGACGCCCTGATGCGATACCTGCAGCAGGCCGGCGTGGGTCATCTCGCCGTCAGTCTTGGGTTTCACCATACCCTTTTCAGCCCTTCGGGAAGCAGCACCTCTTCGGAAATTCCACCCGAAATTCAAGAACGGATAGGGCTTACCCCTGGGCTAATCCGATTTTCGATCGGCCTGGATCCCGACATCGGGGCCACCTGGGGCCGCTTTGCCTCCTGCCTGGCTAAAATCGGCCTGGACTAACCGTCGGCCTCCTATGCCCGCGTTTTCTCCCCGCCGGCATCCCAACACGGGATTCAACCATGCCGGCGGCTGCATCAAAGGTGCGAGCATCCCGAAGTTTCGTGCGCCAAGGGTACAATACCCGGCGCCGACTCCGGGCTTGGCGTTACGCCCCGAGTTCATGATACATCCCCGTGGCACCGATGCTAAAGTATGCCATCGGCGTCCGCCGGTCGGCGGCGCCGGCTTCTTATTCACCCGCTCTTTATTTTCCCGAGACAAGAGCCCGAACCATGGAAACTACCAGTTGGATAAACGAGTTGATCGTCCTCTTCGTGGTGATCGACCCCCCCGGACTTGCCGCCATGTTTGCCGCCCTGACCCGTGGTGGAGACGAAGCTTACCGGCGCAGGATGGCGCTAAAGTCCATGCTGCTGGCCGCGGGGATTCTCTATACTTTTGCCCTAATCGGATCCCGGCTGCTCAATGCGCTCGGAATCACCCTCCCTGCCTTCAAGATTGCGGGGGGTATTTTGCTGTTCCTGGTCGCCATCGATATGATTTTCGCCCGCCAGTCCGGTTTGCGCTCGGCGACCGTTCGGGAACAGGAAGAGGCCCGGTTTCGTGAAGACATTTCCGTCTTTCCCCTTGCCTTTCCGTTGATCTCCGGCCCGGGCGCCTTGACCACGGTGATCCTTCTGGCCAGCAATACACACGGCAGGCCGCTGGAATTTATTATCCTGCTGGCAATCCTTGCAGTCGTCCTGCTGATCGCCCTCGCGGCATTGTTCGCCAGTAGCCGGCTGATGAAGCTGCTCGGTGTTACCGGATCGAATGTTCTCGGTCGATTGCTCGGCGTCATGCTCGCCGCCATGGCCGTTCAGTTCGTCGTCGACGGGGTACACGCGGTACTTCCTCTTCACTGAGTCGGCACGAGCACTGGTTTTACTTTTACGCTGGAACCAGCAAAATAAGATTCTCACCCATTCTTACGGGAATCGGAGCCAAAGGAAACCCAGTATAGCTGCCACCAGTGACTGCGATCGGACTACCGCGATCACGACCAATCCACACGCCGACCCGATACCGGGCGCTGGTCAACTTCCCTAGCCGACCAGCACAATCGCGGATTCTGGAACAAGGCCGCGGCCTCTTATCCGTGTTTCATCCCACCCGGGGCCGGGGTTAGTGTATTCAGGCGGCGCGCTGATAGCCCAGATCGAGCACCCGGTTGCCGAGCCGCTGTGCCAGGGATTCGAAACGCGTATGCGGCCGCCCTGCGGCTCGCTCGATGAACCCCTGTTCAGGATGCAGGTTCTCAAGCCCCGGAGTACTGTTGAGAACGAGACGCATCTCCTCGGCATACTCCTGCCAGTCGGTTGCCAGATTAAGCCGCCCCCCGACCACCAGTTTCGCCGAAACGAGTAACGCGAATTCATCCTGGATCAACCGCCGTTTATGATGGCGTTTTTTGGGCCAAGGATCGGGAAAATACACCAGGATTTCCTCCAGTGAGTCGTCTGGAATCTCGTTACGCATGACCGTCCGGGCATCGCGGGCGGCAATTCGCACATTGGTAATCCCTTCGCGATCCAACCGCAGCAACAGGTGGCCGATACCCGGTTTATGCACCTCGACGCCGATATAATTCCGTTCCGGATGTACCTGGGCAAGCTCGGCCAGGGAGTCCCCATTGCCAAAGCCGATCTCGAGTGACGTCGGCGCCCTGCGCCCGAATACGGCGGCAAAATCCACCGCGGCCTCGCTCTCGGGAAAGGCGTATCTGGGCAACAAGGTCTCCACGGCTCGTGCCTGAGCCGTGGTCAGTCGACCTTCGCGCAGCACATAGCTGCGCACGGAACGAGGAGGGGTGCGCACAGAAGTGACCACCTGTGATTCATACATCGAAAAACACTCCATTCTCAGGGGAGGATGCGCTGGCATAGCGCTTCCTCGGAATACGTCCTGCCAAATAAGCGTCGCGTCCACCCGCCACTGCCTTACGCATGGCATGCGCCATTCGCACGGGGTCACGGGCACCGGCAATCGCAGTATTCATCAACACGCCATCACAGCCAAGCTCCATAGCCATGGCGGCATCCGAAGCGGTACCCACCCCGGCATCGACCAGCACCGGAACCTTCGCATACGCGACGATTTCTCCTATGTTGTAGCGGTTCTGGATCCCGAGACCCGACCCGATGGGAGCGGCAAGCGGCATCACCGCCACACAACCCAGTGCCTCGGCCCGCCGAGCCATCACCGGATCATCCGAAACATAGGCCATCACTTCAAAATTCTCGGCGACAAGCATTTCAGTAGCTTCCAGTGTTGCCATCATGTCCGGATACAGAGTCTTATCGTCACCAATCACCTCTAACTTAATGAGTCCCCCACCGTCGAGAAGTTCCCGGGCAAGATGCGCCGTACGCACCGCCTCGGCGGCTGTATGGCATCCGGCGGTGTTGGGTAATATCGTGTAGCGATCCGGAGGCAAAACCTCGAGCAGGCTGGGTTCATTCTGGTTTTGACCTAGATTGGTACGGCGCACGGCAACAGTCACGATCTGCGCCCCGGAGGCCTCCACAGCAGAGCGAGTTTGATTCAGATCCGAGTATTTTCCGGTACCCACAAGCAATCGTGAACGGAAAGTCCGTTCGCCGATCCTCCAGCAATCGTCAATTTTCGCCTGTTGTAACTCGTCTGCTATGGATACGGACATCAACCACCTCCTATGGCCTCAATAAACTCAACCCGATCCCCCTCGACCAGGCGGCACTCGCCGTGTCGGCTTTTAGGGACTATCTCACCATTCACTTCAACCGCCACACGCCGTCCCTGGGTTCCTGTCCGGGACAACAATTCGGCAACCGTAATCCCGGATCGACACCCGTATGCCATCCCGTTAAGCCATATTTGCATGTAAATATT
Source organism: Gammaproteobacteria bacterium (assembly GCA_027018875.1). GTDB lineage: Bacteria > Pseudomonadota > Gammaproteobacteria > JAKDMP01 > JAKDMP01 > JALUYA01. The sequence continues at coordinate 36,386 of JALUYA010000030.1, forward strand.
GTATCATTCGACTCTCGTCTTGGCCAGTCGAATCTACTTGAGCACCCTTGAAAAACGGCGTTTTCAGCCTGGTTCGGTTCCACGCACCGAGCTGCTAAGCCCTACCGCGGCCACCAGGGTCGAAAACTCCCCCTATACCTTGGCACTGATTCGGCATGGAGGAACATCTCCGGCACCAACCGGGATATCCCCCTGGATTGATACGGGGCTGACCGTTCTCGGCGATCCGGCGCCCATCCAACGCTGGATTACCGACGAGACGGCAGAGCATTTTCGCAGCGGCCGTTTTCTGGTTCACCGCACGCATAATTGCGCAATGGTGGTCGCTGCGCCAGAGGATACCGAGGATGCCGAGGGAACCGCGGAGAGAGTTTATCGGGAACTATTGATGCTCGCCGCGAAGCTACGATTACCGCAAATACTCAGAATCTGGCAATACCTGCCCCGTATTACGGCACCGCAAGGCAGTGAAAACCGCTATCAGCGCTACTGCGCCGGGCGCCAGATTGCGCTTGCCAAGGCCGGCTATAGCCCCCGGGCCTTCCCAGCCGCCTGCCTGCTGGACAACCAGGGCGATCAACTTATCCTCTACGCCTTGCTGAGCGCCACCCCCGGAGTACAAATCGAGAACCCCCGTCAAGTGAGTGCCTTTCACTATCCCCGTATTTATGGTCGCGTTGCGCCCTCATTCTCCCGCGCCCTGGCGCTGCGCGGCGCCGAACAAAGTCGACTGTATATCTCGGGCACGGCCAGCGTGGTGGGTCATGCATCCCGCCACACAAGCGTCGAGGACCAGATAGAGGAAACGCTCGTCAACCTGGAATTACTCCTGGAATCGGCCATACCCTACTGTCCCCGGGCGAGGCAAGGACTTGGCGCGATTATCCCGCTCAAGGTCTACCTGCGTAACCGCGAAGATTATCCGCAATCCCGGGCACAACTCGCCGCGCGGCTGCCCGCCGAGCATCCAGTCATCTATCTCAAGGCCAATGCCTGCCGCGAAAATCTACTGGTCGAGATGGAGGGCGAAATCGGCTGACGTCAGGGTGGTCGCCTGGCGTCAAACACCGCTCGTGCCCTAGATCCAATACCAACCCCACAAATGATAGAAAAACAACGCCGTAACCTGTCGGACTTGCGCCCAATTTACTGCGTTGATGGGGCAGTGGCCAAAATATCTCCGATCTCTTGCCGCACAGGCCCGCCATGCACCGCAAAACCAGAGGCATTTTGACTCACCCCCCCATTCTCCTCGCTACGATTGCCTAAGCCCAACAGGTTCCTGGCGGGAAACCTCGACAGGTCAATACCGGCGGGATGTTCAGTCGTTAAGCACCCGATTCCCTTCGATCGGCTCAAATCGCGACTGGAAGAAACGCAGGTATTGCGGCTCGTATATGAAACGCAGGCCAACCACCCGGTCACGGTTTTCATATAATTCTTCGACCGATTCGGCGGTCACATCCATGTGCGCCTGGGTATAGACGCGCCGCGGGATGGTCAGCCGCACCAATTCAAGCTTCGGATAGATGTTCTCGCCCGTGGCATGATCGCGTCCGGCAGATACGGCGCCACGCTCCATGGCCCGCACCCCCGACTCGACATACAAGGCCGCGCTGAGCGCCTGCGCCGGAAATGCCTCGCGGGATATGTGTGGCAGAAATTTCGCTGCCTGAATAAATACGCCATGACCGCCAATTGGATGAACAACGGGAATCCCGGCATCGATGAGGCGCTGCCCCAAGTACTCTACCTGGCCAACGCGGGCCCGGATGTGTTCATAGACGACAGATTCGCGGATGCCAATGGCCATCGCCTCCATATCGCGCCCGGCTAACCCACCGTAGGTATGCAGCCCCTCATATATAACGACCTTGTTACGCGCCTGTGCGGCTAAATCCTCATCATTCACCGCGAGCCAACCGCCAATATTCACCAGGCAATCCTTTTTGGCGGACATCGTACAGCCATCGGTATGGGAACAGATCTCGCGTAAAATATCGGCGATAGTGGCGGACTCATACCCGACTTCACGCTGTTTGATGAAGTAGGCATTTTCAACTGCCCGAGTGGCATCGAGAAAAACCCGGATGCCATGCTTGTGGCACAGCTCGCTGGTGTCGCGGATATTAGCCAGGCTGCAGGGTTGCCCCCCCGCCATGTTTACATTGGTCTCCAGCGAGAGATAAGGAATGTGCTTGGCACCAACACGATCTATAAGGGCCTGTAACTTATCAAGATCTACATTCCCTTTGAACGGAAACTCGCTGTCCGGATCATGTGCTTGATCGACTATGACATCGACGAAAGTTCCACCGGCCAGTTCCTGGTGTAGTTTCGTCGTGGTGAAATACATATTTCCCGGTACATAATCCCCCTCGCGGATGAGAAGTTGGCTGAGAATATGCTCGGCGCCGCGTCCCTGGTGCGTGGGAATAATATATTGATAGCCATAGAATTCCTGAATGGCCTCCTGAAGATGGTAGAAATTCACTGATCCGGCATAGGCCTCGTCACCTAACATCAACCCCGCCCATTGGCGGTCACTCATGGCCGAGGTACCCGAATCGGTCAGTAAGTCGATATAGACATCCCGGCTGTGTAACAGGAAAGTGTTGAACCCCGCTGCCACAATAGCCTGCTCGCGCTCCTCCCGGGTGGTCATTCGCAGTGGTTCAACCATTTTGATCTTGAACGGTTCCGCCCATGCACGTTTTTTCATACTCAATGCCTCCTGGTTAACGAAGATGCCGGGAAATCGGCATCAAAAAGTGATTGTTTGTACGGACTCACCCCGCGAGCCCCGCACCATAGATAAGCGGCGCCTGGGAGATTACGAAATGCTAAATTTTACCTCAGAATCCGACTTTAAAAGGTCATATTATGCGCCTGTCGAACCCGGATTGCCGAACCCAGGGCTGCGGCATCATGCGACAAAACATGCCGAAAATCACCGTAAAAGTTGATTTACCTCGTTTCGGGTGCTAAATCTGTCAAGCAAGTGTTGAGTCACTCAACCAATTGTTGTAAACCATGGAAATTGAGCAAGCAACCACGATTCAGCCGTCGTCAACTGACCGGTCGCTATAGCGATCCCGGTGAGGATCAGTATCCCCCCGGCCACCCTTTGTATCCAGACACCGGCATGCGCCATGCCCCGCAACCGCCCCATCAACAAATCCAGCGTAGCACTGGCAAGCAGAAACGGTACCGCGAGCCCAAGCGCATACATCACCATGAGGACGGTGGCATTTCCCATGGCTCCGGTCGAAGCAAGCGTCATGATCGAGCCGAGAATGGGGCCAATGCACGGCGTCCAACCCAGGGCAAATGCCACACCCAAAACGTAGCCCCCAAAAATCCGCTGACGCGGATCCTCCGAGAGGTGGAAACGAAATTCCCGGTTGAACCAGGGAATACGGATCAACCCCGTCATAAACAGCCCGAAAAGTATAATGACACCACCGGCGACATAGTCGGTTGTCACCCGATAGGCCAAAGTGATGGTGGTTAAGGCGCTGATTCCCAGGCCGAGAAACACGAAAACGGTTGAGAATCCAAGAACAAACGGTAGGCCGTTTGCGACAGCCAGCAGCCGCCGCCCCAGGCCATGGCGGGTTCCCTTGGGAAGATATCCGGCCGAATGCGAAAGATACCCGGGAACGACCGGCAAAACGCAGGGAGAAAGAAAAGAAACTATTCCCGCCACAAAGGCAACGGCCAGGCCGACGGAGTTGACGTCATTCATCCCGGGTCATCTCTCACCACGCATGTTTTTTCGCTCCACTCGAAATGCGGCTTATACCGTACTCGGAAACTTCGTAATTCTGCCTCTATGCCACCACCGATACCAGCCCTTCCGCATCACTTCTCAAAGCCGCAAAATTTTTCTCCTGGAAAAGATTGATCATGAGTTTGCACCAACCCATGCTCGCGCCCGAAGGCTGTAGAACCCAGACAATCGTAGCGAATAGAATAGGATAGTTAAGCTTATAGAATAAAAATTGAAACTATTCGGGCACTACCCTACCGACGCAGCGGATTATTCCTAAGTTCGACAGCTTCCCAAGGGAAATAGTTTACTCAAAATCCATTCCAGGATCCTGTGGGGGCTTAAGCAATCGTAGCGGGGACGATGGAAGAATGAGTCAAAATATTTCTAATCTTGAGGTATATAGTAGATCTACGCAACAAAAAATTAGAGATGTTTTGGCTGCTATTCCACCACCGCAATAGATTATTCTCATTAGCCTGACAAATTTCTAGCCCCTGGGAGTGACTTGCACGATTGCCCAGGACGATGATCCATTAGGCCGCACCGCAACTCGTTCACCCGGGCGTAGGCAGCGAAAGTTACTCATTTTATGAGTATTCTGAATGGTAATGCTTCCACCGGATAACAGTTCAATTCGATTATGGCAGTGACTTAAACCCTGGCTGTCGGGCATGCAATTGGAGTCCGTCCTGACGACGCCGATGGTCGGGCCCGAGAGCTTGCCCTTGACGACCGGAACGAAATAGCGGCCTCCCTTACCATTCAGATACCAGGAAGAGGGGCCCTGAACCCCATTAGGAAGCTTGGGTACCCAGGCCCAGGCCGCGGACGAAAATCCGGCGACAAAAAACCCACCAATTATAATAGCCGGCAGAAATTTCCCCCAGCGAATAGTGCGTAAACTCATGACTTCTCCTTACTTGTGTGACCAATGTGAGTGGTACCGACTCAATGAGTCGGAATGAAACGAAAGAACCATTGCCATCAAACTAAACTTATTAATTTTCAGCATCTTTCATTGTCCGGGCTAAACACTTGAAACCAAATTCGGTACAGGTGGCATGCAACGGTTAGTCTCGTCCGCTTAGCAAACGCCGCCGCTCTTCGAACTCCTCACGCTCTATTTCCCCCCGGGCAAATCGTTCCTCGAGAATTTCCAGCGCTGTCCTATGGCCAGCACCTAAAGGTCCCGGCCCCTCCCTGTGCCCTCCCATTAACCAGCGGATTGCGGCCACCAGTACCAGGATCACCGCCGCCCAGAATAAAATCATCAGGATGATACCCACGATCCCCCATCCTCCATGAAGCCCCGACCCAAAACCTCCATACCACATCACGATCTTCCCCCTTCCGCCCCGGATCTAGGCGGTGCCTGGGGCGGCAGGGACAGAATCCACCGGGCGATCCGTCGCGCCTGGGTCGGCGGGACATTCAGATCCGGCATCACGCCTCCCCAAGGACCACTGCCGCCATGCGCGATGAAGGTGCTTATTCGCCGTAGCGCATCTGCCTTACCCCCGTAGCGCCAAGTCACCCAAGCGAAAGCCGGTCCCACTTTCCCACTTGCAACCGCATGACAAGCCATACAGCCATACTGAGTCAATGCGGCGGGGGCATGTCGGATCGGATGAGCTGGCCGACTGTCCATCATTCCCATTCCCATTCCCTGTGCCCAAGCCGCGGAGGCCGCCAAGCCGATGGCTAAGGCCGTCACCATCCAGATGCGTTTCATATCGCTCTCCCAAATCACAACCCAGGAATACTTTCCCATTAACAATACACTAGCATCAAAATGTAAGCTATATGTGTCCCCTGAGGGCTTTTTTTGTAACGCTTTGTAACAAGCAACTGGAAGTTGATACTCGGGACGGAACGGCCTGCGAGGAGAATACCCCTCGCAGGCCGGCAATATCTTGAACCGTCAAGATTTCGGCGGTTTGATCGGTGGCTGCTTCAAGATCCAGGTGGCAATCGCATCTACCTGCTTCCGGCTGATGTTCGGATGCGAAGGCATCGGCATGCTCCCGGTCCATTTGGACCAGTAGCCCGTACCGCCAACGATGATGAACTTGGCGACCGCCTGAACCGCTTTTTGATGGTTCTCTCCCTTATAGCGATATGCTACCCAACCCCAAGCCGGGCCAACCACCTTATTGCTCTCGGCATGACAGGCCGTACAGCCGCGATTGCTCATCATGTTCGAGACGTTCATCATACCTGAGGACTTCATCATGCCTGAGGCGTTCGCAGCATTCGCCGGTGCGGCGGCAAGCCCCAGGCTTACTGCGGCGGCAAAAATCAAAGCGGGGGTGATGAATTTAATCCGCATAACATTTCCTCCTGAGTTCAGTTTCAATATGGAGGATTCAACTATAGCCCAGATACCCCCCTAATGTATAGCCAATCGCCACGCAAACCAGACGCAGGCATACAGTAGCCTGGCATCGCGGTTCATAGAACCCGTCAGCCATTGAACTCGATATACTGAAAAAATTGGAGTTTTATTATTCATCAAACGTCATAGCCTCACATGTATATACGTGACGAACGCTTCCGCCGCCGGAGGCATCCACAGCGCAAAACGCACCTTCAATCGCCCCGGTCACCACTTACGGGTCAACCCTCGAAGGTATGCCTCCCGCGCCTCGGGAACCGACGTATTCACTCCTTGTGATGATCGTAACACCAAATCGTAATGCACCCCGCCGGGTAACTCGCCCCAATCCCGGCTGATAGCCACTTTGCCCCCCACCATGTCTCCACAGATATATGCTGCGGTAACGCCCCTATCCAGCGACTTTCAACCCGGTTTTCTTTCCGTCCATTACTTCAATACCCAGTAGCCGCAGGCCGGCCAATGATATCAACTGGCTATGCTTAAGCGGATTCCGAAACCCACCGGCAGGTATGTTTGTGCCTCCACTTAGGACTATGGCTTGGACGCTTCATCCGCAACCCCGGTTACCTGGCCCCACCCGGTCGCGGCCGTAGCGCCCTTCCAGTAACTCGAACAGCCGGGGTTGTTGCTCGGCAAAGGTCCCCCATAACACCGTGCCGTCGATTACTGTGATCGGCGCAACGCGTACGCCGTACCGGGTCTTGGCCGTCTCGGCCACCCCGGGTGCGGCGATGTCGTATTCCTCGAATGCAATACCATGCAGATCGAAAAACCGCTTCACCGCCGCGCAATCGGGACAGCCGAGGCTGGTGTAGAGCAATACCTCCGAAAAAGCCATTTCAGCCCTTCACTTCGGCTTGGTAACCCTCCGCTACGATCGCATCAATCAAGGCCTGGGAATCGGCCTGCCCGTGGACGACGGCCTCGCCATGCTCGCGGCTGACCTCGGCCTTCTTCACCCCCGGAACCTTCTCCAAGGCCTTGGTCACCGACTGCACACAATGCCCGCAAGTCATTCCGTTGACCGCCAATCGAACTACTCCGCTCATACCTTTCTCCTTTAGTTAAAAAATTTCGCTTCTTACCCCTTCAGGGTATCTGCTACCCGCACCAATCGTGTGCGAACCTCTTTCCCCACTTGACTCACCTTGGGATTCCCTACCATACCCAGCACCGACTCGGGATCCATGAACACGACACTCACCCGCCCAGTAGCTTCCCCGCGCACCACTACGTTGCAGGGTAGAAGCGCGCCGAGATCGGGTTCGGCCTCGAGGGCCTGGTGGGCAAACTGCGGATTACAGGCTCCAAGAATCTTGTAAGGCCGATGCTCGATACCCAGTTTTTCCTTGAGAGTTGCGGCCACATCGATCACGGTTAGCACCCCGAAACCTTCGCTCTTGAGCGCTTCGGTGACCCGGTCCACGGCCGCTTCAAAAGGCGTATCAAGGGAGATTGAAAACACATATTGACTCATTAAATTTCCTCCTGTTCAATGATCACCGGATGGTCCACCCTGGCAACATCCGTAGTACGCCGAGACGAAAATATTCCATGACTTTTCGGAACCGGCTCCGCCTGCCAAGCGCGCAGGCGTTTCAAGCGCAGACTGTTGCCAAGGACAAACGTGGACGATAATCCCATCGCCAAGGCGGCAAGCATCGGATTAAGATGAATTCCCCAGGGAGCGGCAACGCCGGCGGCAATGGGGATCAGTAAAATATTATAAAAGAAGGCCCAGAACAGGTTGCCCCGAATATTACCGAGCGTCCGCCGGGCCGCATTGACAGCCGTAACCACCCCTTCGAGGGCCCCGCGAGTCAGCGTTACATCGGCGGCCTCGATGGCGATATCGGTGCCCGAAGCAAGCGCAATACCCACATCGGCCTGGGCCAATGCCGGGGCATCGTTAATACCATCGCCAATGAACCCGACCCGACGCCCCTGGTGCTGGAGATCCGCAACCACGGTGGCCTTGTCCTGGGGAAGGGTCTCGGCATGAATTTCGGTAACACCCAATTTATCGGCCACGAACTGGGCCGTACGGCGGGCATCACCTGTCACCATGGCTACCTTGAGCCCATGCCGCTGTATTGTCTCTACGACGGCCGCCGCATCATGCTTGATGGGATCGGCAATCGCCAGCAAACCAAGAACCCGGGTCTCGTTGGCAACATAGACCACCGTCTTGCCTTCCGTCTCCAAGGCCTCGGCACGACCCGCAATTGCCGTCGAATCCAGGCCCTCACGCTCCATGAACCGTCGCGCACCCACGCGCACAAGGTCTGCGCCGATCCGGCCCTCGATGCCAAAACCGGGAATAGCCTGGAAATCAACCACCTCGGGTAAAGTCAATTTCCGCACCCCTGCCGCCTCCACAATCGCCTTGCCGAGCGGGTGTTCGGACACCGTCTCCAGGGCGGCAGCCAGGCGCAGGGCCTCCTCCGGCCTATCGGCAACGATTTTAGTCAACGCCGGCTGCCCTTCGGTCAGCGTCCCGGTTTTATCGAACAGCACGGTATCGATCCTGGAGAGTGTTTCCAGGGCCTCGCCCTTGCGAAACAACACCCCTAATTCGGCGGCCCGGCCGGTACCCACCATAATCGCGGAAGGCGTGGCCAGGCCCATGGCACAAGGGCAGGCCACGACCAGCACCGCCACCGCGGCCACCATGGCGGCGGCAATGTCGCCGCTCACGGCAAGCCATACGGCAAAGGCCGCCAGGGCGATGGCCAGTACCGCCGGGGTGAAGATGCGAACCACCCGGTCGGCAAGTCCCTGAATGGGCAGCTTCCCGGTCTGGGCACGTTCCACCAAACGGATAATCTGCGCCAGCACCATGTCGGAACCGACCGAAGTCGCCTCGATCACCAGGCGCCCGGCCTGATTCACGGTTCCGCCCACCACCTCGGAACCCACCGACTTGGAAACCGGCAACGGTTCCCCCGTAAGCATCGACTCCTCGACATAAGAGTGACCTTCAACCACGCTCCCATCGACCGGCAGGCGCTCTCCGGGACGCACCACAATACGGTCTCCCACTCGCACCTCGGCCATCGACACTTCGCGTTCGTTGCCATCCTCATCCAGGATCCGCGCCGATTTTGCCTGCAAACCGATTAATTTCTTGATGGCCGCCGAAGCCCGGCCCTTGGCTAGCATCTCCAGATACTTTCCCGAAAGGATCGCGACAACAATTACCGCCGCCGAGTCGAAATAAACGCTGCGCGACACCACCGGGAACAGTTCCGGCGCGACCAAAACAATAAAACTGTACAACCAGGCGGCCCCCGTGCCCGTCGCCACCAGTGAATTCATGTCCGGCGCCAGGTGCCGATAGGCAATCCAACCCGGGCGGAAGAACCGCCTCCCGGGCCCGAACAGTACCATGCTGGCCAGCACGAACTGGACCCATTCCCAGAAGTTGGTAAACGGGCTCACATAAGCCAGTGCCCGATGCAATGGAGGCAAATACGTACCGCCTATGGAGAGTATCAGGATGAGCACCGTCAGCCCGGCGGCTACAAGAACATCCCGGCCCATGGAGCGAAGTTCCCGGCGCTTGGTATCGGCTGCATCCTTATCTTCACCGCCCACCGCCGCGGCCGTATAGCCGGCTTCGGCCACGGCTCGAATCAATTCATCCACACCACAGGTCATCGGAAAATATCTCACCGTAGCCCGCTCGGTCGCCAGGTTTACTCCCGCTTCGATCACGCCGGAAACCTGTTTCAGTGCCCGCTCCACCCGCCCGACGCAGGAGGCACAGGTCATGCCCTCAATGGCCAATTCCGCTTCGGTGACAACCGGTGTATAACCGGCCTCGGCAACCACTTCGGCCAGCGCCTGCGCACTCGTTTGCGCCGCATCATAGCTGACCTGCGCCTGCTCGGTCGCCAGGTTGACACTTACCGCATTGACTCCCGCCACACGCTGGAATGCGCGTTCCACCCGCCCGACGCAGGAAGCACAGGTCATACCTTCAATGCCAATATTCACGTTCATCATCTATTCCTCCTCAATGCTCGTCGTCCAGTAGCGCGCTCAAGATGGGACAGTCGACGGGCGAACCATGCCCTGGACAACGCTCGGTGAGCGATACCAGCCCCGCCTTCATGCGCTCCAGGTCCATGATCCGGGCTTCGATCTGGGTAATGCGCGCCCGGGCCAAGCGTTTCACTTCGCCCATGTCCGCCTCCGGACGGGTATGTAGCGACAGTAACTCGGCAATCTCGCTCAGGGAAAACCCGAGCGCCTGGGCCCGACGGATAAAGCGTAACCTTCGCCCGGCTTCCACGCCGTAGTAGCGATAGTTCGAGGCACTGCGACTGGCCGGCGCCAACAGACCCAGCCGTTCATAGTAACGAACGGCCTCGGCGCTAAGCCCCACTTTGCGCGCCAAGCGCCCCACGGTTAGTCCTGGATGAACCCCCGGTTGTTGCCATTCATCTTTCCTTTCCATTCGTATTTAAACCTTACTAAGGTTCACACATTAAACCTTACAGGAAACTTTAATGTCAAGCCCCCTCTTCCCCACCCGGTAAAATACCGCGCATACCACACCGGAATTACTGGTACATGAAGCAAGTTTTCATTACGGGAATATCCCGTGGCTTCGGACAGGCCCTGGCGAAGGCCACCCTGGCGGCCGGTGGCATGGTGTACGGCCTGAGCCGTAGCGGTCCCGGCTATTCCGCTCCTAATCTACATACCCTGCGCCTGGATCTGGCTGATCTGGAACGCATCCCCCCGGCACTCGATACCCTGATTGGAGACGCGGCTATTGACCTGGTTATCCTGAATGCAGGACTGCTCGGTGAGTTCAAAACAATGCCCGAACTCGGTCTGAGTGCACTGCGCCGGATAATGGACGTCAACGTCTGGGCCAACAAGATCATTCTTGACTGGTTTGCCGCCCATAAAGTACCGCACCAAGTCGTACTGATCTCCTCGGGTGCGTCGATCAACGGCCACAAGGGTTGGGGGGCCTATGCGCTCTCAAAGGCTACCCTCAATATGCTGGCCCAGCTTTATGCGCATGACCTGCCGAAGGCACACCTTGCCGCCCTTGCTCCCGGCCTGATCCACACTAAAATGCAGGATTACATCAGTGAAAAAGTCGATGCAACCCGCTTTCCGTCGGTCGCCCGACTAAAACAGGCCCGGGGCACCCCCGACATGCCCGAGCCCGATATTGCCGCTCGGCGAATACTGGATCTAATCCCCACTCTTCCCGACCGGATTGCCAGCGGCGGCTTTATCGATATTCGCCAACTATGATCCTGCTATCATCACATTACTGATGCTTTCGATGTTCTAAGATGGAATACAAAGATTATTACCAAACACTCGGTCTATCGCGCCAGGCGAAACCGGAGGAAATCAAACGCGCCTATCGCAAGCTTGCCCGAAAATACCATCCCGACGTCAGCAAAGCAGCTGACGCAGAAACCCGCTTCAAGGAAATACAGGAAGCCTACACAGTACTCAAAAATCCAGAAAAACGCCAGGCTTACGACCATCTTGGAGCCGACTGGAAAACCGGTCAAGATTTTCATGCGCCACCGAATTGGGCCCAGGGATCTACCTATCGGAGCAATCCTCCGGGCACCGGAACCGGTGGATTCAGTGATTTTTTTGAGACCTTATTTGGTGGCGGATACCGGAGCGGCCCACGGCAAAGTCACCATGGTCATGGTGAGGACATTCACACGAAAATCCAAATTCCACTCGAAGATGCCTATCATGGGGCAACCCGCTCACTGGTGCTACAGATTCCAAAACTCGATTCCCAGGGGATACCCCGGGTGCGCGAACGACACCTCAATGTCCATATTCCTCCGGGAGTACGGGCAGGCCAACACATTCGCCTCACCGGGCAGGGTGGTGAGGGCTTGGGCGGTGGGCCGCGAGGCGATCTTTACTTGGAGGTACTATTCATGCCCCATAATTTATATCGTAGCGAAGGCAGAGATGTCTATCTTGACCTGCCCATTACCCCCTGGGAAGCGGCCCTCGGCGCAAGTGTAAAGGCGCCGACTCCCGGCGGCGTTGTCGACCTGAAAATCCCCAAGAACTCGGGTACCGGCACCAAGTTGCGGTTGAAGGGTCGGGGAATCCCCGGCCACCCTCCGGGTAGCCTCTATGTGATCCTGCGGATTGTCCTGCCCCCGGCCGATACCGATAAGGCCAGGGCCATTTACCGCACCATGCGGGAAGAACTCGCATTCAACCCGCGTGCGCATATGGGAGTATAACCATGAACCAACAGACTCCCGACACCTTGAGTGGTCACATTCTCGAAGACGAAGTAAGCCTGGATGCGGATGAACTTTGTCGCGCCTGCCAAATTCGGGTGGAACATATCGTTGCCTGGGTGGATGCAGGCATACTTGAACCTAGCGGCGGAACTCTCGAGGACTGGCGCTTTGAGGGCACCGCCCTGGCGCGGGCCCGCAAGGCGCTCAGCCTGGAACGCGACCTTGGAATCAATCCGGCGGGAGTAGCACTGGCACTGCAGCTACTCGAGGAAATAGAAACCCTTCGCGCACGATTACGGGTACTGGGGTTCTAGCCTGCTGGACTCAAGAACAATCCAGCACCGGGCCAGTAAAGTCAAAACATCTCCGGTCTCTAGATTTCCCTTGGATTATCCTCAGAGAAAAACCCGGAATTGAGAAAATTGAATACGTTCCGTGCCTTCGCGGTGAAAGAGCCTCCGATATCTATTCTACGGTAACGGATTTGGCGAGGTTCCGCGGCTGATCGACGTCGGTGCCGCGGGCCACGGCGACATGGTAGGCGAGAAGCTGCAAGGGAATGGTATAGATCAGCGGGTCGAGCAGGCCC
>JALUYA010000031.1 GCA_027018875.1 Gammaproteobacteria bacterium
GCCTACCAAACTCATTGACAAAACAATGCGTTGGAAAGGATTCCGGTTCAACGTGAACACCGATTCCGGGATCGTGAACGCCGATTCCGGGAAATCCCGAAAAGTGTTCACCTTGAACCAGAATGAGCGTTCACATTCAACCAGAACAGGTGTTCACGTTGAACCAGAATGAGTGTTCATCTTGGGCCGGAATATGCAGCGGGATAAATTGGATCGAGATAATTTCGCACTCCCCAGATGATAAAGACGGTGGACCTGCGCGGAAATATTCTCAACAATATCGCGCAAGCTGTTCCGCCCGGCCAGTTGGGCCATGGCCATGGTCACGAACTGCGGCCAGCGCGAGGCCGTGCGGAAAGAACGCCCCGAATGATGGCGTTTTGCAAGGGTCTCGAATTCATGTCTCGGCACAAGTTTTAGTATTTGGGAGAAGATTGTATTACAATGAGCCATGGCCTGATTCTCCTATCTGGTTCAACAAGTTATTGTCAAACTCATTGTACCGATTACGGCTGAATCAGGCCTCCTTATTTTCCCGTTAACGCGACAGCAGTGATTGCGTACAGGAGAAACCATCATGATTCGGGTGGCGGGGCATTACGCAATGCGGATCCCGCCCGTTTGCGGCGATTCCCCGAGGAATGAAGCCAGCACACCGGTAGGATTGTCCGCGATGGATAGAGATCAGGGGTTGAATCCTCGATCGTACAGCATCGTCTGGGCGTTCGCCCGCTTTTGGCGGCTCGATTCTCGGGATCGGGGGGGCGTAGGCGTTGGCCTTGAGTTGGGCCTGGCGTTTCCCGGCACTACGTCACGTGGATCGGTTCGATGATGTGCGGCCCGCCTGAGTGCCCGATGCCGGCCCGGGAAATAAACCGGCCGATGAATGTCCAATTTCATATGACGTGTGGTTGGATCTTATCAATCACTTTGCTGACACTCGGATTCGGGCTGTCGCCAGGGTGGGCCGGGCCGTCCGCACGGATCTACTCGGTGGATTTCGGTTGGCACACCGGGTTGGTGGTGCCGGACAGGGTGGCCCCCGCATTTCTTCGCCGGCGTTATCCGGGAACGCGCTGGTTCGTATTCGGTTTTGGCAATCAGGCATTCTACATGACGCCGAAGCCGACCTTCGGCGATGCCGTCCATGCCATCCTTTCGCCATCGCCGGCGGTGGTCTATGTCGTGGCCACGGGACTGGCCGATCCCGGGCGTTGGTACGGGACGAAGGCTACCGCGCTGGATCTGACCTCGTCCCAGGCGGCCCGGCTCGGGAGCTGGCTCGCCCGCCAGTTCGCCTATACGCCGATGGGCAGGCCGCAACCGGTGGCGCCGGGGTTCACCGCCGCCAGCGAGTTTTACCGAGCCGCAAGTCGTTACGGTGCCTTTCACACCTGTAATACCTGGGTGATCGACGCCCTGGCGGCGGCCGGCCTGACCGTTCATCCGGAGGGGGTCATCTTTGCGGCCCAGGTTCGCAGCCAGGTGCATGCACTTTCTATGCATCGCAAGCCGGGAGGAATTCTTCCAGCTTTCCCGGCCCCGCAAACCCCTTGAACCAGGCCGTTTCCCATGGCCGATAGACCTTGTTCGCTGTCTTCAGGGGGTAGAATGCCAAATTCCTAGGTTTGGGGGAGATAACGATGCAACGATCCACGGTTTTGCCCAGTCCCGACGAGGCGCTTCCCGGGCGTCGGGAGACTATGGCCGTTACCAATCGGCATTATGTTTTAAATACGCCGATTTTGCCGCCGTTTCCCCCCGAGTATGAGGAAGCCTATTTTGCCATGGGATGTTTCTGGGGCGCCGAACGCCTGTTTTGGGAGCAGGACGGCGTCTGGACGACGGCCGTGGGGTATGCCGGTGGCACGACTCCGAATCCCACTTATAAGGAAGTGTGCACCGGGCGTACCGGGCATGCCGAGGTGGTGCGTGTGGTTTTTGATCCCAAGCGGATCGGCTACCGTGATCTCCTTGCCTTATTCTGGGAGCGCCATGACCCGACCCAGGGTATGCGCCAGCATGGCGACGTTGGCACCCAGTACCGATCAATGCTTCTGGTTGCCGATGATACTCAGCGTGCGGCAGCCGAAGCCACCCGCGATACCTATGCCTCGGCACTTCTCGAGCAGCATTGCGGGGAAATTACTACAACTATTCAATCATTGGATGCTTTCTACTATGCGGAGAATTTCCATCAGCAGTATCTGGCTAAAACCCCGCGGGGTTCCTGCGAGCTACAGGGAACCGGGGTTGTCTGCGCGAGGGGATAGCATTCAATTGCCGCCGAGTCCGATTTCCCCCCCGTTGCGGCCGCGGATGAAGGTCCAGCGGTAGGTGAAACCGAGTGCCCGGGTACGGGCCCGCAAAGCGGGCGGGAAGGGCGGGAAGGGAGCCGCCAAGCGGATTATTTGGAGTGCAGCGGCGTCCAGCTCGGGGTAGCGCGAGCGGTTAACGAGGTGAATGGCGCGTATGGAACCATCGGCGTCGATGGTGACCGCCAGGGTCAGGTGCCCGCGGCGGATTCGGGCGGGAACCAGTGCCTCGAAGTGCGTGCTGCCGATAAATTCCACCCGCTGCTGCCATGCGGCAATGTAGGCGGCATAAAATGTAGCCTTGGCGTTGGTCTGTTCGGCCTTGGGGACGGGGTGGCGGCCGTACAAATGGGGGAGTTCGAAGTGGAGGGCAGGGGTTGCTCCCGGATGATTTCCCGCCGTGATGAGACGGGCGATCATCAAGGTATTCTCCCCGCCATGCAGAGGGATCTCACCGGCTGGGATCGAACGCCGTCCCGCAAGGCTGGACGTGACATCCCGCTCGCCCGGCGGGGCGTCGGTGGTTAGGGTGCTGGGGCGGAGCCGGGAGAAAACCCCGGGGGCTTCGGCGTTCAGCGAGGCGCTCAGCGCGACGCCGGGGTTGGGGAATATGCCGGCGACATTTTGCGCGGTTTGGGTGTGGCTTCGTCGCCGGGTGTTACCGGGACCGATTTGATTGGCCTGCGCCAGGTATGCGGCCCGTTCGGGAGGATGAAGCCGGGCCGTATTGACCAGGGTCACGGCAACTTGCCGATTGTTACCGGATTTGGGTACCAGGGTGGAAAAACCGACTCCGAGCAAAATCACCCCGTGGATGAGCAGCGCAAAAATGAGTGCGGTTACCAAGCGATCCCTGGTGATGGTGCGGGCGATCGGTGAGCCGGCGGTATCGGCTACGTTCATTGGACTGCGGCTGGCTTTCCCTCGGGGTTGTCCTCAAGGGCATCGAACAGGTCTGCGGCAATATTGATCCCGTAGGCGCGATCGAGTTCGCGCACACACGTGGGGCTGGTCACGTTGATTTCGGTCAATTTGCCTCCAATTATGTCGAGACCGACAAATATCAGGCCGTCACGGGCGAGTATCGGAGCGATGGTTTCGGCAACCCGGCGCTCGCGTCGGCCCAAGGGGCGGGGCTCGCCGTGGCCTCCCGCAGCCAGATTGCCGCGGCTTTCGCCGGCTTTGGGGATGCGTGCGAGCATGTAGGGTACCGGCTTGCCGTTTATAACCAATACCCGCATGTCGCCGTGGGTGATCTCGGGAAGGTAGCGCTGTGCCATCACGTGTTCGCGGCCCTCATGGGTAAGGCTCTCGACGATCACATTGAGGTTGGGGTTATCGGAGTCGATAACGAAAACGCCCTGACCACCCATGCCTCCCAGGGGTTTGAGTACGATTTTCCCTTCGCGGGCAAGGAAGGCGCGGATGGGCCCGGTTTCTCTGGCGATCAGCGTGGGCGGCGCCAAGTCGGGAAAACGCAGGATGGATGCTTTTTCATTGTAATCGCGCAGCGAACGGGGGGCGTTAATGATTCGGGTACCGGCTTGTTCGGCAAGTTCGAGCAGGTAAGTAAGGTAGACATACTCCTGATCGAAGGGCGGATCTTTACGCATAAGGATGACGTCGAGCCGGGACAGGGGTATCGTTTCTTCTTTTCCGAGGTCGAACCACGAGGTGGTAGAATCGAAAACCCGGAGAATCGGCAGGCAAGCGCTCGGTCCTTCGCCGGTGGCCGTAATTGCTCCGGGTCGAATGTAGTACAGGCGATACTTTCGCCGCGTGGCTTCCAGTAACAGCGCAAGTGAGGTATCCTTCTCGGGGTGAATTGCCTCGATAGGATCCATTACGATGCCGAGGCGGCGGTTTAAGAGGGATCGTTTTGAGGTTCTCACCATGGGCTCAATAGCTTAACTCGGCATATTGTGCTAAAACATGACTAGGTTTGTCAGTAGCCGTCGGGGAAAGTGCGAGACTTGCGTTGGGCGCAATCCCGTAGTTTTGCCGGTTGCCGAGGAAAACAAGGGGATCAGGAGTGAGTGAGGAGGAAAAGACGCTGGTGGGCGTCAAGGTGGTCGTGGTGGATGACAGCAAGACCATTCGACGTACTGCGGAAACGCTGCTTACGCGGGCGGGCGCGGAGGTGCTTAGTGCCGCGGACGGGTTTGAGGCATTATCGCTCATTGCCGATACGCGGCCCGATATAATTTTTGTGGATGTAATGATGCCGCGGCTTGATGGTTACCAGATCTGCTCCTTGCTAAAAGGGAATCCGGCTTTTCGTGATACCCCCGTGGTTATGATTTCCAGCAAGGATGGCTTGTTCGATATTGCCCGGGGCCGGCTGGTTGGATCCGAGGAGTACGTCACCAAGCCCTTTACGCGAAGTGAATTGATTGATGCGGTGCGGCGCCATGTGGCCGAGCATCGCCAGGCTGCCAACTGAGGGAACATTAATGACAACGATTTTGATTGTGGATGATTCACCTACGGAGACGCATGTAATCCGTACGGAACTTGAAAAGGCCGGATTTGAAGTGCTCACCGCTGCAGAGGGAGAAACAGGCTTGAAGGTGGCGCGCGAGTCGCATCCCGATGCGGTCATCATGGATGTGGTCATGCCGGGGGTTAATGGGTTTCAGGCTACGCGTCAGTTACGACGCGATCCGGATACCGCGTCGATTCCGGTGATCATGGTGACTAGTAAGGATCAGCCGACGGATAGGGTTTGGGGCATGCGCCAAGGGGCCGTGGCCTATCTGACCAAGCCGGTGTCGGGGAACGATTTGGTGGCGAAAATCCGTGAGGTTCTGGCCTGATATGGCGGATGAGAACCTGCAATCCCTGCGCAGTCAGCCGTTTGCGCTTTTATTGGCACTCGAGCAAGCGGTGCTCGGCGCTGCGGGGAGAGTCCAGCGTAAAGAGGGCTTGTGGGTCGGGGTTGCCTTCCTCTCGGGCGGACACGCTTATATCGCCTCGCGCAGCGAGATTCGCGAGGTAATCACCTGGCCGGAGGCAACCCGGGTTCCTCGGACGCAACCTTGGTTGCGCGGGCTTGCCAATGTTCGAGGGCAACTGGTTCCAGTGACGGATCTGGGGCAGTGGGCCGGTGGCGCGGAAACCACACTGACCCGCAATAGCCGGGTGATCGTGGTCAACCATCCCGATATTCCAGCCGGGATTCTGGTGGATCAGGTGATGGGTTTTCGACGCTATTCCTCGCGGGAGGCGTCACCCCTGCCCGAGGGGATTCCGGATTTACTGGCGCCTTTTTTGTTAGGAGCCTATGCCCATGAGAATGAGCACTGGGGCGTTTTGGTTCTGCACGATCTGGTTGAATCCGATGCCTTTTTGCATGCGGCCTCGTGATCTATTCCGGAGAAAGTATTTTGGGGTGGAACGATGGCAAAACACTTAGCGGCCTGATGAGGTAGAAAATTATGGCTCAGTCCAGCACGGCACGAGGAAACGTCCTCACTTATATTGTAGGTTTTTTTGCGCTGGTGAGTATTTTCGGCGCCACGGCTGATTTTTTCTTTGTGGCGCAGTATTCACAATATGACATCGAATTTATGAGCCAAGCCTCGACCTTGGCGGTACAGTCCCAAGCTCTGCCTAATGAAGCACAAGCTGCTTTGCGCGGGGATGCGACTGCGATTGCATCCATGGCCGATAGCTCGCGGAAGATACAGAACGCGCTCGTGTTGTTGGGCGGCGGTGACCCGACCAGTTTGATGCCGCCCGCATCGGGCCAGGTCGCCGCCAATATATCGTTGTTCGAACAGCATTGGGGGCCGATTCAAGTTGCGACACGGAAGCTTGTCGATGCCAAGGATGCCATTGCTGTAGCAACTCAATCCGCCGCTGCGGTACGTTCCGAAATGCCTACATATATTCGGGCATGGAGCCGATTGTTGGCGCAGCTCAATGCGCATGGCTACTCACGCAGTGTGATTAACCGTGTCGCCGCTCAGCCGGTGATGGCGGCGCAAACTCTACGATTGCTTGAAAGCATGACGAGAGGGGTGGGGAATGTCGATGTGGACGGCAATAAATTCCTGGCGCATGTGAACTCGTTCGGTGATTTGCTCGATGCGCTTGAGAACGGTTCGCCGAAGATGAATATCAATGAGCTGCCCGACGTTCCCGCGCTACAGGCACCGCTGGGGCAGTTGCGGGCGAGTTACAAGACCCTGATGTCGAACCTGCAAACGCTGGCTCCCCTGACGGTAAACATTGTTGACTGGCAGAAGGCGAAAGCGGCATTGGACGCTGCCGCGCCGCGGTTGTTGAGTACCGCGCAAGCGGTTACCCAAACCTATCGTGACCAGATGCAACAGCGGATATTTAAGCCGCTCTATGGCTATATTTTGGGTGCGATTGCGCTCATTTTAATTGCGCTTCTGGTGCTTCGCTATCAGTTGACGGGGGAAGCACGACGAGCAGAACGGGCTCAGGAGGCCCAAAATGAGCGGAATCAACAGGCTATTTTGTCATTGATGGATGATTTGGGGCGATTGGCCGATGGGGATCTGACGGTACAGTTGGAGGTGACCGATGATATTACCGGGGCTATTTCGGATTCCATTAACTATACCGTCGAGGCTTTGCGTGACCTGGTTAAAACCATTAACGATACCGCGGTTAATCTTGACAGTGCCGCGCGGCAGACGGAGGCGACTGCTTCGCATCTGGCCGAGGCCTCGGAGAATCAAAGCAAGCAGATTATTTCGGCGACAAATGCCATTACCCAGATGGCCCAGTCGGCCGAACAGGTTTCGGAGAATGCCAGTCGGGCGAACGATGTGGCACGGCGTTCGGTGGATATTGCCAATAAGGGGGGCGATGCGGTACGGCGGACGATCGACAGCATGACGCAAACCCGGGAGTCGATCCAGGAAACCGCGAAACGGATGAAGCGGCTGGGTGAGTCATCGCAAGAAATTGGTGATATCGTCGAGTTGATCAACGATATTGCCGAGCAGACAAACATTTTGGCGTTGAATGCCGCGATTCAGGCATCGACCGCCGGCGAAGCCGGGCGGGGATTTGGTGTGGTAGCCGATGAGGTTCAGCGTCTTGCCGAGCGCTCTTCCGGTGCTACCCGGCAGATCGAAACGCTGGTGCGCACAATCCAGGCCGACACTAATGAGGCGATCTTATCCATGGAGCGATCTACCTCCGGTGTGGTAAATGGAGCTCAATTGGCAGAGAATGCCGGCCATTCCCTGGATGAAATTCAAAATGTGTCGAGCCATATTTCGAAGTTGATCGATATGATCACCCACTCCGCCCGCGACCAGGCTCAGGTGGCGGGAGAAGTCTCCAACACGATGGGCGTCATTCAGGAAATTACTTCACAAACGGCCGAGGGGACGGCGGTAACGGCTCGTTCGATTGGTAAGCTGGCCGCACTTGCAACTGAGCTGCGAGGTTCAATCTCCGGGTTTACCCTGCCGGAAACCGAGGCGGAACCCATTGAATCGGCGGAGAGTGGAGAGGCATCGCAAGCTTACAAGATCCCGGAAGCGGCGAGTTGAACTTGTGATTGTGCAGATGGCGCGAGGTTTTCATGGCTGAAGCTAGTCTCGATTCTCTGAGCTGGATCAAAGATGAACTCGAGCGCCTGCTCGAGACGGCCCGGCACCGGTTGAATGCCTATGCCGAAGAGCCTGAGGAACGGAATCTTCTAGCCGAATATGTGCGTCTGGTACACCAGGTTGTCGGTACCTTGACGCTGGTCAGTGTCCGGGGTGCGCGTCTTTTGGCGGAACACATGGAGCGTTTGGGACGGGCATTTCTGGAAGGCCGCCTGCCGGTTGATACCGCACGCCTCGAACCCCTAATGCGGGCGAGCATAGAACTCAGTGACTACCTGGATCGTGTGGTTAACGGGATGCGTGACTCGCCCACATTGGTCTTGTCCCGTGTGAATGAATTACGCACTGCGCTGGGAGAGCCGGCGCTCGATCGGGAACGCCTGCGAACCTCGGCTACCCGGCTGAAGCCGGCGGCGGAGGGAGAAGATGCGGTTTCCTTGGCGGCTCGATTCAGGCTGCATTTTCAGGCCGCCTTATTGTCTTTCTATCGTGGCGAGCAAAGCGCTCGAGCGCTTGGAGTTATGCGTGCAGCATTGGCGAGAATAGAGACTAATGCCGTTATCCCCGCTGTATTCGAGTTTTTCTGGATTGCCGGCGGGGTGATCGAGGCTTTGATTGATGGTGGGGTGGCTCCCGGCATTGGAGTTAAACGGTTACTTGGCCAGGTGGAACGGGAGATCAAGCGGCTTGCGGCAGGATCCGAGGCTGCGTTTGCCGAGGAACCTCCAGAGGCATTGATCGAAGAGATGCTGGCGCATATTGAACTCAGCAGTTCGCGTGGGGAGCGGGTAAGCGCGATCAGGACAAATTTTCAATTGAGCTCGGAGGCCGAAGGCTCCTCCTCGGCCCCGGCAGAGGCTGGTTCGGAACTTCTGCGTAGCGTTGGCCGGGCCATTTTGGAAGATCTTTCGCAGGTACGTGACCGGATTGATATTTATGTTCGTTCACGGAGCCAGGATCCAGGCGAATTGGCCCCGCTTGGCGATATTCTGAAAAAAGTAGCCGATGCCTTAGGTATGTTGGGGGTATCCGAAATCCAGTCGCAGGTTAGAGACGAGCAGGCACGCTTGAGGGGATTTATCGCCGCGGAACGGGTTCCGGATCATGCTGAACTAATGGCTTTGGCCATGTCGCTGATTCGCATTGAAAGCGATGTGGAAGCTTATCTCAGTGGTTCCGGCAGGGACCCGGGATCCGTGGTGTTGCGTAATGCCCGAGCAGCGGGGTTACGCGAGGTACTGGCGGATATATCACGCCTGCGCGATGTAATTACCGTCCAGTTGCGTGAGGCTGGTTCTATAGAAGCTTGGGCCGGCCTACCTTTTCTTGCCGACCGATTGGCTCGGGCGCTTGAGGTACTCACGCTTGAAGATACAGCTTGTTTGATACGTCGATTGGCGCGATACCTGGAACGGGTGATAACCGCTGGCTCCTTACCAGAGCGACTTTCTCTTGATCGCCTTGCCGATGCCGTGGTGAGCGTGGAGTATTACCTAGAAACGTTGCAACGAGGTCGGGAGGGGCCGGTATCCATGCTCGAGAATGCCTCGATGGCCCTTGACGTGCTTGGAGTCGGGAAGGATCTGGGCGAGAAGCCGGCATGGGGAAGGAGCGGAACCGGTGTCGTTTCCTTGAGTCAAGGCGAGGCGACAGATGCCTCCACGGCGGCTTCCGTAAAGCCGATCATCGATCACGCAACCGAAACATATGTGTCGCCACCCGAATCACTTCCGACTCTTGGGCCTGCCTCTGTGGTTCCGGGGCCATTGCCCCCGGTGCGTGAACCCGGAGCCGAGGACGAGATCGTCGAGATTTTTCTGGAAGAGGCCGAAGAGGTCGGCGCGGAGCTTGCCCATCAATATCGAAAATGGCGGGATACTCCCCAAGATCATGAAGCACTGGGTATCGTGCGACGGGCATTTCATACCTTGAAGGGCAGCGGCCGGTTGGTAGGTGCCGCCTTATTGGGTGAGTTTGCCTGGAGCTATGAAAATCTATTGAACCGAGTACTGGATTATACCCTTGAGCCTACGCCGGTATTGATCGATTCGGTCGGAGAGGCTGTCGCTGGAGTACCCCATCTTGTAGCGCAGTTTGCTCATGGTATCGAGCCACCTTTCGATATTGCAGCCTTAATAGGGCGAGCCCGAGCCATGTCTCGTGGCGAGGAGCATGCGGTAACGGTCCAGGAAAACGCGGCAAAGGGCCTGGAGCCCATGCCGGCGGGAACCAGCGCAACAACTTTATTGCCGGAGCCATCGGCCGAGCCGTTACCCCGACTTGAGCCCAAGCTCTACGGTATCTTCCGGGATGAGGCGAATCAGCATCTGCACGCGCTTCGGCAATGGGCGGAATCGATTCGGGATGGAAAGGAAAACCAAGTTAATGAATCCCTCTGCCGCGCCGTGCATACCCTTGCCGGAAGCGCCAGCATGGCCGGAGTTGCCGAGGTTCATGCCTTGGCGGAAAGGCTGGATGAGACGCTGGATTTGGTGACCCGGGCGAAATGCGACGCGCGAGATTGCGTGACAACGGTGCTTGCAACGGCTACGGCTATTGATGCCTTGGTTGCAGCTTATGGGGACCGGAAACAACCGATTCCCAGTATATCTTCTGCGGAGGAGAGCCTGGCGGCGTTGAACCGAGCCGCTTTATCACATCTCGAAGAGGCGGAGGCACCCGAGGCGGAGGCACCCGAGGCGGAGGCACCCGAGGCGGAGGCACCCGAGGCGGAGGCACA
>JALUYA010000032.1 GCA_027018875.1 Gammaproteobacteria bacterium
TTGTACTTGGGAAACTTACAACCCATGATTACTCATACGCTGCTTCCCGGTGCTACAAAGGCATACGGATAACTCCTTTGATGGGACTCTAACCCATTAGATTCATTGCCGAAAACGGCATACGGTCAGTTCTTTACTTTGCACTTGCGGCGATTCTTTTTATGCAAGTAACTTGTCGAACTCGGGAACAATCTACCGTGTTGGCGGAATAACGGCCAAAATATTCCTGGTTGCTCGTTTCACCGGCCCACTATATGCCGCAGAACCAGGAATATTTTGACCTATTTTCCCCGCGGCCGCCTCGGCTCGGCAGGCTCCCGGCCCCACGGCGACTTATCTCAGCCGTCTGCCATACCCGGCAAGATCAAGGGCCGGGGTTGCCCTCAGCCGTCGTCGTAACCCCTATTCGGGGCGCTGCGACAGCCCGGACTACTTATTCCACTCGAGTTCGCGCACCAGGCGACGGGCATGATAGACCCGCTTCAGCCCCGCCAGGATCACGGCACTGTCCACCGCCACGGCACGGTTCACGCTGCCGTCATACCAGAACGCCCCTCCCAGGGACTGCGGATTACCGTCGAAGATGAGCCCGACCAACTCGGCCCGGCGGTTGATGAGCGGGCTGCCGGAGTTGCCGCCGACGATGTCGTTGCTGGATACCAGGTTCATCGGGGTTTCCGGATCCAGGGCGGAACGCGCCTTGAGCCATGATTCGGCCAGCGCAAACGGCGGATATCCCGTGGCATGGCGGTACAGGCCCTTGACCCGCGTGAAGGGCGCTATCGCCCGGCCTTGTTTCTTCCAGCCGGCGACCACCCCGTAGGACAAGCGTTCGGTAAACGTGGCATCGGGCGAGATGGCGGTGCCGGAGAGGGCAAACCGCGCCCGGGCGATTTTAGCGGTGTTGATAACCAGTGGCGCCTTGATCTGGTCATCAAACCGCTGGCGGATGGTCAGATAAAATGGCAACACCTCGCGGGCCAGCGCGATCATCGGATCCTGCGATTTCCGGATCGCCAGCTCCCCGCCGTGCCACAGCGCCTTGCGTACCGACAAGGTGGCAATCCGCGTTCCATCCACCGCTCGGCGGGCTACCGCCGCGGGATCGGCATGGGCAAAGATGCGCCGGGAAATGGGGGCATCCGGCCCGAGGATATCGAATAGATGGGTGAGCGAGAAACGCAGTTGTAACCGGTTGAAGCCCGGGTAATATGGTGCGCGGGAAAACAGCCGTTGCTCCACCGCCGGGAGATTGGCGTCACGGAACTCCGGGATGCGCGCCGCATTCGCCAGGGTACGCTCGTGCGCTCCCAACACCAACATAAAAGCGGTTTGGAACAGCCGTCCGCGGAAGCCCTCCCGACGCAGAATCAGGCTGTAGGGAACATGCATGTCCAGTAATTTTTTTTCGGCTGCGGCAACTTCACGCCAGGCCGTGCCATATTTCTTTTGCAGCACCGGGTCGGCGGCCACCCGCCGGCGTAATTCCCGCTCGGCGGCGGCCTTGTGGGCAAAGGCCACGCGGTCGTTCAACGCGGCAAGCATTCCGCGCAGCGCCTTGATGGAATTGTCCACGAAGAACAGCGTCCCCCGGGCGATGCGCGCGTGCTCATCGCTCTGTGCGCTATAGGCTTCGAGCAAGCCGCGGTACTGGGCGAGATAGATCAGGGTATCGGGCAGAATCGGGTAGCGATAGGCATCGAGTTGGTCGGTGGTCCAACCGCGCCGGGTCGTACCCGGGTTGCCCGAGGTAAATACCAGTTCACCCGCCTTCGGCCCGCTCGGGGAGAGGCGAAAATACTCGGGCGTATGGGCCGGATGGCCGTTGACATAGACGCGCAGGAACGACACGTCCCAGTCGTAGCGGGGATAATCGAAGTTATCGATATTGCCGCCGAAAAAGGCGGTTTGTTGACTCGGCGTCATGACCAGGCGCACGTCATCGTAGCGGCGGTATTTATACAACCAGTACTGCCCGCCGTGATACAACGAAACCACTTGGCACAGCCATTGTTTCGGCTTGCCGGCAACGCAGGCCTGTTGCAGGCGCGCCGATTCGGCCTTCTCCGCGCGATTGAAGGCCGCCCCCTCCCGGCCCGCAGTTGCGCGGCGCATCTTCGGGGTGATGTCGGTCATCGCGACCAACTGCTGCACCTCCATCTCCGGGAGGCGCAGTTCCTGCTTATCGGTGGCGGCATAGAAACTGCGGCTCATCAGGTCCCGCTTGGCAGTGGAGAGGTTCTGCAGGGCACCCACAACACAATGATGATTGGTGAGCACCAGTCCGCGGGGCGAGACAAAGGAGCCGGAGCAGCCTTCGGCGAGGCGCACCGAGGCCAATTGAACCTGGCGGATCCAAGCCTTCGTCGGTGTGAACCCGAACCGTGCCTGGAGGGTTTTCACCGGCAGGTTATTCAGCGGCCACATGCCCGGGCCGGCAATGGCGACGGGTACGGCCAGGGCCACGCCGCCAAGGACCAGCAACAGGCGTTTCATCAGCGGATATAACATCTTCTCATCCTCCGTTGTTTTCCCTACTCGGGGTGGAAATTTCCTCGGCGCGATGGCAGGCCACTTGGCTCTTACCCACCGGGCGCAATTCGGGACGCTCCGCGGCACAGCGTTCAATAGCATACAGGCAGCGGGTCCGGAATGGACAGCCCGTGGGGGGATCGAGCGGCGAAGGCAATTCCCCCCGCACCACATCGAGTTTGTGTTTTCGGCTCACCGTCGGGTCGGGAATCGGCACGGCGGCAATCAGCATCTGGGTGTAGGGATGACGCGGCGCAAGATAGATGCTGTCGCGATCGGCCACCTCCATCACCCGCCCAAGATACAGCACCACCACCCGCTCGGCGATGTGGCGCACGCTGGCAAGATCATGGGCGATGAACACCAGTGACAGGCCGAACTGCGCCTGTAGATCCTGCAGCAGGTTGATTACCTGCGATTTGATCGAGACATCGAGCGAACTCACCGGTTCATCGCAAACCATCAACCGGGGCTCAACCACCAAGGCACGGGCGATACCGATGCGCTGGGCCTGCCCGCCGGAAAACTCATGGGCATAACGGTTGATCTGATTGGGCAGCAGTCCCACTCGGCGCATCGCTTCCCGGATCCGCTTGAGTCGCTCGCTTCGGTGCAGGTTCGGAAGCAGGCTCGAAAGCGGCTCGTCGATAATATTTCCAACCGTCATGCGCGGGTCCAGCGAGGCCAGTGGATCCTGAAAGATAATCTGTAACTGCCGCCGCAGCGGGCGCATCGCCTTTTCGTTCAGGGTCAGCAGATCGTGGCCGTCGAACATGATGCGCCCGCCCGTTACCGGAACCAGGCGCAGGAGGGCGCGCCCGAGGGTGGACTTGCCGC
Organism: Gammaproteobacteria bacterium; assembly: GCA_027018875.1. Classification (GTDB taxonomy): domain Bacteria; phylum Pseudomonadota; class Gammaproteobacteria; order JAKDMP01; family JAKDMP01; genus JALUYA01. The sequence continues at coordinate 3,370 of JALUYA010000032.1, forward strand.
ATCCCGATTCACCGACGATGCCAAGCGTCTCGCGCTCCGCCACCTCGAAACTTACCCCGTCCACGGCCTTGAGCCAGCGTGTTTTGGCGAACAGGCGTTCACTGCGCACCGGGAAGTACACCTTGAGGCCCTCGACCTGTAGTAACTTGCCGGTATTCATGTCGCCGCCTGCAGCCGGCCCAGATCCCCTGCATGGAAACAAGCCCGCAAATGATCCGGCCCAACCGCTTCGAGCGGCGGCATCTGCCGGCGACAGCGCGGCTCGACATAAACACAGCGCGGCGCGAAGGGACAACCGGGGGGCAAGCGGGCCAGGTCGGGGGGATTTCCGGCAATGGTCACCAGGCGTTCGGTACGCACCGCATCCAGCCGCGGCACCGAGTACAACAGACCTTCGGTGTAGGGGTGGCGATACTGCGCGAACAGGTCTTTCACCCGGGCCTGTTCCATCGTCCGCCCGCCGTAGAGCACCACTACGCGATTGGCGATTTGGGCGATAACCCCCAAATCGTGAGTCACGAACACGATCGCCGTGCCGAATTGATCGCGAAGTTCGTTCAACAGCGCCAGAATCTGCGCCTGCACGGTCACATCGAGGTTGGTGGTCGGTTCATCGGCAATAAGCACCTTCGGATCGGCCAGCAGGGCCATCGCGATCATCACCCGCTGGCGCATGCCCCCCGAGAATTCATGCGGATACATGCCCAGGCGTTCTTCCGCACCGGTGATATGCACCGCCTTGAGGACTTCGATGGCCCGTCGCTCGGCTTCACGCCGTTTGATTTTCCGGTGTGAGGTAAGCACCTCGGTCATCTGCCGGCCAATGGTCAAATAGGGGTTGAGCGCGGTCATCGGATCCTGGAAGATCATTGTCATTTTCTCGCCCCGCAGCCGGTTCAGGCGCGAGTGGGACAAGCCGAGAAGCTCTTCCCCTTCGAGCTTGACGCTGCCCTCGGCCCGACCGTTCTTGGCCAGCAACCCCATCACGGCGAGCCAGAACTGGCTTTTCCCCGACCCCGACTCCCCCACGACCCCGAGCACTTCCCGCTCGTTCAAATCCAGGTCGATATCGTTGACGGCATGCACGATTCCATCGGGTGTCGTGAAGCTTACGCTGAGATTGCGAATTTCAAGGAATGCGGCCATCTCAGCGATCCTTGGGATCAAGGGCGTCGCGCAAGCCGTCACCGACGAAATTAAAGCAGTACACGATCGCGGCAAGAAAGATCGCCGGAAAGTACAGCAGGTAAGGATAGGATTGCAGCACCGATGCCCCATCGCTCACCAGCCCCCCCAGGGAGGTCATCGGCGCCTGAACCCCGAGGCCGAGAAAGCTCAGAAAGGCCTCGAACAGGATGATGCTCGGAATGGTGAGGGTCACATAGATAATGACGATACCGAGTAAATTTGGCACAATATGCCGCCGGATGATGATCCGCCCGGGAACGGCCGCGGCCCGTGCGGCTTCGATGAACTCTTTCTTGCGCAGCGATAGGGTCTGACCGCGCACGATCCGGGCGATATCGAGCCAGGAAACCGCGCCGATGGCGGCAAACACCAGAAACAGATTACGTCCGAACAGCACGATCAAAATAATCACGAAGGGAATGAAGGGTACCGAGTAGAGAATATCCACGGTACGCATCATCAACCCATCGACCCAGCCACCGACGTAGCCGGCGGTCGCACCCCAGACCACGCCGATCACCAGGGTTACCATAGTCGCGACCACGCCGATCATCAGTGAAATTCGGCTACCCCACATCACGCGTATGAACAGATCCCGCCCCAAGGCGTCGGTGCCGAAGATATGCGCCCCGACGAAGGTCGGCCCGTGATTGATCAGATTCCAGTCGGGCTGAGCATAACCGTACGGCCAGAAGAACGGGATCACAACCGCGGCGAGCGCGATCAACCCTAAAACTATCAGGCTGGCAATGGCGGCATGATTGTGGCGCAGGCGAATCCAGGCATCACGCCACAGGCTACGGCCCTCCAGCTCCTGCTGCTCCAGCGCGGTCTCCATTTTCCCGACCGCCCCCCTGCCGGGATACCAGTTGAGCCGACGCATGAGTCGGCGACGTTCATCCGTCATTGGTGGCGGGTCCTGGGATCAAGAAAACCATACAAAACATCGGCGATAAAGTTAAAGGTAAGGATCAACATGCCATACAGAATGGTCACGCCCATGACCAGGGTATAGTCACGGTTAAGTGCCCCATTGACGAAGAAACGCCCGATACCCGGGAGCCCGAAAATCTCCTCGATGACGATAGAACCGGTAATGACTCCAACCACTGCCGGGCCGAGAAATGACACCATTGGCAGCAAGGCCGGACGAAGCGCGTGGCGCAGAATCACCGTGTGCTCCGGCAACCCCTTGGCGCGTGCGGTACGAATAAAAGGGCTGTTGAGCACCTCCACCATGCTCCCGCGCATCATCCGGGCAACATAGGCAATCAGCGGCAGGCCGAGCGAGACCGCCGGCAAGATAACGAACAGCGGCGATCCGCCGGCCCAACCGCCCGCGGGCAACAGGCGCAGGGCCACGGCGAAGGCGAGGATCAATAACGGCGCGGCGACGAAATTGGGGATGGACAGGCCAAGCATCGCGGCGGCCATCGGTCCATAGTCCCACGGCGAGTTTTGCCTCAGCGCGGCGATGATGCCGATGGGAATACCGATCAGCAGCGCGCCGAGCAGCGCAAAACCGCCCACGATCAAATCCACGGGGAAGCCCTGCTTGATCAGATCATTAACGGTGGTGCCGCGATAGACATAGGACGGGCCGAAATTTCCGTGCAGAATATTGCCCAGGTACAGAAAATACTGTTTCCACACCGGCTCGTTCAGGTGGTACATCTTCAGGATATTCGCCTTGATCTGCGGCGGCATGGCCCGCTCCATGTCGAACGGTCCACCGGGGGCGGCGTGGAGCAGGAAAAAACTCAGGGTGATGATGACGAACAGCGTAGGAATGGTGCCAAAAAACCGTTTGAGCGTGTACTTAAGCATCTCCCCCGCCCCTCAGTGCGTCCGATGGGCCAGGATATACATGTAGCGGCTCAGGTGACGATCCATGATATTCGATTTCCAGCCGCCCACGTAGGGCTTGACCAGGTGCGTCGAAACGTAAAAATACATCGGAATATAGGGCATGGTCGCATCCAATACCCGCCCCGCCTGCGTGAACAACCGGTAGCGCTTGGCGTTGTCCGGCTCTCTCTGTGCCGCGGCCACCAGCCGCTGGTACGCGGGATTGTCGTAATCCCCATAGTTCATCGCAAAGCCCTTCTGGAATAGCTGCATGAAGGTGAACGGATCGGGATAATCGCCGATCCACGCCGACCAGAACAGCTTGGCGTGCTTGTACTGAATATTCTGCAGAAACACCTTCCACTGCTCGTTCCAAAGCGTCACATCAGCCCCCAGATTTTGTTTCCACATGATGGCAAGGGCTTCCATGAACTGGCGCTGCGACGGGCCCCCGGTCGGATAGACCAGCTTCACCCTCAGGGGATGGGACGTTGAATAGCCGGCCAGGTGATACAGCCGGCGGGCGGCGGCCAGGCGCCTCGCGCGCGACCAGCGGGCCCAGGCCGGCACCGGCTGGCGGTAGCCCGGCAGCGGCGGCACCAGGGTGTAGGCAGGCACCGCCAGCCCTCGCATCACGTCCTTGGTCAGAACCCGCCGATCGAGTGCCATCGACATCGCCAGACGCAGATCGCGGTTGTTGAACGGCGGCTCGTGGACCAGCATGCCGAGATAAGCGTTGCCATAGTAGGGCACGACCACCACCTGCTTGCCCAGTCGCCGGCGCACCCAGCTCGTATCACTGGTAGGAAAAGCCGGCGTGTTGAGCCAGTCCAGGCCGCCGGCCAGATACTGAGAAAGCGCCGATGCGGGATCCGAGATGGAATAAACAATGACCTGCCGTAGACGCACGGTCTTGGCATCCCAGTAATAGGGATTCTTCGCCAACGTGAGATGACCATTGATCACCCATTGCTTAAGGTAAAATGCGCCGTTACTGACCATGTGTTCCGGTAGCGTCCAGGCGCCGCCCCATTTTTTGATGGCCGGGGGGTAAAGAGGGTATAAATAAGTATTCGACAGCAACGCCAGAAAATACGGCGTCGGGTAATTCAACTCGACCTGAAGAGTATGGGGCCCGAGCGCCCGTACCCCGAGCCGGTCCGGGGGCATCTTGCCGCTTACGATGCCACGGGCATGGACGATGGGATCGAGCGCCTCGGCATACTCCGTGCCCGTATTCGGATTGACCTCACGGCGCCAGGCATAAACAAAGTCGGCGGCGGTGACCGGCGCGCCATTCGACCAGCGAGCATCGGGGCGCAAATGGAACAGGTAAGTCTTGCCGCCGTTGCTGATGTTCCAGGACTTGGCCACCCCCGGGGTTACCCGGCCGTCCTCGGTAATGGTAGTGAGCCCTTCGAACAGATCCTCGAGTACATTTTGCGACGGCACGCCTTCCGACAACGAGGGATCCAGGGTTCGGGGAGAATCCGAGATCTGGCGCCGAAGAATCTGTTCGGCCGCCGGCGCCGGCCGATCGCTCACCGTAAAGCGCTGCATTTTCACGCCGGGGCTGGACGCCGGGGGAGCACAGGCGGTGAGCGCCAGCACCACGCCGGCCAACAACCCCAGCAATACCAAGATTCCGAATCCAGTCCAACGCGGCTTCACCCTGCCTCCTGCATGCGTGCATGTGCCGTCAAGTAAACCAGAAGCAGCGACACGTCCGCCGGGGTGATCCCGGCAAGTCGCGCCGCCTGGCCCAGCGTATCCGGACGGTGGCGCGTGAGCACCTCCTGTGCCTCTTTCGAGAGCCCACGAACCTTAGCATATTCAATGTCGGAGGGTAGTGTAGCCGCCTCGCACCGACGCAAACGTGCAATCTCGGCCATTTGCCGGGACAGGTAGCCCGCGTAGCGAGCCTCGGTCTCGAGCAACCCCGCCACCTCGGGCCCGGCCGCCTCGATACCCGGCATCAACCGCGCCACCGCCGAGAACCCCACCCCGGGGCGGGCGAGTAGTTCCCAGGCCGTAACCGGGCCTTCGGGACACCGCTCCAGGTGCGTCGCCACCCACGCAGACGGCAGCTCGCGCGGGCTAAACCGCGCCGCCCGCAGGCGGACCCGCTCCCGCTCACAGGCTTCACGTTTGCGCTCGAAACGCTCCCAGCGCAACGCGGACACCAGCCCCAGCATGTGCCCGATCGGAGTCAGGCGAAAATCGGCATTGTCCTCGCGCAGCTGAAGCCGGTATTCGGCGCGGCTGGTGAACATCCGGTACGGTTCACTTAATCCCCGGGTCGTAAGATCGTCCAGCAACACTCCGATGTAGGCTTCGTCGCGGCGGGGCCACCAGGGCTCGGCTCCACGCCCCCGCAATACTGCATTTATACCCGCTACCAATCCCTGGGCCGCCGCCTCCTCATACCCCGTAGTCCCATTGATTTGCCCGGCGAAAAAAAGATTTTCCACCATCCGCGTTTCCAGCCATAAGTGCAATCCACGCGGGTCAAAATAGTCATATTCGATTGCATAACCGGGGCGCGTAATCTCGGCATGCTCAAATCCGCGGATGCTGCGTACCAGCGCCACCTGGGCATCGAAGGGCAGGCTGGTCGAGATTCCGTTGGGATAGACCTCATGGGTATCGAGCCCCTCGGGCTCGATAAAAATACGGTGCGCGGTCTTGGCGGCGAACCGCACCACCTTGTCCTCCACCGACGGACAATAGCGTGGCCCCACCGCCGTGATAGCCCCGCTGAACAGCGGCGAACGATCGAGTGCCGCGCGGATGATTGCATGCGTGGCCTCGTTGGTCTCCGTGAGAAAACATTCCACCTGGCGGGGATGCTCCGCGGCACTCCCGAGAAAGGACATTACCGGCACCGGCACATCACCCGGCTGGCGCACGAGCGTGGAATAGTCGATGCTTCGTCCGTCGATTCGGGGTGGAGTACCCGTTTTCAGTCGCCCCACTTCGAACCCGTAGGCGCGCAGCCACTGCGCCAGGCGCCCGGCCGGGGGCTCACCGGCGCGCCCGCCCGCGTAATCGCGCTCGCCAATATGAATCCGGCCACCGAGAAAAGTACCCACCGTCAACACCACCGCCGCACCATACAGGGCCACGCCCATCTGCGTCATTACTCCGATGACCCGCCCATTTTTCAGAATCAAGTCATCGACCCCCTGCTGAAACAGGAACAGTTGCGGCTGCGCCTCCAGCAATTCCCGGATCGCCCGCCGATACCGCGCCCGGTCGCATTGCGCCCGGGTCGCGCGGACCGCCGGCCCCTTGGAGGCATTCAATACCCGAAACTGGATGCCGGCCCGATCCGTCGCCCGGGCCATCGCCCCCCCGAGGGCATCGACCTCACGGACCAGTTGGCTTTTGCCGATGCCGCCGATCGCCGGATTACACGACATCTGCCCCAGGGTCTCCAGGTTCCCGGTCACCAGCAGGGTGCTCGCGCCCAGGCGTGCCGCGGCCAGCGCGGCCTCGGTGCCGGCGTGCCCACCGCCGACCACAATCACATCGTAGCGCTCCTTCACAACACTCCAAAAACCATCGAAAACTTAAAATTTTAGGACCTTTGCCCCACCATTCGCCAATTCCCTTCAGGGGCCGCCTTCCCTGTTTCCAACGGCTAAACGGGATTGACGGCCCGGTATCCCTATGCCAAGATGTACCAGACAAACGACATTCATCGATGTCGGCTCACCCAAACGCGGGGCAATTACGCCGGCCATGTTTCCCCAGCAATCTATTAAAAAATTTATCGCCCGCTCGGCCCACCGGGAAGCACTCGCCCGATGGATGCTTTATCGGGCCAATCTCGGTAACACGGAAATCGAACTGGATTTACTGCGCCGCCTGCCGCGAAATGCCTTGAATGTAGCCATTGATGTGGGTGCCGCCGTGGGAGAGTACAGCTGGCTGCTTGCGCGCAAGGCACGCGCGGTATATTCCTTTGAGCCCTACCCGCCTCACTATCGTGTACTCACGGCTTTGCGCCGAGCGCATCTGACCGTTGAACCCCTGGCCCTCGGCGATCGCCCGGGACAGGCTCAATTACGGGTACCGATCCTGGATCATCGCGCCGCCTCCCGCCGGGCCACACTTGCCCCCTCCAATGTCCTGAAAGATGCCGACGACACTCAAATCACCGACGTTCCCGTAACCACGCTCGATACCTATCTGGAAGCCCGAAATGCCCTGGGCAACGTGGACTTCATCAAGATCGATGTCGAAGGTTATGAGTCGGCGGTTCTCCGGGGCGCGACCAAAACGCTCGACCTGAGCCGGCCGGCAGTGCTCATCGAAATCGAGATTCGGCACAACCCCGATTATGCCGAAATTTTTCACCTCTTGCGCCAATGGGGATACCGGGCCTATTGCACCATCGACGGCCGCCGGTTCACGCCCGTTGAGCCCGGGGTGCTGGCCTCTCTGCAACGCCCCGGAAACTTCGGCCGTAGCGGCCGCACCCGCCGCCACGGTTCCCAAGCCGCTTTCTATATCAATAATTTTCTTTTTCTCCCCCCGGGGGAATCGTCCCTGAAAAACCAGATGGAGATCGATTCCAATCCCGGTTAATTCCATCTCGAGACCCCGCCGCGCATCCGACCTACGTTGACTTGCGGCCCCCCAGGCCCTACGATTTACACTTCGCTATGAAACCAACCTCCATGCAGCTTGCCGAGATCACCGCGAGCGTCGCCGACGATCTTCGTGCGGTTGATCAGTTTATCCGTGCACGACTCACATCGGATATCGGGCTGATCAATGAGCTTGCCAACCACATCGTCTCCGGCGGCGGCAAACGGATACGCCCACTCATCGTGCTGCTCACGGCCCGCGCCGCCGGTTACACCGGGGGACGGCATATTAATCTTGCCGCGATTATTGAACTGATCCACACCGCCACATTGCTGCACGATGACGTAGTCGATGGTTCCGAACTCCGGCGTGGCCGGGAAACGGCCAACGCCCTGTGGGGTGATGCAGCCAGCGTTCTGGTCGGCGATTTTCTGTATACCCGCGCCTTTCAGATGATGGTGGAAATAGATAGCATGCGGGTCATGGCCATCACCGCAAACGCCACCAATGCCATCGCCGAAGGCGAGGTGCTGCAACTTATTCATTGCAACGATCCCGATGCCAGCGAAGCCCAGTATTTCCTGGTGATCGAGCGCAAAACCGCGCGCCTGTTCGAGGCTGCCGCACGCCTGGGAGCGGTAATCGCCGGACGCGGCCGTGAGGAAGAGGATGCCTTGGGCAACTACGGCCTGAATCTCGGCCTGGCCTACCAATTGATCGACGACACCCTGGATTATGGCGCCGACCCGCGCGATACCGGCAAGAACCTGGGTGACGACCTCTCCGAAGGCAAGGTAACCCTGCCCCTGATTTATGCTCGCGACCATGTAAACGACGATACTTCCGCCCGCCTCCGCCGGGCCATAGAAAAAGGTGGTGCGGAAAGCCTGGAAGAAGCCATCGAGGCCATTCAAACCACGGGAGCGCTGGAGCATGTCCGCGATCGGGCGGCTGCTTATCGTGATGCCGCACTGGCCGAATTAAATGTTTTTGCCCCCTCCGCGGAGCGGGACGCCTTGTCCGCGCTGGCAAGCTTTGCCGTCAAACGCACCTATTGACTTCCCCGGGTGGCGCATTGCGCTCCGCCCCGGCCTTCCCCTAAGATATGGCGTTCGAGTCGGGGTGTAGCTCAGCCTGGTAGAGCACTACGTTCGGGACGTAGGGGCCGGAGGTTCAAATCCTCTCACCCCGACCATTCTCCCAGGGCAAATTTCTCCGGGATCCTGGTCGGGTTCAGGCAATCGCAGCGCGCCGGATCAGTACAGCAACCGTGCCAGGCGCCGACGGTATTTTCCCACCAACTCGCTTGCCGGATCCAGCAGGCGGATAAGATCCAGCAGGGCGGCCCGGGCTTGGCCCTCCTTCCAGGCCGGCTGTCGCTGGACAATGGCAAACAACCGCTCCGCGGCCTCCTCGTATCTCCCGGCCATCACCGCATAGGCCCCGAGCTTGTACAATGCGTCCGCGTCACCCGATTCGGCCGCGGCGAGCAGATCGCCGGGGGATGGTGCATCATTTAACGCCTCCGCGAACCGGAGCCGGGCGGCCAGACATTGGCCCGCGGTGTCCACCTGTACCGGCGCGGGCAAGCCCGCGTACAACTCGCGGGCCTCGCGTATCCGGCCCCGCTGGAGTTGGAGCTGGGCCAGCTTAAGAACCACCCCGGCATCCTGCGGCCATTTCCCGCGCGCGGATTCAAGCAAGTCCAAGGCCTCATCGCCCCGCCCCTTCGAGGCCAAGGCCTCGGCCTCGGCAACGGCATCGGCACCCGGGTTGGGAAGGTAAGGAGCGATAAAGTCCTCCACCGCCGCCTGGCCCCGTGCACCGACGAATTCGGCCACCGCTTCCCCTTTTAGAAACAGCTTGACCGTCGGCAAGCCCCGCACCCCGTAGGTGCTGGACAACCCGGGCTGTTCATCGGCGTTGACCTTGGCCAGCGTGATCTCGCCCGCATGCGCGCCGATCACCTGTTCCAATACCGGACTCAACATCCGGCAGGGACCACACCACGACGCCCAAAAGTCCACTAATACCGGATTCCGCTGCGAAGCCTCGATCACCCGCCGGTCAAAATCCTCGGCTCCGACTTCGAAAATCAGTTCCTCATCCATGCTCTATCCCACCATGCAATCATCGCCTATATGCGGATCAGTCCCTCTGGATTCAATGCCGAACCGCATCCGCCCGGCCCCTTTCAATCGTCACACCGGCACCGATCGCCCCGGTTACGGCGCCTGGCTTGCGCACCGTGACCCGTACCCAGGAAACCCCGAATCGCTTGAGGATCAGGGCAGCCACCGACTCGGCAAGGCTCTCCACTAAGCGGTAACCGGCGCGCCCGAGATGTGCGCGCACCTGTCCGGCGACCGCATTGTAGTCGAGGGTGTCTTCGATCCGGTCCGTGGCGGCCGCTCGAGAGACATCGACCGCCATTTCCAGGTCCAATAGCACTCGTTGGCGAATTCGCCGCTCCCAGGCATAGATACCGATACAGGTTTCCACTTCCAACGCATCGATCAATACCCGATCCACTATTCCCCTCCCCCATGAGTAAATCTCGACTCGCCCAACGGCCAACGGGCCCTCACTTCCCCGCTACCGCACCATTCGCCGGCCCGGAACCGCCGCCATCCGGCATACGCCACCATGGCCCCGTTATCGGTGCATAACCCGGGAGAAGGAAACCAAGCCTGCACGCCCCGGCGCCGGGCCATGTCCTGAATGGAGGCATGCAGCCTCCGGTTCGCCGCTACCCCACCGGCCACTACCAACCGCGAGAAGCCACCTTGATCGAGGGCCCGTTCCGCCTTGACCGTGAGCACCTCGACAACCGCCTCCTCGAATTCCCGGGCCAGATCGGCCCGAGCCGATTCATCCTCCGGCTCCAGTTCGCGGGCGGCATAAAGCAGGGCCGTCTTGAGCCCACTGAACGAAAAATCATAACCCGGCCTGCCGAGCAGAGGCCGGGGCAGGTGAAACTTCCCCGGCCGCCCGCTCGCGGCCAGCCGCGCCAGCGCGGGGCCACCAGGATAGTCCAAACCAAGCAGACTCGCGCTCTTGTCAAAGGCCTCTCCCGCCGCATCGTCGAGGGTCGTGCCCAACACCCGATAGTCCCCGAGTGCATAAGCCCCGACAATCAGGGTGTGCCCTCCCGAAACCAGCAATCCCAGGAAAGGAAAATCCGGGCCCTCGGCCGTCATCAGCGGCGCCAGCAAATGCGCCTCGAGGTGATTCACGCCGAGGGTGGGAATGCCCCGCGCCGCGCCATAGCCTTCGGCAAGCGCCGCCCCCACCAGCAGCGCGCCGATCAGGCCCGGCCCGGCCGTATAGGCCACGACATCCGGCTCCGGGGCTTGCTCGAGCAAGCCCCGGAGTAGAGGTGCGAGCCGACGCACATGATCCCGCGAGGCCAGCTCGGGCACCACTCCGGCATAGGGACGATGCAGATCGACCTGGCTGTAAAGATCTTCCCAGACGATTCCGCCACCCTCCTGGTAGAGGGCTACCCCGGTTTCATCACATGAAGTTTCGATTCCAAGTACATGCATAATCAATCAAGAGGCTCCCCGGCTGATATGATGAGGATACTCCGCCTCGCGCTATGCTGGTAACCCAGCCGGAATTACGGGGGTTCCCACCATGAAATTCAGCGACTATGTCCAATACGATGCCTTGGGTCTTGCCGAACTCGTCCGCCGGGGTGAGGTAAGCGCGCAGGAACTGCTCGAGGCCGCCCTGGCTCGCGCCGAGGCAGTCAATCCGCGGATCAATGCCGTCGTCCACCACTATGCGGAACGGGCGCGCGGGGCGATCTCGCGGGGGCTACCTCAAGGCGCTTTTACCGGCGTGCCTTTTCTGGTCAAGGATCTCACCGCCAGCGTGGCCGGGGAGCCCCGGAGCGACGGCAGCCGCTTTACCCGCGAGTTTCGCCCCCGGGAAGACCACGAGATCATTCGCCGCTTCCACGCCGCGGGCCTGGTGGATTTCGCCAAGACCAACTGCCCCGAGTGGGGGCTCGCCCCGGTCACCGAACCCGCCCTGTTCGGACCCGCGCACAATCCTTGGAACCCGCAATACACCCCCGGAGGCTCGAGCGGCGGCAGCGCCGCGGCCGTAGCGGCGGGTATCGCTCCCCTCGCCCACGGCAACGATGGCGGCGGCTCGATCCGCATCCCGGCAAGCTGCTGCGGACTCATCGGGCTCAAGCCCTCCCGCGGCCGCACCCCGTCCGGCCCGGTGCGCCGCGACGGCTGGTGGGGGGCTTCGATCGAGCACGTCATCACCCGCTCGGTACGCGACTGCGCCGCGGCGCTCGATGCCGTCACCGGACCCGACATCGGCGCCCCTTACAGCGCCCCACCCGCCCCCGAATCCTATCTGAAGGCTCTTGCCCGAGCGCCCCGCCCGCTGCGCATTGCCCTATGCACCGAGCCGCTGCTGAGCAGCCGTATCGACTCCGAATGCCTCGAAGCCACCCGGCAGGCGGCCAAGCTACTGTCCGAGCTGGGTCACCAAATCGAGCCGTTCTCCCCCGTGGTTCCGCGCGAAACCATCCTGCACGGCTTTATGGTCCTGGTAGCCGCCTCGACAAGCGCCGAAACCATACTTGCCGCAGAGACCATGGGCCGCAAACCGCGCCGGGGAGAGTTCGAGCCGGAAACACGGGCACTCGCCCGCCTGGGCGCCGCACTCAGTGGCCGGAGCGTCGCCCTGGCCTGGGAACGGCTCGGCCAATTCTCACGCAGCTTCTCGCAAGCTCTCGCCCCTTACGACCTGCTGCTCACACCGACCCTGTCCATACCTCCTCCCCGCATCGGCGCACTCAAGACTCGCGGCCTAAAACGGTTCGCACTTGCGTTGCTGAACAACCTGCCCTTGGCCAAACCATTCGAACGAGCCGGAGTACTGGATCTTTTCGCTGCGGATTTCTTCGAATTTATCGGCTATACCCCGCTTGCCAACATCACCGGACAGCCCTCGATCTCCCTGCCCCTGGGAAAAAGCCGCGATGACCTGCCCCTCGGGGTTCTGGCCACGGGTCGTTACGGTGAAGAGCATCTGCTCCTGGCCCTTGCCGCGCAGGTTGAAACCGCAAGCCCCTGGCTCCGAAAAATTCCGGCCGGCGCATGAACCATTCCGCCCCAAAGGAAAGGCGGCACAGTGGCATATCCGGCGCAACAGGCCGGGCCAAGTCGGCGGGAGAACGCGCGGGGTGGAGCCGGAATCAGGTAAACTGCTGCCAAGAGAACGGGAACCCGTGGTTTACCCTCTTGCCTCCTTCTGCTCCGGAGCGACAATGGGGTTCCACGCTCGAGGTTTTTCAGCGGCACCCACTTGGTCGCCATGTCGGGGGCTGCTAAAGTGCGTTTTTCGGCGGCGCGCCCGCAAACCAACGCGGCGCGCTTCAATCGGCACATAGGAGGGAACTCAAATATGAATCGGCTTCTTGCTTTAGTGGGGACACTGGCGGCGACGCTGGCCGTGACGGCCTGTTCCCAATCGAATGCACCGGCACCGGCGACCAAGCCGGCGACCATGGTGAAATCCACGGTTGCCGCAGCGTCGGCAGCCACGCATATCAACCCGCTCATGCAGGTGAGTACGTTGCCTTTTCGGGCGCCACCGTTCAACAAGATCAGCAACGGCGACTTCAAGCCGGCGATAGAAGCCGGGATGCGCCGACAATTGGCCGCGATCAAGGCCATTGCCGACAATCCGGCACCGCCCACATTTCAGAACACGCTGGTCGCCATGGAAAAAAGCGGGCAACTCCTCGATCGCGCGATGATGGTCTTCAATCTGCTCACCAGCGCCGACACCAACCCCACGTTGCAGAAAGTGCAGGAGGAGGAAGCTCCCCGGCTGGCTGCCCACCAGGATGCAATTTATCTCAATGAAAAACTGTTCAACCGGGTAAAGGCTATTTATAACAAGCGCGATAAGCTCAAACTGGATCCGGAGTCCAGGCGCCTGGTCACGTATTACTACAACCAGTTCGTGCATGCCGGCGCCAATCTATCCGTTGCCGACAAGGCGCGGCTCAAGCAGCTCAACCAGGAGGCGGCTACGCTGAGCGCCCAGTTCGTCAACAAACTCCTGGCCGCGAACAAGGCGGGGGCGCTGGTGGTCTCCGACAAGTCCAAGCTCGCGGGCCTGAGCGCCGCCCAAATCGCGGCCGCCGCCGATGCGGCCAAGGCGCGCGGTCTCAAGGGCAAGTGGCTGATTCCGCTTCAGAACACGACCCAGCAGCCGGATCTCTCCCAACTCAAGAATCGGGCCGTGCGCAAGCGGTTGTACGAGGACTCCTGGAACCGGACCGAGCGCGGTGGCCCCAACGACACCCGGGCCACGATCGCCAAGCTGGCCAAGGTGCGGGCGGAAAAGGCGAAATTGTTGGGCTACCCCGATTTTGCCGCGTGGAAACTCGTCAACCAGATGGCGAAGAAACCTGCCACGGTGGATGCGTTCCTGGCCAAGCTGGTCGGCCCGGCGACCGCGCGGGCCCGCGATGAAGCGGGCGAACTGCAAAAACTCATCGAGCGGGAGGGCGGCAAATTCAAGCTGCAACCCTGGGACTGGGAGTATTACGCCGAAAAGCTGCGCCAGCAGAAGTACAATCTGGATGAAAACGAGATCAAACCCTATTTCGAACTGAATAATGTGCTGACCAAGGGCGTGTTCTACGCCGCCAACCAGCTCTACGGCATCACCTTCAAGGAACGTCACGACATTCCCGTGTGGCAAAAGGATGTACGCGTGTTCGAAGTGTACGACAAGGACGGCTCGCCGCTCGGCCTGTTCTACGCCGACTACTACAAACGCGACAACAAGAGTGGTGGTGCGTGGATGGACAACCTGGTCGAGCAATCGAAACTGCTCGGCACGCTGCCCGTAATCTACAACGTCACCAATTTCCCCAAGCCGCCGCCGGGCCAACCCACGCTGCTGACCTTCGACGAAGTCACGACGATGTTTCACGAGTTCGGCCATGCGCTGAACGGCTTCTTCGCCGACGAGGAGTATCCGAGTCTGTCCGGCACCAATACGGCACGCGACTTCGTCGAGTACCCGTCGCAGTTCAACGAGCACTGGGCGCTGTATCCCAAGGTGCTCGAGCACTACGCGCTCAACTACAAGACCGGAAAACCGATGCCAAAGGCGCTACTGGACAAACTGCTGAAGGCGAAGTATTTCAATTCGGGCTACGACATGACCGAACTGGTTTCGGCGGCCGAGCTCGACATGCAATGGCATGAATTGCCGGCGAGTGCGCCCATACAGAACGTGGACACTTTCCAGCGCGCCGCTCTCAAAAGAACGGGAGTGTACATGGCGCAGGTGCCGCCGCGTTACCGCTCCAGCTACTTCATGCATATCTGGGGTAATGGCTATGCCGCCGGATATTACGCCTACATGTGGACCCAGATGCTGTGCGACGACACCTACCAGTGGTTCCTGGATCACGGCGGCATGACCCGCGCCAACGGCCAGCGTTACCGTGACATGATCCTCTCGCGCGGCAACACCGAGAACCTGGCGAAAATGTTCCGTGACTTCTACGGCAGCGACCCCAAGATCGGGCCCATGCTCAAGTACCGCGGACTCTCCGGCACATCCGGGACATAAAAGTTTCCACAACCGTTGGATGCACCTCGGGGCCGGCTATATGGCCGGCCCCTTTGTTTGGGGTAGAGCGGGCACATAATCACCCGACAGGACCGTACGATCCCGTTACAATGACCGGATTCGAAACCACCAATTTATTCCAACCAAATTTGACTCGATGAAACTTGCCACCTGGAATGTCAATTCGCTACGGGTACGGCTGGAGCAAGTCCTGCAGTGGAGTGCCGCGGCCGCACCCGTCCTGCTCGCGTTACAGGAGACCAAGCTGCCTGACGCGGCCTTCCCCGAACAAGCGCTGGCGAATCTCGGCTGGCATGTGCTTTACGCCGGGCAACCGGCCTATAACGGAGTTGCTCTCCTTGCGCGCCGCCCGATCGAACTCATTACCTGTAAGCTACCGGGATTCGAGGATGTCCAGCGGCGCCTGCTTGCGGCCCGCCTGGACGACCTGGCGATAGTCAACGTTTACGTCCCCAACGGCCAGGCGGTAGGCAGCGATAAGTATCGGTATAAGCTTGCCTGGCTTAAGACACTGACCACATTTCTGCATACGCTTCTGAGCGAATACGACCAGGTCGTCGTACTCGGCGATTTCAATATTGCTCCCGAGGATCGGGATGTCTACGACCCCAAGGCCTGGGAAGGCTCGGTGCTGGTCAGCCCCCCGGAGCGGGAAGCCTTCCATGCGCTGGTCGAACTCGGATTTTCCGACAGCTTCCGGCTGTTCGAGCAACCTGCCAACAGCTACTCCTGGTGGAATTACCGTCAAGGAGGATTCCGTCGCAACCGGGGTTTGCGGATCGACCATATTCTTCTTTCCCGTCCCCTCGCCGAACGCTGTCAAAGCGCCGGGATCGACACCACGCCACGAGGCTGGCCCCGACCCAGCGATCACGCCCCGGTAAGCACCGAACTCGACATATGAATCCCGAGATCACACCGTAACCGTTTACGCCCCGCTCACCCGAGCCCCAATCCCCCCTACCGCGGCCCACCTGCCCGATTCGATGTTCTAACCCAAGCTCTCCCGCACCGCATCCCCAATCGGGGCCTTCCACCGAACTCATTGACTCGCAGAGCGTGGTGGTGATTCGGCATCCTCCTCGCCGGAACCTTTTTCCGCATCCCTCTCACCGGGCCCGGCCGTGGAGTTGGAGTCCACGGGACGAAGAAAAGCAACAACCAAGGCCCACACCAGCAATATAAAGATCAATGCCAATTGCCATGCACTGATTTCCTCAAGACCCATCGCAGAACCTCCCGGCTAAATACCCGTGCATCTGGATTATAAGGCTCGATGCGCCGATGGAGGAACCTGGAGCCAAAACGTCAGCGGCCCATCGTTGACCAACTCCAATTCCATGTGCGTTCCAAAACGGCCGCTGGCGACCAAGCCATGCGCCTTCGCAGCCAGCTCAAGCACCCGGGAAAACAGCGTCCTGGCCACGTCGGGCGGCGCGGCGCGGCCCAGGCTCGGTCGCATTCCCTTGCGGGTATCCGCCGCCAGGGTGAATTGCGGCACCAGCAGCAAGCCACCGCCGGTATCCGTCAGGCTGCGATTGAGCCTCCCGGCTCCGTCCCCAAAGACTCGGTACGCGAGAATTCGTTCGACCAGTCGTTGCGCCTCACGCTCTCCATCACCCCGTTCGACACCTACCAGGACGGCCAGTCCAGCGCCGATTTCCCCGACCGGCTCGCCCCCAACCCGCACCGTTGCCCGACTTACCCGCTGCAATAACCCAATCATGATCCGGAACCTATTTTGTCCATCTTCCGCTGCAGACATTCTCCCTTATTCGAGCCAGACTTTGCCGCGCAGACTTTGGTTCGCCCGGTTGGCGCCTCCCCCTCCGAGGGGCCGGGCGATCCCGCCGGGGCCTTTTTGATCCAGCCCTCGCCTGATCCTTGCGCGCCCGACACTCCACAATATTGGCAATAGATCCCTAAAACCCTACCCCCTGCCAACCGGAATACCCGCCTGCACCTCTTTCCGGACCATAAAAAAGGCCGCCCGAAGGCGGCCTGGTAAATCAATACACCGATATTCACCGGCGTCGAAACGGCCCCCCATGCGACGGCCGTTGCTCGGTTCGCGGACGGGCTTCATTGACGATCAGGTTGCGCCCATTCATATCTTTCCCGTTCAATGCCTCAATGGCGGATTTGGCCGACTCATCGTTCGGCATTTCCACAAACCCAAACCCACGGGAACGATTGGTCATCCGATCTTGAACCACGTTGGCGGAAGCTACCTCGCCATAAGCAGCGAAGGCCTGCTGTAGTTCATCGTCCGTGGTGGTATAGGGTAAATTCCCCACATAAAGTTTCATCGTACTCTACAACCTCGTGCTCACGAATATACCGCCAGAATCCGAACCAACCAAGCGATCGGCGGCACGGGATCGCAGAGTGGCATTCATATAGTAGCGTGGACACAGCGAAAAAACCAGCGCGGGACTTGTGCCCGCGCTACCGAAGAAAAACCCGGAGCAGGGCTTTTCCTACCTGAATTCCAGCCAAAGCCCCTAATTGAGCGCCCCATAGGCCACCTGCGACATCGTGTGCCCGGAAGAGCCCGGAACATAGACATAAGTGGTGCCGCTGCCCCAAAAATCCCACCACGCTTTCTCGGTGTACCTTGCCGTGGCGACACTCACCCGCAAGCCGTTGGCATTAAAGTCGTTGAACACCGGCGCCAGGGTCACCCCGGTCTGGTTGCCGATCAACCCCGAATGGTTCGTACCCGAACCCATCAAAATCGGAAAATAATCGTACCACAATGCGGCGGGAGCACTGGTATAAGTCTGTTCACCCTCCATGGTCTCGGAGGCGACACAACTGTCATAACTGCCATACTGGGCGGCGCCGCAGGAGGATTGCAGCGATACAACCGAATCATCCCGCCCGGGGAGAAACGGCTTGGTCAGGCCCAGGTAGGACCACCCGCCACCGGCAAAGCGTAGATGCGGGATGGCCGTCGGCACCGTGGCAATACTCCGGGCCATGGTCGGAACCAGGTCGTTCAATACGCCCAGGTGTTGGGTGCCGTAAAGATCATAGCCCAGCCAGGCTTTGATCGCGGCCTTCATCGGATCGAGGTACCAAGCATTATTTGCCGCCACGTTAATGGCTATCTGGGCAAGGGCGTCCCCACCTCCCGCACCGCCGAAATCCAGCGCCGCGATCACCCGCAGCGGCTGCAATCCGGCAACCTGAAGCCAGTGCGCCTGGTTCGCCAACAGGTAGCGTAGAACCAAATCGCCGGTGGAATGGGTTACGAACACGCATCCGCGGGTACAGAGCCCGGACTCGGACAGGCTGACCAGCTGCGGCCAGGCCGCTGCCGCGATGCCGGTTTGCACCCGGTTACAGGAAGACCAGTCAATCCGGGCCTCGGCATGGGCATCCCAGAACGCACTCCAATATTGATAGCCGTCGCTACGCACCTGGGTCGGGCTCGGACAGTTTCTTAGTTGCGTGGGCTGGAATCCGTGTACCAGTACCACCGGGTAACCGGCCAACGCGGCCTCGGCCCGGCCCGAAGGCAACCAGGCGGCTACGGCCAGCCCCAAAATCAAGAGTAATCCCCACTTGCGGTATCCCATCGGCCATCTCCCTCCTGTGTATGTTTTTAAATATAGCCCTTTCATTATCAAAATGCAAAAATCATTTATACTCACCTTTACCCGCCTTAACTGCTAGGATAAATAAAAATTTCGAGCCGAGGTGCCTTGCCAGCTTATGGTTCGTGACAAGGTAAACGGGAAATCCGGGGTGTTTTTTGATCCTCACTAGCGCGCGGCCCTTGCCCCGCGGCGCAAAAGATTGAAAACAAGCCGGTACACCATCCGTCACGATAGAATCTCCCTAATCCGGCGACTTTCTGGAGAACATGAATAGGCGCATAATTCAAGCAACACTTCTGCTAGGCGTAGGCACCGCTGCGGTGACCCTTTTTGCCCTCCGCTGGGGATCCACCCCCACCAAGCCCCCGCACCATGCTGCGGCCGTCGTGGCGCCGGGCGCCCCGGCTCCACCGCTATCGCGCCTCGCCGGCGCCAACCCTATTGCCACCAAATCCGCACGCACCTCCAAGTCCATGCGCTCGAGCCTGAAAGCCGTTGCCGCCGCTTACGCCAGCAACATGAAGTACCCCCCCTGGTCGACACCATTGACTTCCCGCCAATGGACCCTGCTCCACCCCAACGCCTACATTCCCATCGCCCTGCCACTCCGCCTTGCGGGCGGCACACTGCACATTGCGCTCGCCCTGCCTCACACCACCCTGTTTGCCGACCAGCCGATCACGGTGACCGCCACCGTGCGGGCACCCAAACATTTACTGGATACCGTCTCCTCCGCCGAGGCCGGCATTCTGGATCTACGGGGACGGCGTCTCGATCAGTTCCGGTTAAACGAAAAACCCGCGCGCGGCGGGATCCTGATCTTCAGCGGCAGCCTACCGGCCGACTCCTCGCGAAACTGGCCGCGAAACCTGCGCGCCGAAGTCGAGATCTCCGTCTCTTCCCGGAAAATAAAGGTGGTTGTGCCCTTCCGTTATGAGTACCCCCAAGCCATCCTAACCGGCCTTGACTCTTCCTATGTCGATGGGCCGAATCTGGTCATTCCCCTTGAATTCAATGTCATTCATCCCGGTTACTATCGTGTCCAGGCCAACCTGGTCCGCGCCGGGAACAATCAACCTATTGCCCACCTCACCACCGAAGGGACACTGGATACGCTCGGCGACGGCCTGGCCCTGCGTTGTCACGCAAGCGTTTTACGCACACTACATGCTCCCGGCCCCTATCGCCTTACGGGCTTTCTGATTGAGCGCCTGGCGGATCACCCGGGCAAACCCACCCTGCTGGGTAGAAGTGCCGCAGAATCCTACCCGGTCGAGGCGCATCCACTTGCGGCCTATGCCACCACACCCTACCGCAGCCCCATCGAGCAGTCCCGGCTGCAATTTCTGCGTCGCCTCGCGGGCGAAAGTCCGCAATAGCGACGATTTAAATCAACCTCAGGAGTCCTCGCCATGAGCACCATTAGCAATCTACTGAAAGTCAAGGGGAAAAAAGTCTGGAGCATCGGACCGGAGCGTTCGGTGTTCGATGCCCTGAAACTAATGGCCGAGAAAAATATCGGCGCCCTGCTGGTTGTGGATAACGACAGGCCCGTCGGGCTGATCAGCGAACGCGATTACGCCCGCAAGGTCATTCTCAAGGGGCATCATTCCACCGAGCTTAAAGTAGCCGACATCATGATCCGCCAGGTCGTTTGCACCCAACCGGATGAAAGCGTTGAAGAATGCATGGCGATAATGACCGAAAGACACATTCGTCATCTGCCCGTGCTGGAAAAAGGCAAGGTGATCGGTATGGTCTCCATCGGCGATCTAGTCAAGGCCGTCATTGCCGAGCAACAATTTGTGATCGCGCAACTCGAACACTACATCAGCGGGTAAAGCCATCGCCGATTGAACACCATCCAGCAGCGGACAATGCCGCAAACCCGGTTCGGCGCTGGACTGTGGGCTGGTGCGGCATAATTTTTCATGACCCTCGCGCCGCAGGTACAAATCGATTTCACCCGTCCCGGCGGCGGCCGTTGGCAACGTTGTCTAGGCGATTTCCGAGACATCGTCGAAGCCACGACTCTCGCCGCGGTGAAACCGGCGCTCCAACGGCTGGAACGGGCCGTTCACGCCGGGGCCGAGGCCGTCGGCTGGATTGCCTACGAAGCCGCCCCGGCCTTTGATCCGGCACTGCAGGTGCGGCCTCCGGAAACCGGCCTGCCCCTGCTCTGGTTCGGCATAGATGGCCGCGAAGTTACCCTGCCGAAGCCCAAGCATCATGCCGCATTCGGCCCCTGGAAAGCCACAGTCGATGCCCACACCTATGGCGAAATCTTCACGCGGATCCAGGCCGCCCTGGCTGCTGGAAACACCTACCAGGTTAACTATACCTTCGGCCTCGAAGCTTCTTTCAACGGGGATCCGGCGTGGCTTTACGAAACCTTGCGCCAAGCTCAGCGAGCAGGCTATTCGGCCTGGTTTCACTACCCCGAGCGGGATATCGTCTCGGTTTCCCCCGAATTGTTTTTCGCCCGCCGCGGCAGGCGCATTTTAGTGCGGCCGATGAAGGGCACCCGTAAACGCGGGCTCACCCTCGCCGCCGACCGATCCATTGCCCAAGAGCTGGCCAACGCCGCCAAGGACCAGGCCGAAAACATCATGATTGTTGATCTTTTGCGCAGTGACCTGAGCCGTATCGCGGAAACCGCCGGCGTCACGGTGCCCAGTCTGTTTGTGTTGGAACGCTACCCCACACTCTGGCAAATGACCTCTACCATCGAGGCCCGGTTACCGGCCCACACCCGCCTGGGCACCATACTCGATGCCCTTTTCCCTTGCGGCTCGGTCACCGGGGCCCCCAAGGCGGCGACCATGCGCCTGATTGCCCGGGAAGAGCACACATCCCGCGGAATCTATTGCGGTGCAATCGGTTATGTGACTCGCCGGGAAACGGTATTCAGCGTCGCCATCCGCACCCTGACGCTGACCGGAAACAAGGCTCGCTACCCGGTCGGCAGCGGCCTGGTCGCCGACTCGGTAGGTCCCGTAGAATACGCCGAATGCTTAACCAAAGCAGCGGTATTGGAGCAGTCCGGATTGGCGGATTTCCAACTTCTTGAAACCCTGCGTCACGATCCTGGAACCGGTTTCTTCCTGCTGGATCGCCACCTGGCGAGACTGGCGGAATCGGCCGAATACTTCGGCTTTACCTACAATCGCGAAGGCATTCTCCAGCAACTGGAAGGGGCAGTCCTTGACCGCCACTCGAGCAGCCGGGTCAGGTTGAGGTTGTTTCCCGATGGGCACTGTGCCATCGAGGTCGAACCATGCTCCGGCTCACCGCCTCCGATCCGGATCGTGCTCGCCGGCACGCCCGTCTCCAAAAGCGATCCCTTTCTATATCACAAGACCACTCACCGACAGGCCTACGAGCAGGCACGGGCGACCCGGCCCGACGCCGAAGAGGTGGTGCTTTTCAACGAAAGCGGCGAGGTGACCGAAACCTCGATCGCCAACCTCGCCATCGAGCGCCACGGCCACTGGGTAACCCCGAAGATCGATTCGGGCTTGCTGGGCGGCACGATGCGGGCCGAATTGCTCGCCCGGGGTCAAATCACCGAGGGAACAATCGACGTGGCGGAAATGCGCCGGGCGCCCCGCATCCTCCTGTTCAATTCCGTGCGCGGGACCTGGGAGGCGCACTTATTCGAATAGGCGGGAATTATTGCGCTCCACCTCGGGCCGAGCATGGCGGCGCAGGGGAAATGCGCCGCCGTGATTAAAGCCCGAGCGGCAAGCTGTGCCATAGGATATAGCCGCTCATGGCAATGAGAAACACCCCGAAGATATGTCGCAGGCGCACGGGCGTAATACGGCGGGCAAGGCTGTTGCCCGCCACGCTGCCGGCGGCACCCAAGACAATAAAAAGGATGATCGTCCTCCAGTCGATAGCGACATGGCTGGCATGCAACAAATCGAAATGCTTATAGAAGCCACCACCCGAATTCATTACGATGACGACAAGACTGGTACCTACAGCCGAGTAGATCGCCAACCCCCCGAGCACGACCAATGCCGGAACGATCAGAAACCCACCGCCGACTCCGACGAACCCGGTGACCATGCCCACGATGAATCCCGCAAGAAGCAACCACAGCGGATGCCGTCCGTCGGCGGATCCCACGGCAGCGGGACGCAGCATAGTGTAGGAAGCCAGCCCCATGATGAGCGCAAACACCACCAGTTGTACACTCCCGGGTACGAACTTCGAGACATACGCGCCCAGATAACTGCCACCGATTCCAGGAATCCCGAACCACGCCACATGGCGCCAGGAAACCAACCGTTGATACGCATAGCGGGCGGCGCCGACAAGGCTGATCCCGCCGACGATCGCCAGTGAGCCGGCAATCGCCACTTTATCGGGCTGGCCCAGCAGATAGACCAAGATCGGAACCGTTAGAATCGAGCCGCCCGAACCCAGCAACCCAAGGCTCAACCCGACCACAATGGCGCCCAGCCAGGCGAGAATCATCGCTTACCGGTCTTCAAAATTCGGATGAATCGGTCAAGGGGCAGTACAGTTCATGCAGCAGGGTCAATATACGCCTTACTTTCTCGCTTTTTATCGAATAATAGACGCTTTGAGCTTCCCTGCGCGTGCGCACCAGCCCGTCGCGGCGCAACAACGCCAAATGCTGAGAAAGTGCGGACTGGCTGATACTGACCCGCCGATTGATGGCTCCCACCGAAAGCTCGCCATCCACAAGATGGCACAAAATCAACAGGCGGACCGAATTGGCCAGCATTTTCATTAAAATCGCCGCATCATCGGCGTGTACGAGCATGTCCTGAAAAGTGCCCTCCCGTGGCATTCCATCACCACGAATCCCTGCTGAAGCAAGATTGTGCATAAGTCACTATCCCCGACTAACATCCAAAAGTATATTAGCTTTCTCTTGAAGAAAGGTTTCACTTGCCCCCACGGAACACGGACGAACCGGCCACAGAGGCCGTTGGCGCCCGGATAAACCTCGTTGATTTCCCGCCCCCGGTAGACCGGTGGACACGGAAGTAATCACCCGCATACGCTGTCGCCGATCACCCCTTGCAACAACCCGAAAAAGGCCTGGGCAGCCTGGAGCAGGCCTCGTTGCATTATTTTATCCGGTAAAAGGGCCGTTGGATGGCCAACTCCGATACCGACCGTCACCAGGTGTTTGATGGCCTCCGTGCCATCCGAATAGAAAGGATTTGCACACGCCACCCCCCGCTCTCTTAACCGGGATTCAAACCACCTGACGGGTTCCAGGTTCGGGTTCGCGCAAGATAAAGGGCACGACGGCAAGGTGGCCGCAAGTCCAGGGCCCCACACCGGGTAGTGCATCATCTGTTCAGCAATTCGGCCTGAACCCCGGGGCGGACATGACTCTTCGGCCGAACCCAGGATTCTCACTGATCCGAAAGTTACACGTTGCGGAAAGCGGAACAAAACCGACGGTTGACACGCCCGCGGTCACCCCCTGAAAAACACCCGGTTCTGGCAACGGACACTTTT
The DNA here is from genome assembly GCA_027018875.1 of Gammaproteobacteria bacterium. Taxonomy (GTDB): domain Bacteria; phylum Pseudomonadota; class Gammaproteobacteria; order JAKDMP01; family JAKDMP01; genus JALUYA01. Next base: position 27,762 of record JALUYA010000032.1, read on the forward strand.
TTATCCTACCATGAGACCACCCGCATGGCTCTTCGGACACCGATTATGAACCCCTATGACCGTTTCCTCTTGCCGCATCTCATCGACTGGGTCTGTGCCTTGCCGCAACTGGGGCGCGAACGCGAGCGCATCGTGCCGCGGGCGGACGGCAAGGTGCTCGAGGTCGGCATCGGCAGCGGACACAACCTGGCTCATTATCGCCGCGATCGGGTGGCGATGCTGACCGGAATCGATCCCGGTGCCCTGCGTCATCAAACCGAAAAACGGGCACTCAAGGCCCATATTCCGTTAGAACTTCTCCCCCTGTCCGCCGAGTCCATACCCGTCGAAGCGGAGAGTTTCGATACCGTAATCAGCACCTTCACCCTGTGCTCGATACCCAGAATAGACCGGGCACTGGAGGAAATGCACCGGGTGCTGAAACCGGGCGGCCGATTCCTATTCCTTGAACACGGCGCCGCGCCAGAGCCCGGAGTCCGGCGCTGGCAGGATCGGCTGACCCCATTGTGGAAACCGCTCGCCGGCGGCTGCCATCTCAACCGTGAGATCCCCGAACTCATCCGCGACGCCGGCTTCGAGATCCTCGAACAAAGCAGCCGTTATCTCCAAGGCCCCCGGATATTCGGCTACATTTATCGCGGTGAAGCCAGGGCGGCGCCGGCAACACCGGGAACACGGAACGGATAAGCGGGAGGCCGCCGCCCGGGCATCCGTCGCTAAAGCGCATCGGTCCAGGACAAACCGCCGCACCCCCGTCACACCTCCAGCCATTCCCGGCGAACACTTTCCTGGGAAAGAAAGTCCTTCGGTGTACCACTGAACACGATCCGCCCGTGGCCCATGACCAGGACCTGGTGGGAAATACGCAAAGCGATTTGCAGCTTTTGCTCCACGAGAAGGATCGCCACGCCTTGCCCGGCGATCCTCTCAAGCAACATGCCGACCTGTTCGACCATCTGCGGGGCCAACCCTTCGGTCGGTTCGTCGACCATGACCAGGTCGGGATCGCCCATCAGCGTGCGGCATATGGATAACATCTGCTGCTCTCCGCCCGACAAAACACCTGCCGGCGTTGCGGCGCGTTCTCTTAAGTTCGGAAAGAGATCAAAAGTCGCCTGGACCGACCACCGCCCCTTCTGGTGCTTGCGCTTCATGCCAATGAGAAGGTTTTCGTGAACCGTCAGGGTCGGGAAAATATTTCGCCTCTCCGGCACGATTCCTATCCCCCGGCGGGCGATCTCATAGGGCGGAAGCCCGCCGATCTCCTGGTTCTTGAAGCGAATCGAGCCGGCCACTCTTACCATGCCCATAATGGCCTTGATGGTCGTGGAGCGCCCGACACCGTTCCGCCCCAAGAGGCTGACAACCTCGTTCTCGCCAACCGTAAGATTCACCCCTTGGAGAATGTGACTCTTGCCGTAATAGGCGTGAAGATCAGTGACTTGCAGCATGTGCCGATGTTTCCTGTTCCGCTGTCGAGCCCAGGTAGGCCCGCCGCACGGAGACGTTGTTGCGAATCTCATCGGGCCCGCCCGTGGCAATGACCTCGCCGTAGACCAGAACGGAGATGCGATCCGCAAGACCGAAGACCACCTCCATGTCGTGCTCCACGATAAGCAGGGTCTTGCCTGCGGTCACGCGGCGGATGAGTTGAACCGCCTGTTCGGCCTCGGCCCGGCTCATACCCGCGGTGGGTTCATCCAGCAAAATAACGTTCGGCTCACCCGCGATGGTTATGCCGATCTCCAGCGCCCGCTGATCGGCATAGGAGAGCTCGGCACCGCTGACATCGCGCTGGGCGCCGAGGCCGATAATTTCCATCAATTCGGTTGCCCGTCTCCCGACCTCGGGCAGGCGCTGGATGCGGCGCCAAAAGTTATAACGATAGCCCAGGGACCACAGGAGCGCACAACGCAAGGTTTCGTATACCGTCAGGCGGGGAAAGATATTGATGACCTGAAAACTTCGGGCCAGCCCGGAACGCCGGATCCGGTAGGCGGAGTGGCCGGAGATATCTTTCCCGTGGAGGAAAACATGGCCCCCGGATAACGAGAAGCGGCCGCTGATGAGGTCGAACAGCGTCGATTTTCCGGCCCCGTTCGGCCCGATGATAGCGTGCCGCTCCCCGTGGCACACATCCAGGTTGACCCCACGGATAATATGCGCGAGACCAAACCTCTTGTTCACATTTTCCAACCGGAGGGCAGGAGGGCTCATCCAGTATCCCCGTCCGCGCGGCTTGCAAGCGCCTGGGCGGCCTTGATCTCGACGGTGATCCGTTCCCAGGCACATCGCGCACGCGCGACTCCAGGGCGCGCGCCGAGAAACGCGCCGGCCGTTACGGCGGCGCCGATCACCCAAGTCCAAACGCTGTGGTCATCGAACGCAAGGCCCATGAAGGTAAACGACTGCGTCAGGAATATCTGCGCACCATGAAGCGCGTAGCCCATCTGCACCAGGAAGACCAGTCCCAGGAGGAAAACCCCGCCCGGGACGGCGACGAGAAGATAGGCCGGCAGCAAGTGATGGAGTTTGCGGTAGCGCATGGCCGGCGCATGCATCTTGAGCAGGCCGGCGATTCCGTCTGGAGCATAAATAACGATGAACACGAACAACAAGCCAAGATAGAGTTGCCAGGCGTTCGTGTAGTTGCTGAGCTGGATTTGCATGAAGCTCAGGATGACCGCGCCGATAACCGGCCCGAAAAATATCGTCGTGCCACCGATATAGGCCATTATGATGACCTCTCCGGAGAGGACGAATCCCAAGGCATCCGGGGCAACGATTCCGTTTGTAATCGCCGCCATACCCCCGGCGACGCCCGCGAAAAACCCGGCCAAAGTATGCATGCGTACCCGGATCTGGTAGGGGCTATAACCCATGAACTCCACGCGTTCCGAATTGTCGCGAACGGCGGTCGCCATTTGCCCGAGCGGCGTGTTCGTGAAGAAATAGATGAGGGCGACACAAACCACGCACCATGCCGCCATCAAGTAGTAAATTTCCAGGGGGCTGGTGAGCGTAAGACCGAACAGGTGCGTGCCGCCGGCCGGATTGCCGGCAAGCCCGCCGTCGCCGCCGAACCAGTGGCGCAGTATCAACGCCAGGGAGCCCATGAGAATCCCGATTCCGAACGAGATCATGGCAAAGCCGAGGCCCGCCCGCCGGACGGAGATCACCCCCAGCACGAACCCGAAAAACAATCCGGCCACGCCGCCAAGCAAAGGCGTCAGCTCCACCGGATAGGGAATGCGGGAGACGGCAAAGTAATTGAGCGCATGCACCGTAAAATAGGCACCGAGGCCATAATAGACGGCATGGCCGAACGACAGCAGCCCCGTCTGCCCGAACAGGATGTTGTATGAAAGGGCGAACACGACGGCGACCGCCATCAGGCTAAGCACGGTAAGCGCGGCGTTCGAGTTAAAAACCCATGGCGCGGCGGCTAGGCTTACGACAAAAAAAGCCCCTGGGCCCAATCCTTGCGGCAACGACAAGCCTCGCGTGTAAGCACGATCCGCCATGGCGTTACTCAGGTTTTCACCTTCCCCATCAAGCCCTGCGGGCGAAAGACCAGGATCAAGATCATGAGCAGATAAGGCATGATGGCGGCGAGCTGCGACAGGGGTTGGTTCAGGAGTTCATAGAAGGGGGCATGCGCCCCCATGGAAAGCCCGGCCAGGCCCGCGAGCGACACGTTCAGCGTCATCATGTAGTTTTGCAGAAACCCGATAAGGAGAGACGCCGCGAGCGCGCCGGTGAACGATCCCATACCGCCGATGACAACGACGACGAAAGTAATGGGAAGGAGGGAAAGGGCCATGCCGGGCTCGGTCACGAGAATGTTGCCCCCAACGACGCCCGCCACGCCGGCGAGCGCGCAGCCGATGCCGAACACGAGCGTAAATATCTGCGCGATGTTGTGCCCCAGCATGCCCACCATGTCCCGGTCGCCCAGCGCGGCCTGGATGATGATGCCGAGACGCGTTTTCTTGAGCAGCAGATAGAGCAATATGAAAATGGCGACCGCTACGGCCATCATAAAGACATTGTAGGCGGGGTAGGAAACTCCGGCTATCGAGAAAATGGGAAAATCGAGACTTCGTGGAATACCGTAATTTACGGCGTTGACCCCCCAAGCGAGCTTGACCGCCTCGAGAATTAGGTAGCTTAACCCGAAAGTCAGCAGGAGTTCGGCCACTTGTCCCCGCATGTGCACCTTGTTCAGCAGATATCGCTCGACGGCGGCACCTAATAATCCGACAAGAAGAGGCGCGAGGAAAAGAGCGACCCAATAATTGGTCCACACCATGAGTTGGAACCCGAGATACGCACCCAGCATGTAGAAGCTCACTTGCGCGAAGTTGAGCACACCCATCATGCTGAAAATAAGCGTAAGGCCGCTGCTGAGCAGGAAGAGCAGCAGGCCGTACATCAACCCATTCACCAGAACGAAGATGGTGGTGTGCAGCACGGTTCAGCCCCCGCCGGTACAAACCGCCGCTCGGGGCGGCACCCCCTGGCGATAGGTTCGGAGTCCCGGTTGCGGTGCGGCCCCGGCGGATACCGGGGTCTCGATACCGGGCACCTTCATGACAATCGGTTTCCCCCGGTCACTGTCCGGTGTTGTCGTAATACGCGTTATACAGCACCGCAGCCTTCGGCCGCACCATGTGGCAAGAGCTCGGCAGCATCATGCTGATCGCCGGGATACGCCCGACGGCCCTCCACTGCATATCGGTACCTTGCAGGTAGGGCTTCACGCCCTTCTCGAGAATCGACAGATACATGGGCATAACCGCGGCGTTGTTGTCGGCGCGCATATAGACATCGCCGACCGGCGAATCGTAGTGCATTCCCTCGAGATGCAGGGCAACCCGGGTTGGATCGTCGGTCCCCGCCTCTTCGATGGCCTTGGCCAGCATTCCCGTGAGATACACTTGGGAGCCGTAGTACCAGTCGGTGTGATACTCGGCCTTGAACTCCGTCGCGAGCCTGGTCTCCGAACTCTTGACCGTCGCCACCCACGGGGTGATCTGCATGATGCGGCCCGCACCGATATCGCCGATCGCCTGGGGAGTGCCGGGCATCCCCGCATAAAACGTGAAGAACCGGATGCCCGTAAGCCTGGCTTGCCCGGCCGCCTTCCCCAGCAGTGCCATGTCGGCCCCCCAGTTCCCGGTGATGACCGCCTGCGCTCCCGACTGTTTTATCTGGTAAACGAAGGGAGTGTAGTCCTTGACCTTGCCGATCGGCGTAAACAGGTCACCAACGATTTTGATGTCCGGCCGTGCCCGCTGCAGCATCTCCCTCGCCGCCTCGTCCACCGCGTGACCGTACGAATAATCCATGTTAATCAGAAAGACCTTATGAATTTCCTTCTGAGACTTTATGTAACTCACCAGGGCGGCCATCTTCATATTCACGTTGGCGTCGAAATTGAAGTGGTAAAAACCGCAGTCGCCGTTGCTCAACCCGGGATCGATCGAGGCGTAATTCAGATACAGAATCTTGTCTTTGGGGTGGTTCCGATTATGCTTCTTGAGCCAATGAACCAGGGCAAACGCAACATTGGAGCCGAGACCTTGCACCAGGTAGTGAATGCCCTCATCGGCGGCTTTCTCGGCATCCAATTGCGCCACAGCGGGACTTACCTTATCGTCGAAGAGAACGAGCTTAAGCTTATAGCGCCCAAGTGCCCCGGACCGGTTAACCTTCTTGACCATGAATGCGAGTTCCTGCGCATAGGCGATCCCGACCGGCCCAAAGGGACCGGAAAACGGATCGATCAAGGCAACCGGGATGACCTTCGCCGCGGCCTGCGCCGAGCCCATCAGTTGAAGAGCCAAGATAATGGCCGCCGCTACGCCGGCCAGCGACAACCTGCAGCGCCTTCCGAGTGCGGGCCAAGCTTTCCGCGCGGCGGCGCTTATCCCGACAGTAGCTTGGAAACGAATCTCATCCACCTCCTTCCGGTACAGTAATCGCCCCGCTCCACTGAACCGCTTACGAACATTCCCCCCACTTCTTTCGGCACCCGTTCCCGTGTAGCGGAGTAACCGCTGGGAATCAACCGGCAAGACGGTCACAACACGATCGAAAGCGGTTTAAGTTTAGAATGCCTTAAGCTCGGCGTCAATGCCGAAGAGGAAAATCATCCGTGCCATTCACCGCCCCGGTTCAACCTCGAGGCGTAGCGAAAGGTCCAAGGCGCGAACGTTCTTGGTCAGGTCCCCGACAGAAATATAATCGACCCCGGTTTGGGCGATCTCGCGTACATTACCGAGCGAAACATTGCCCGAAGCCTCCAGCTCGGCCCGCCCGGCGGTTATGGCAACGGCCCGCGACAGGAGTTCGGGAGTGAAATTATCCAGGAGAATCCGGGCGGCACCGGCGGCGAGCGCTTGCGCCAATTCCCCCAGATTTTCCACCTCGACCTCGACCGGCACCCCGACCCCGGCGACCCGGGCAAGCGCCGCCCCGATACCGCCCGCCGTGGCGATGTGGTTTTCCTTGATCAGAATTGCATCGTACAGCCCCATGCGATGGTTGCCGCAACCACCGACCGCGACCGCATACTTCTGGGCGGCACGCAGCCCGGGAAGGGTCTTGCGGGTATCGATCACCTGAGCAGTGCTCCCCGCGACCGCCATGGCATAGCGCCGGGCAAGCGTCGCCGTACCGCAGAGCAACTGCAGAAAATTGAGCGCGGTCCGCTCGGCGGTGAGGATGGCGCGGGCCGGACCTTCCAGGACGCACAATATGTCATTTTTCGACAGGGCATCACCGTCGCTCCGGCACCAGCCGAGGCTGATCCCGGGATCGACCTGGTGGAATGCCGCCTGGGCCCAGGGGATTCCTGCCACAACCCCCGGCTCACGCGCAATAATGTGCCCCTTGGCGCGGGTATGTGCCGGCACCAGGGCCGCGCTCAGGTCTCCCGACCCGATATCCTCGGCCAAGGCCCGGGCAACGGTCCGGTCCGGATCGACGGGAGGGAAATGCTTGGCCAAGATGCTCCTGCCGGAAACGAAACCGATGAATATAGTAAGTTGTACCGCCTCGCAACGACAACCAACCATTTAGAAACCCAGGAACGATCATCCCATGAAAACCAGCCAGTTTGATCTTGTCGTGATCGGTGGTGGCAGCGGCGGAGTAGCCGCCGCAAACCGTGCGGCCACCTACGGCGCCCAGGTCGCCCTGATCGAGGCCGAGCGCCTCGGAGGCACCTGCGTCAACCGCGGCTGTGTGCCGAAAAAGCTCGCCTGGTACGCGGCCCGAACCGCCGCGGCGCTGCGCAATGCCCCCGGATACGGTTTTCAGCCGGTAACGGCCCAGCACGATTTCAACGACTTGCGCATCGCCCGGGATAATTACATCATCCACCTCAACCGCCACTACGCCGAAGGGCTGGAGGCAAATGGCGTGCAGGTCTTCCGCGGCATGGGCCGGTTTATCGACGCCCGCACCGTTGCCGTAGGCCTCCGCCGACTCGAAGGGCGGCATATTCTGATAGCCACCGGCAGCCGGCCACGAATGTTGGCGGTTCCCGGAGGCGAACTGGCGCTGACATCCGATGGTTTCTTTACCCTGGAAAACCGCCCCCGGCGGGTGGCGATGATCGGCGCCGGGTTTATCGCCGCCGAACTCGGCGGCATCTTCGCGTCACTTGGCAGCCACGTGTGCATGTTCCTTGGTGGCCGTGAGCCCCTCGCCCACTTCGACCCGTTCATCGGCCGGGTTTTCCGCGAGGTGCTGGAAGCCCAGGGAGTAAACTGTCACCGCGACACCGTTGTCGGCCTGCGCCGCGAGAACGATGAATTCCTCGTGCTGGCCGACACGGGCCAGGTCCGCCGTTATGATGCCGTGTTCAATGCTATCGGTCGCGTACCGAATACGGCTGGACTCGACTTGGAAGCCGCCGGCGTACAATTCGATTCCTGGAACGCGGTAATGGTCAACCGCTACCAGACCACCAATATCGAGCACATCCATGCCGTCGGTGACGTGACCGGACGGGGCCACCAACTGACGCCGGTCGCCATCGCGGCGGGCCGCCGGCTCGCCGAGCGCCTGTTCGGCGGGATGCCCGGGCGTCACCTGGATTACGAGTGCATCCCTTCCGTGGTTTTCAGCCATCCACCGGTCGGAACCGTCGGCCTCACCGAGCCGCAAGCCCGAGAACGGTTCGGCTCCGAGGTCAAAAGCTACAGCCACCGCTTCACTCCCCTGGCCGATGCCCTGACGCCGCACCGCCGGCTCGCGGCGATTAAATTGATTACGGTCGGTGCCGAGGAGCGGGTCGCCGGAATTCATGCCCTGGGGGAAGGGGCAGACGAAATGCTTCAGGGATTTGCCGTGGCAATGCGCATGGGCGCGACCAAGCGCGACCTGGACGACACCGTGGCCATCCACCCCACCAGTGCCGAGGAACTGGTAACTCTGCGAGGATGAGCCGGAGGCTTGCCGTGGACGGCCTGGAAACCGAGGCCGGAACGGCTCAAAGGCGCTTGCCTCGATTGTGCCGGCCCGGTACCAAAATTCAGGCGCGGACGGTCCTCGGACTTCTCCCGCCGCGTGAGTGCAGCGTTATCAACGCTGGAGCCCGGATATCACTTTTGCCACGACTGAAACTCGATGATATTCCCCTCCGGATCACGCAGGTAGCACCAGGTTACCCGGGATCCGGTCGCCGTCTCCAGCGTGACAATCTCGCCGACGGCGGAGCCGCCCAGGTCCAGGACCGCCTCGCGGGCCGCGGCCACCGAATCGACCTCGAAGGCGATATGCCCGTAGCCCTTGCGGTTCACGGCCGGCAACTCCGCATCCCGCCCAGCCGTATAGGTGTAAATTTCCAGCGTGGGCCCGTGTTCACCCGCCCCGGGCAGGCGTAAATGGGCCCCGCGTAGCCCGGCGCCCGGCACCCCCGTTCCCGCCTCCAGCAGTGCGCCGGCATAATGGCGCGGCGGTGGCACCACCTCGCAACCCAGTAACCGGCGGTAAAAATCGGCCAATCGACGCCAGTCCGCAGCAACCAGGTTGACGTGTACAAACCGCGCCGCGGCTATCCGTGCCGGCTCATCCGCCGCGGGCCCGGCCCGTTCTTCTCGGCTCATCTCATTCTCCACAGGCAAGAGTACGATTCCAATGCAAAGCCGCCGTGCCCGGTCGCACGCCGTGCCAAAGAAAAAACGATTCGGCCGCCTGCTCCAGCAACATCCCCCAGCCATCGACGGCTTGCGCCCCGAGCGCGGAGGCTCGGCGCAGGAAAGGGCTGGGCGAATCGGCATAGACCAAGTCGTAGGCGAGAGTCGATGCGCGATCCATCGCCCCCGGGGGGAAATCCGGACACTCCCCCGCAAGCGAAGCCGAGGTGGCATTGACCACCAGTTGATACGGCCCGCGGCAGGCGCTGCGCGGAAGCGCCCGGACCCGCTCGATACCGAGTCGCCGCGCCAGCGCCCGGGCCCGCGCGGGGGTACGGTTCAAAAGCGTAATCTCATCCATGCCCGCCTCCATCAAGGCGGGCACAATGCCCGCGGCGGCACCCCCGGCCCCGAGAATCAGCCCCCGCGCCCCGCGCAGGTCGAAGCCCAACCGTGCCAGATCCCGCACCAGGCCGAGCCCATCGACGTTATCGGCCCGAAGCCGGCCGGAAACGATCCGGAGCACGTTCGCCACCCCGCAACGCCCGGCCGCGACACCGGCTTCCGCGGCCAGGGCCAGCGCGGCGGCCTTGTACGGCAGAGTCACGTTCAATCCACGGCCCGACGCCGCGAAGAACGCCCGCACCTCGGAGCCGAAATCGCCGGCCCGGGCCTCGATCAGTCGGTACTCCACCTCCAGGCCCAGCTGCGCGGCGAATACCCGGTGAATCCCCGGGGAGCGGCTGTGCGCGACGGGGCAACCGATCAGGCCGGTGCGGACCGCCATCAATCCGCCGCGGCAAGCCAACTCGCGGCTTCACGGGCGTAGTAGCTGAGAATGGCGTCGGCACCCGCGCGCTTGAACCCCAGCAGGGACTCGAGCACCACCTTGCGCTCGTCGAGAAATCCCTGCCCGGCGGCGGCCTTGAGCATGGCGTACTCCCCGCTGACCTGGTACACGAAGGTCGGCACCCCGAAGCGCTCCTTGACCCGGTGCACAATATCCAAATAGGGCAGACCCGGCTTGATCATCACCATGTCGGCGCCTTCGGCAAGATCCAGGGCAATTTCCAGCATCGCCTCATCCCCATTGCCCGGATCCATTTGGTAGGTCTCCTTGCCCGCGGCGCCGAGGTTCACGGCGGAGCCGACCGCCTCGCGAAAGGGTCCATAAAAAGCCGAGGCATACTTGGCCGAGTACGCGAGAATCCGGGTATTGATATGCCCGCCCGTCTCCAGCGCCTCCCGGATCGCCCCGACCCGGCCATCCATCATGTCCGATGGCGCCACGATGTCGGCACCCGCCTCGGCCTGGCACAGCGCCTGCTTCACCAGCGCTTCCACGGTGGGATCGTTGCGGATATAGCCCTTCTCGTCGATAATCCCATCTTGACCATGCCGGGTATAGGGATCGAGGGCCACATCACAGATCAGGCCCAGTTCCGGCACGGCCTCCTTGAGGCCCCGCACGGTAGCAGGAATCAGACCCTCGGGGTTCCAGGCCTCCTCCCCATCCGCTGTTTTCTGTGCCGGCGGAATGACCGGGAACAGCGCCAATGCCGGAATTCCCAACCGCTGCGCCACGCGCGCCTCCTCGATCAGTAAATCCATGCTGAGCCGCTCGACCCCGGGCATGGCCCGCACCGGCTCGCGCCGGGCCGCTCCCGGACAGACGAATACCGGCCAAATCAGATCGGTCGGCGCCAGCCTATGCTCACGTACCAGATCCCGGATAAAGCGTTTTTCCCGCAGCCGCCGGGGTCGCCGCCGGGGATAAGCCCCCAGGGCGAAACGAGTTGGATTCGGCTCGTGATCTTTCATGGCTCCTCATATAGATATATTAGACGTCAAGTTCATTTCGGCTCCGTTGGGGAAATAGGCCGTCAGCTCGACGATCAGCCAGTTTTTCCCCAGTGCAATCGCCTCGCCCTTGATAAGAACCCGTCCACGGGGTCCGCTCAGGGGAAATTCATAGCGAACCCTGGCCTGGGAACCCAAATGGGAAAAACGATACTTGGCCGTGGCGACCGATGCCTTCAGGGGCATCCCCAGCACCGCCATCAGCCGCATATTGCCGCTTGCCTGGCGCAGGCTGACCCGGTAAACCTGCTCGAACAACCGGGCCTCGGCCGGAGCCCGCTCCAGCCACAGATAGAGCGCCGCCCCGGCAAGTGCCGCAAACACGATAATTAGAAAATAACGTAACCGGCCTTCCCAACGCTTTTTCCCCACCATTCCATCCCCCCTCGGGATCACCCGCCCGGTACAAACCCGGCCTCTCTTTCAAACTCCATAAAATGCCGTTTAATGAGCCATGCATCAAAAAGCGAGTGCCTGCACACGGAAATAGTTTACCTCGCCGCCTCACTTACCGATACAGAAGCGGCTGAAAATAACTCCGAGAAGCTCCTCGCTCGAGCTCTCGCCGGTGATCTCTCCCACCGCCCGCTGTGCCCGGGCAAGGTCCTCGGCCAAAAGTTCCGGCGCAACCTGGGACTCCGCCTGCGCCAGTAACTCGCAGACCCGCCCCAGTATTTCAAGCTGATATCGCTGTACCACGAACCGCGCACCCGCCGAATTGGAGGATTCGCCAAGCGCGCATTCCCGCAACCGCGCAATCAACACATCGAGCCCGGCCCCGGTTTTCGCCGAAACCGCAATCGCCGGCTCGCCGCCGACTTCACGCTCACCCGCTATCCCGTCACCCAGATCGATCTTGTTCAACACCAGCAGGCGCGGAACGCCGGGAGCAATCTCCTCTCCCCCGCCAGGCTCGGTTCCGGCACGTACTTCGATGACCCGGTCCGCCCGCAGCGCCCGCGCCCGCGCCCGCCGTCCACCCTCCAGTTCAACCGGATCGCCCCCGCCGCCTTGGCGCAGCCCCGCGGTATCCACCAGCCGGATGCGCAATCCATCGATCACTACCTCCGCCTCGATCAGATCCCGCGTAGTCCCCGGAATTTCCGTAACAATTGCCCGTTCGCTGCCGTTCAGTGCATTGAACAGCGACGACTTGCCCACGTTCGGCGCCCCCACCAGCACGCAGACATACCCCTCGATCAGGCGCCGTCCGCGGGCGGCGATATCTTCCAGGGCTTCGAACCGGGACCTGATCTCGGCCACCTCGCGCCGCACCACCACATACTCCTCGGGCACCTCATCTTCCGGAAAGTCGAGCAGAGCCTCGGTTCTTGCCCGGCACGCCAGCAGGGCTTGCGCGAGCGGGCGCAACCGGTCCGAAAACCGCCCTTCCAGCGTGGCAAAGGCGGCGCGGGCGGCGGCCCGGGAATCGGCCTCGATCAGATCCGCGACCGCCCCGACCTGGGCCAGGTCCATCCGCCCGTTCACGAATGCCCGTTCGGTGAATTCGCCGGGTCGGGCAAGGCGAGCGCCGGCCGCTTGCGCCGCACTCAGCAATTCATCCAGCACGGCGGGGGATCCATGTGCCTGCAACTCAACCACCTCTTCGCCGGTGTACGAACCAGGAGCGGGAAAGTAAAGTACGAGCCCCCGATCGATCGCCTCGCCATTGACGGCGTGGAAAAAACGCAGCTCGGCCCGGCGCGGCGCAGGTAGCGGCGGAGCGATCGTCGTGGCCACGTGGGCGGCCCGCGGTCCCGACAGGCGCAAGACCCCGATGCCCCCCCTGCCCGGTGCGGTGGCAATAGCGACAATGGTGTCACCGGTACCGAATTCAGTCACCGTGCCCTGGCGCGTCCAGTAATTGTTTCAGCCCGGCCCGGTAGGCGGCAAGCGCCTCGTCACGCCGTCCTTCATGCTCGGCAAGCCGTCCCAGCAGACCGGCTAATTCGGGAGAATCCCCTGCCGAGCCGGCCCCTTCGAAAAAGCTTCGTGCCTGTCCCCACAGGCCCAGTTCCAGGGCAACCCGGCCCGCTTCACGCAGCAACTCTGGCTTATCCCCATATTTTTTCCGCCATTCATTGAGTAATTTCAGGCGCGTTTCGGGAGACAGCTCTTGCAAGGAAGCAACAGCGCGCGCATCCTCGGGAGAAAACCCGGCGCCAAGATTCCGTTCGAGCAGGGCGAGCGCACGGCGTGGCTCGCCACGCTCGGTATAGGCCCCGGCCAGTACCCGGCGCAAGTCCGACCGCGAACGCAAGGCTCGCGGCAATTGCCGCCACAGAATATCGGGTTCGCTCGCCGGATCCGCCAACGCCCCGGCCAAAGCGGTAGCGGCAAGCCGTGCCACATCTGCCTCCGGTAACGCCTTGAAACGCAGCAGGTCATCAAGCAACTTGAGTAAATTCCCATGCTCTCCCAGGCTTACGTAAACCCGCGCCAACTGCCGTAATACCATGGGGTGCGCCGTGCGCTCCCCGCGCAGTCGCTGCAGGGTGGCCAGCGCCCGTTCGCAATCGCCCCGATCAAGCTCAAGCCGCGCCTGGGTCAGCAGCACCGCGGGGCCTGCCCGCGGGACTTCCTTGTCGGCGCGTCTCAGGTACGCATCGCGCCGATCCCGGGCTCCCGCCGAATCGGCCGCCCGGGCCGCAGCCAACAATGCCGGTAGCTTGAGCCCTCCGCTGGCAGCCTGCTCCAGGGCCCGCTCGGCGATCGCCAATCGTCCCTCCGCGAGCGCCACCAGTCCGGTGGTAAGAGACCGCGCCGCCCGCTCCTCCGAACGCCGCCGCCGGTGCCGCCCCAGCGCGCCCGGAATGCCCAGCAAGCGCCGCCACAGGGCCCACAGCCCACCACCCAGAACCAGTACCATAAGGTAGATGAGAACAAACACGAAGAGGGTGAATTCCACCCGGGTGGTACCGTAGGCTATCAACACATAGCCCGGCACGCGGGACAACAACAAGCCGACCGCCACCGCAGCGGCAATGGCAAACAGCAGGCCGAGTAGCATCCTCACTGTCGTGCCGCCGCCCGCAATGCCCGCAATTTAGCCAATGCCAATCCCAATTGCGGTAATTTGGGACTCAGCTCGATTTGCGCCAGTTGCCCGATCGCCGCCGCCATCTGCCGTACCGCGGGTGCGGAGGGGTCGAACCACTCACCCAGCCAGCGGCTTGCCCGCTCCAGGCTGGCACGATAAACGCCGGAGCGGCGCTGCAATAATGCCAGCTGCGCCTGCCCCAACGCAAGACGCAGATTCTCGCGGACAAAATAGGCCTGGTTCGGCGGCAGCAGGGGGCGGGCCAACGGGCCGTGACTCACGACCACCAGGGGAGAGAAGGCCCGTTTGAAGGCGCCGACAATGCCGCTCCAGCCGAAACCGATCGCTTTCCGGGTCTTGACCGGCGCCTGGGCGGGCACCCGGTTTCCCGCCAGCGGCAGCGAGCCGATCCGCTGCCCCAGGCGGCTCAGGCGGGCATAGATACCGGCTACATTCGGTTGGGGCACGGCCCTGAGCGCGGCAATCTCCTTGCCCAGCGCCAAACGGACTGCGGCAAACCCCGGGGCGCCCATCGTGGCCAACGCCCGCTCGGCCAGTTGCAAGGCTTGCGTGGCCCCGGCGACATCGTGCGCCAGTCCCAATCGATCGACCGCAAGGCGCATAAGGGCCGCCGCCTCGTACTCGCGATAACCGTGGCTGCCGCCGGCAAGCCGGGTCTGGAGCTTTTCCAAGGCGGTACTCATTGCAGCCATTTCGGCCTGCTCCTTGACCTGTAATCGTTGCAGCCGGGCTTGCAGGTCGTTCAGGTCACGCTGCCGGGCGGCATTGTTCTGTACCGCGATCAAGCGCATGGATTGTGCCGCGACCCGACCCTCCAGCCTGGCGATCCGGCCCTGTACCCCACGCATCTGATACCAGGCCCAACCCACGCCGGCGACCCCCGCCAAGGCGACCAGGGCCAGGATCAGGGCGACAAACCCCACCCAGATACCCCCCATATGCGCGGAGGGCGACCGCGGGCGTTCCGGCGGCGTGTAACCCGGGGCCGGGGACTTGGCCGGGTTCTTCGTTTCCGCCTCCACGGGCCCCCCTTCGGGAGCCATGGGCCGGTCGTTGCCGCCCCCTGGATCACCCTGCTTACTCGATTCCATAGTTCGCCCTCTTTTTTTGCCACCACTCGATCGCAGCACGGGCCATTGCCGCCCCGCCCGCATCCGCCGCCATGGCCACACACTTCCCGTCCAACCGAGATACGGCCCGCGCTACCCGAACGCTGGACACCAACCAGGGAATCGCCCTGAATCGCGCCCCGAGCACCAACCCCAGCACCCGGACCACCCCGGTACTGCTCACCATTATGGCATCCACGGCGTCCGGCTCAAAGTCACGCCCGGCCCGAGCCAGGTCCGGGTTCACCCGGCGGCGATACACCGGAAAAACCCCGCCTTGCGCGACCCGCCCGCGCAGTAGCGTTACACTCCGGCGCACGATCGGGCGGCCGCACACCAAAAGCACCCGCCAATCGGCCAAATCGAGCATTTGCGGTAACTGAAAAAGGCCTTTTAACCCACTGCCCGTGGACGGCGCCAGAACGGAATCCACCCCTCTCTCCCGCAGACAATCGGCGGTTCCCGGACCCGGGGCCGCCACCCGCATGGTCGGCGCCCGGTGCAGCCTTTCCAGGCCATAGATTACGGCGGCGGGACTGGAAAAAATAGCCAGATCCCACGAACCCGGCGGTGGGGTTACCGCTCCCAGCGGTTCGTGGATAAACACGGGGAACTCGATTACCCGGGCCCCCTCGCGCCGCAACCGGTCCCCGAGCCCGACGTCGCTACGGGTCAGGACAAAGCGGGCGCCCTCAAGCCGTCCCGGCATGCAAATTCAACAATTCGGCCGCACCCCGCTCGAGCAGCTCCCCGGCCACGGCGGCTCCCAATTCGGCGCCCATGGCACGCCCGCCATAACGCTCGGCTCGAATCACGCGACGGCCGTCTTCCCGCGCCACCAGCGCCCGCAGCCGAATCCGCCCCGCCGTGACCGTGGCATAAGCCGCTACCGGTGAAGTGCAACCCGCTCCAAGCACCCGGCAACAGCTCCGTTCGGCGCGGATGGCATCCCGGGTGAGCGGATCTTCGATTGTGGCGGCAAGCGCCAGCACCTCGGCATCATCCGCCCGCGCCTCCAACGCCAAGGCTCCTTGACCGGGTGCCGGCAACAACTGATCGGGGTCAATCGGCTCCCCCCGGGCGATCCCCAGCCGCTCGAGACCGGCGGCGGCGAGCAGAATCGCATCGAACTCGCCGGCATCGAACCGTTCCAGGCGGGTCCCGACTCCGCCCCGCAGAACATCGACGCGGCAATCGGGGCGCAAAGCAAGCACCTGGGCCCGCCGGCGCAAACTTGCACTACCGATACGGGCTCCCGCCGGCAGGCCCAACAGTCCGCCGGGATAATGCGAAACCAGGCTATCGCGGGGATCGGCGCGCACCGGAACGGCGGCAAGGCGGAATCCCGGTTCCAACTGTGTCGGCATATCCTTTAAGGAGTTGACCGCAAGCCGTGCCCGTCCATCGGCCAAGGCCTCTTCCAGCGTCTTGATGAACAATCCCTTCCCACCCAGAACGGCAAGGGAACGATCGAGCAATTCGTCGCCTCGAGTCGAAAGCGCCAGCACCCCGGTCTTAAGCCCGGGGTGCCCGGCCCTAATTGCAGCCATCACCCATTCGGTCTGCCGTCGGGCCAATGAACTCTTGCGGGAAGCAAAAATTATTCGCATCGATCATTTCCTCGTTCAATATAGGCAGCGACGCGGCGCTTGAGCCGCCGCGCTACCGGCAGCCGTGAACCGTCATCGAGTTCCACCCAAGCGCCGGCGGGACCGGATAACAGCCGCCGCAACGCGGAGCAGCGAACCAGAAGATCCCGCCGAATCCGCATAAACCGGGCGCCGAACTCATTCTCCAACGCCGTCAATGACTCATTGATGGCCACCTCACCGCCGGCGTAATGCACCAGCGTCGTCTTGTCGCAGGCACGGAAGTAGTTCACCTCGAGAAGTGGAATCATACGCAACTCGCGCCCAACCCGTGCCGCCAGGTACCGCCGCGATTGCACCCTGGCCAAGTTGAGCAACTGCGCCCGCGAGGGGCGACAGGCACGGGCAATGGCCGCGGCCAGCCGTTCGCGGTTCACCGGCTTGACCAGATAGGCCGCTGCCCCGGCCTGCAGCGCCCCGAGCGCCCGATCGGCCAGGGCGGTCACAAACACCACGGCGGGCGGCGGCGTCTCGGCCGCAAGCGCCATCGCCACGGACAGACCATCGCCCTCGGGCATGCGGATATCGAGCAATACCAGGTCGGGATTCCAGCGGGAAACCCCGGCCAGGGTTTCCCGGCCGGTCGCGGCCTCGGCCACCACTTCACCGGCCCCCGCGGCATCGACCAAGCGCCGCAAACGCTGCCGTGCAAGTGGCTCATCGTCGGCTATCAGAATCCGCATCCATCCGCCTCCAGGGGCACAGAATACGCACCCGGAAGATAGCATCTTTACGTTCCACCGCGATTTCGGCCGCCTCCCCCCAGGCCAACGCCAGCCGCGCGCGCACACCGGCAAGACCGACCCCGTGGCCCGAGCCGGGATTCCACTCCGCCAGTGGGTTTTCGACCACCAGTTCCAGCCGCTTGCCACGGGGCGCCGCCCCGATTCGCACCCGGCCCGGACCGGACCGGGGCTCGATGCCATGCACCACGGCATTTTCCACCAAGGGTTGAAGCAAAAACGGTGGAATAGCCACCTGTTCGGCCCCCTCGGCAATGCACCAATCAACCTGCAACCGGGGTCCAAGCCGGCGTGCTTCGATGGCCAGGTACCGCCGCGCGAACTCCAGTTCCTCGGCCAGGGAAACCCGGGCCGGGCGCGCCGTCAACGCGTGACGAAACAACTCGGCCAAATCTTCGAGGGTGCGTTCGGCGGCCTCGGGATTGGCGTGAACCAGCGCGGCCGCGGTATTCAGGGTGTTAAACAGAAAGTGAGGCTCGATGCGCGCCTCCAACGCCTCCAGCCGGCTTCCGGCCTCGCGGCGGACGTTATCGCGCCACTCTGCACGCACATAGAGATAGCGCAACACCAGGGCATCGACAATCGCGGCAGCCATCACGAGCCGCACCATCCAGCCCGAATGGCTCCAGGGCCCGAAACCCGGCGCCCCATAGATCGAATGCACCAGGTAAGCCCCCTCGCCGACCAGCGCCGCCACGGCCAGCAAGGCGAAATAGGCCGACAAGACCGCCGCTACCGGAGGCAGTGCCAGCAGATACCGGCGCAGCAAGCACAAGGCGGCCGCGCTGGCCAGGGTCAAGAACTCCGCCAGCAGCACGAGCCGCCCGAGGTCGGGCCAGAATCCCGGGAGTTCACCACGCGCCAGCGCCAGGGTGATCGCGACCAGCGCGGCAAACAAGATCAGCGTCAGCGTGGCCTCGGCGCTGCACAGATCCGGCAAAAACCCCTCTCTTTGTCCGCGCGATACCGGAATAGGGTTCATCGATCCAAGTAGGTATAGGCCTTGAGCCCACGTTCCAGCAGAACCTGCAACTCGCACCGGCGTTGCGGGTCCAGCCCGGAACGGGCCAGGCGGCGGCGCCAGGTTCGCACCAGCGCCTGCGGAGGAATATGCACGTAGCGCAGCAAATCCTCGGCGCTGTCACCGCGGCGGGTGTCATGCAGCGTGTAACCCGACTCATTCACCGTTATATTCACGGCGTTGGTATCACCGAACAGATTATGCATGTCGCCCAGAATCTCCTGGTAGGCGCCTACCAGGAAAATACCCAACAGGTAGGGCCGCCCGTCCGGCTCGTGTACCGCCAGGACGGACTCCAGCCCCCGTCCCCCGACGTAGAGGTCGATCCGCCCATCGGAATCGCAGGTCAGATCGCGCAACAGGGCATGGCGCCCGGGCGGCTCGTTAAGCCGCCCGAGCGCCGCGATCGGGAACACCTGCCCGATGGCCCAGATATCGGGTAGAGACTGGAAAATCGAAAGGTTGATGAACAGGCGGTCGGCCAGCTTTTCGGTCAGGGTTTCGGCCAGTTCGCGTTGCGCGGCACGGGCCGGATCCAATCGCCCGAGTACCCGCTGCGCCAGCGCCAGATGAATGGCCTCGGCCCGGGCGCGGGCGGCAAGATCGATCAGCCCGTGGCTGAAAAGCGAGTGCACTTCCCCGATCCAGTACCGGGCATCGGCGTAGGCCTCCTGGGGATTGATGACGGCGGCCCGGCAATAGGCTTGCCATAATTCCCGCAAGGCCGGGTGCGCCTCCGGATCCGGCTCTGCGGGGGGTTGCCGAATCACGGGACACTCGGTTTCCACCACATTGGTCAACAGCACCGCGTGATGCGCCGTCAAGGCCCGCCCCGACTCGGAAAAAACCGCCGGATTCGGCAACCCCTGGGCGCTACAGACCTCGGCCAGCGCCCGCACCACCGCCTCGGCGTATTGCCCGAGGCTGTAGTTCATCGAACAATCGCTGCGCGAACGGGTACCCTCGTAATCCACCCCGAGTCCACCCCCTACATCAACCACTTCGATCGGGGCGCCCAGAGCCCGCAGCTCGGCATAGAACCGCGCAGTCTCCGCCATGCCACGCTGAATGTCACGGATATTGGCCACCTGGGATCCGAGGTGGACATGTACCAGCCGCAACCAGTCCAGATGACCGCTTCCGCGTAGCTGATCCACCAGGGTGATCAGCTCGGTTGCGGTCAGGCCGAACTTCGATTTTTCGCCCCCCGTATTCTGCCACTTGCCCGCCGAAGCGCTGGCTAAACGCACGCGCACGCCGAGGCGCGGAGTCACACCGAGGGCGGCGGCCTCGCCGAGCAATAACTCGAGTTCCCCCGGCTTCTCGATCACGATATATACGCGATACCCCATCAGCCCGCCAGCCAGCGCCAGGCGCAAGCCCTCACGATCCTTGTAGCCATTGAATACGATGGTGCTGGAGCGATGCGCCAGGCCGAGCACCGCGATCAACTCCGGCTTGCTGCCTGCCTCGAGCCCGACCCGATCCGCGCCCAGGCGGGTGATTTCACGGATCACGTGACGTTCCTGGTTGACCTTGATCGGGTAAATCAGCCGATAGGCACCGCGGTAGGCGTGCCCGGTTCGCGCTCCGGCAAAGGCATCGATCAATTCAACGGCCCGGCGCCTGAGCATATCCCCGAAGCGCACCAGGACCGGCAGGCGAATTCCGCCGCGCTGGAGCCGCTCGGCCAGATCCATCAGATCCACCTCGGCCCCCCCCGCCACGGGCCGCGCAACGAGATGCCCGGCGGCGTTCACCCCGAAATACCCGCCGCCCCAACGATCAATACCATAGTCCGCGCCGCTTGCCGCCACCTGTCGAGTACTCCCATTCCAACCGGATCGCCGAATCTCTCTATACTAATCGGCCTTGACAATCTTGCGAAACGAAAATGACGCTCGACGAAAAAAAATGGTTTCTTGAATCCGCCGAAGAGGCGGGAACGGTATTCGGCCTCAAGGTAACGGCCAAGCTACACGGTGAATGCAGTCCGTATCAGTCGATCGAGGTATATGACACCTTGAAATTCGGCCGCCTGCTGGTCATCGACGGCTACATCATGCTTGCCCAGCGGGATAATTTCCTCTATCACGAAATGTTGGTCCATCCGGCGCTTTTCACCCATGCCGGCCCCCGGCGGGTCATTATCATCGGTGGCGGCGACTGCGGCAGTCTCACCGAGGCGCTGAAGCATGAAGGGGTCGAGCAGGTTACCCAGATCGAGATCGACGAACGGGTCACCCGGGTCTCGGAACGCTATTTTCCTGAACTGACGGCCGGCATCGCCGACCCCCGCGCCCGGCTTCGGTTCACGGACGGCATTGCCTGGATGCGGGCCGCCCCGGCGGCAAGCGCCGATGTTATAATCGTCGACAGCACCGACCCCATCGGTCCCGCGAAGGGGCTATTCGAATCCGCCTTTTACGCCCAGTGTCATCGCGTGCTGGCTCCCGGCGGCATGTTGGCCCACCAGAGCGAATCCCCCTTTCTGCACCTCGAATTGATCCGCGCCATGCGCCTTGCCATGCGCGAGGCGGGCTTCCACGCGGTCGCCACCCTGGACTTTCCCCAGCCGGTCTATCCTTCCGGCTGGTGGTCGGCCACACTGGCCCGAAAAGGAGCCAACCTGGATGGTTTCCGCGAAACGGCCGCCGAGCGCCGCGCCTTCGAAACCCGCTACTACAGCCCGGCGACCCACCGCGCGGCGCTCGCCCTGCCCCCCTTCGTCCTTGAGGCCCTGGAAGGCAGTTGAACCCCAACGGGACCGGTTGGCGCGGTTGCGAACCCGTGCCTATTTTCCGCAATACCGCGCCAGTCTCCGGCGCAACTTCGCCCGGTAACGCCCGATCTGGGCGCCGCTGAGATAACGTATCTTGCCTTTCTCGCGCAGCCGGATTCGGCGAGCATATTCCAGCTTGGCGATATTGGTGCGTACGCTCCGGCAGTATTTCCGCCGCTCGGCCTCGACCCGCCGGGTAATGGGAGCCGGCCGCGCCCGGACTGCGCCGGGCGCGGCCCGCGGGCGCGTACCAGCCGCGGCCATGCGGGTCACCACCGGGGTCCGAAGATCGAGCCGCTTCGCGCTCCGCACCCGGGCCTTGTCCGCATAATGGCGCACCCCGTTTCGATCCACCCAGGTATAAACGGCACCACCCGATCCCGGGGCAGCGAACGCCGGCCAGGCGCCGGCGCCCACAAGTGCAACCCAGAACAGGCCCTTACAAAGCCGCCTCATCCCGCTCTCCGGTGCGAATCCGCATCACCTGTTCCAGCGGCGTGACGAACAACTTCCCATCGCCGATCTTGCCGGTACGCGCCGCGGCCTGAATGGCCTCGACCGCCCGCTCGAGCAAGGCCTCGGAGACGGCGACCTCCACCTTCATCTTGGGCAGAAAATCAACCACGTACTCGGCCCCGCGATATAGCTCGGTGTGCCCTTTCTGACGCCCGAACCCCTTGACCTCGGTCACGGTCATTCCCTCCAGTCCGACATCGGCGAGTGCCTCGCGCACATCATCGAGTTTGAACGGTTTAACAATAGCCGTAATCAGTTTCATGGCACCTCCCGTTTCCGCATCGAGTGTAACACTGCCCGCAATCGGCTACACTCAGCATATTCCATCGCTTACCCGAATTATGCAAACCAATCCCCGTTTTCTCGATGAACTTGCCCAGCGCTTCACCGCGGGGCTGCCGCAACCTCTGCGCCAGGCCCGGGAGGACCTGGAACGCAATTTCCGCAGCGTGGTCGAAGCCGGACTGGCGCGGCTCAACCTGGTCACGCGCGAGGAGTTCGATGCCCAAAACGCATTGCTCGCGCGAACCCGGGAACATCTGGATCGACTGGCCGCAAGACTTGCCGAGATCGAAACTCAACCCAAGGATCCCGGCTGAGCACCAGAGCCGATCCGGTGAACCTCGCCAAGATCCACGCCCGGGCAACGGCGGGAATTACCGCCCCGGCGGTGCGGGTCGAAGTGCATCTTTCTCCCGGCCTGCCAGGATTCGCCTTGGTCGGGCTCCCGGAAGCGGCCGTACGCGAAGCCCGCGAACGGGTGCGAAGCGCCCTGATCAACAGCCATTTTGAATGGCCCGCCCGGCGGATCACCGTGAATCTCGCCCCCGCCGACCTGCCCAAGGAAGGTGGACGCTATGATTTGGCCATTGCGCTCGGTATCCTCACGGCATCGAGGCAACTCAAACCCCGGTTTGAACTGGGGACCCTGGAATTTCTGGGTGAGCTATCCCTCTCGGGGGAGATATGCCCACTGCGTGGCGCCCTGCCGGCCGCTCTTGCCGCCGCCCAGGCCGGTCGCGGACTGGTGCTACCGCGGGCCAACCTGCCCGAGGCAAGCCGGGTTGCGGGATTGGATGTCTATGCCGCCGAAAGCTTGCCCACCCTGGTCACCGCCCTTACCGAGGCAACCCTTACCCCCGCCGCGGTCTTTCCCACCCCGAATCATCCCGCCTATGCCGACCTCAGTGAAGTGCGTGGCCAGACCCGGGCCAAGCGGGCCCTGGAGATTGCCGCCGCGGGCGGGCACAGTCTGCTGATGATCGGCCCTCCCGGTAGCGGCAAGAGCATGCTGGCCGAGCGTTTACCCGGGCTGCTGCCGCCGCTCACGGAAGCCGAGGCAATCGAAACCGCCGCCATCGCCTCGGTCAGCACCCGGGGCTTCGATCCCGCCGCCTGGAAAAGACGCCCCTACCGGAATCCGCACCACAGTGCCTCGGCCGCGGCCCTGGTCGGCGGCGGTTCCGTGCCCGGCCCGGGCGAAATCTCCCTGGCTCACAACGGGGTTCTGTTTCTCGACGAACTCCCCGAGTTCGACCGGCGGGTCCTGGAGGTACTGCGGGAACCGCTGGAGTCCGGACGCATCGTGATCTCGCGCGCCACCCGCCAGGCCGAGTTCCCGGCCCGGTTTCAGCTCATTGCGGCGATGAATCCCTGCCCCTGTGGCCACCGCGGTGATCCCGACGGGCGCTGCCGCTGTACCCCGGATCAGGTCGCCCGATACCGAAGCCGGGTATCCGGCCCGATCCTGGATCGTATCGACATGCACGTAGAGGTTCCCCGGCCCAAAGCCGCCAGCCTGGCTCCGGGTCGCGCCCCCGACGGGGAAACCAGCGCCACCGTCGCCGCCCGGGTCGCAGCGGCCCGGGAACGGCAATACGCGCGGGCCGGCAGGCCCAATGCCAGCCTCGACACCGCCGCGCTCAACCGCTATTGCCGCCTGGATCCGCCGGGACGTACCTTGCTGGAGCAGGCCAGCGCCCGGCTGGGATTGTCCGCCCGCGGCTACCACCGGATTCTCAAACTCGCCCTGACCATTGCCGATCTCGCGGGTAGCGACACCATCGATACCCCGGAGCTGGCCGAGGCGATCGGGTTTCGCACCCTCGATCGCCGCCTCGAACCCTGAAGGCGGCTTGAACCGAACCCCATCACGTGGCAGACCAAACACTACCCGGGCTTGCAGAAAAACGCCATGGAACCGCCGCATCCCGCCGTGTCGCCATCGCCGGTGGGATGCGTATTCCATTCTGCCGCGCCGGAACCCGCTACGCCGAAATCAGCAACAAAGAGATGCTGCGCCACGTACTGCGGGTCCTGGTTAAACGCCACGGGCTGAAGGGTCAGCGCCTCGGCGAGATCGCGACCGGCTCAATCGGCACGGCGGCAGTATCGCTATCGCCCATCCCTTCGCGGCCACCGGGGCACGCATCGTCGCGACGCTGGCCAAGGCCCTGGCGCAAAAAGGCGGCAAGCGCGGGCCGACCCCTATCTGCACCGGCGGGGCACGGGCGTCGCCGCAATCCTCGAACCCGCATCACCCGCTTAATCAATGCGGTTAAAAATCGGTCTCCGCCTCCCCGGGCGCCACGGATCCCGGCGGATCCGCTCCCGGCCGGCCCGGGCTATTTCGCGCTCATATAGCGATCGAAAGGTTCAGGCGGGCCGTCACGCTCGATTTGACTTAAAAAATCACAGAAATCCTTGGCGGCCATGGGTCGTGCCAACAGGTACCCCTGAATCTCATCACAACCCAGTTCATGCAAGGCGCGTAACTCCTCCTCTTTTTCCGCCCCTTCCGCCACCACCCGGGCGCCGAAGTCGCGCGCCAGGGAAATGATGCCCCGCACCAGGGCGGCCACATTCTTGTCCAGCAACATCCGTTGCACGAAGCTGCGATCGATTTTAACCACGTCGATGTTCAGGCGAATCAGATAGGCGAGGTTCGAATACCCGGTGCCAAAGTCATCCAGTGCCAGTCGGATCCCGTTGCTCTTGAGGATGAGCAGATCTTGTTCCTGCGCCAAGCCAAGGTCCAGCAGCTGGGTTTCGGTCAGCTCGATCTCGAGCATCGAATGGGCGACGTTGGAGTGTGCGAGCGTCTCCAGGGCCTTGTCCGAGAAATCCTGGCCCCGCAATTGCTGCGCGGATACATTGACCCCGATCGAAGGAGGAGATTTAACCAATCCATTCCAGATTTTCCACTCGGAAAGAGCCGTGCGCAGGGCCCACAATCCCAGGTCTTCGATTAGGCGGCTGCGCTCGGCAATGGGAATGAACTCTTCGGGGCTGATTGTTCCCAGCGAGGGTGAAACCCACCGCGCCAGCGCCTCGACCCCCGAAATTCGTCCGTCGGCCAGGGAAATACGGGGCTGAAAATAGAGGGTGAGTTCTTCATTCGCGACCGCCAGGCGCAACTCCTCTTCGAGCTTGAGTAGCCGCATGGCGGCACGGTTCAAACTGGGTTCGAAGAACGCCACCCGCCCCCGCCCCTGGTCCTTGGCCCGATACATTGCCGTTTCCGCATTTCCCAGGAGCGTATTGACATCCGGACCGTCTTGCGGGAATACGGCGATGCCGATGGAGGCCATCAAATGCAACTCGAGCCCGAGCACCGTGTAGGTCCGACTCAGTGCATCGAGTATCCGCTGCGCCGCATCCCCGATGTCATTCGCCTCCCTCTGGTTACCCACCAGGACCGCAAACTCATCCGCACCGATTCTGGCAACCAGATCCTCGGCGCCCAGGCATCCCTGCAAGCGGGAAGCCAGTTCGATAAGCACCAGGTCTCCGGTATCGTGCCCATGAAAATCATTGATATTTTTGAACCGATCCAGATCGACCAATAACACCCCCGCAAGACGGTTCCTGGATGCCATCAGCACCCGTTCCGCGCTCACCTCGAAAAACACCCGGTTCGGCAACCCCGTCAACTGATCGTAATTGGCCACGAAACGAGCCTGCCGTTCGGCCTCGCGCCTCTCGGTAATGTCCGTAATGACCCCTACGTAGTACTCGGGGTTTCCGCTCGCATCGCGCAGCAACCGGGCGGTATTCAGCCCGGTAAAATGCGTTCCGTCGGCACGCCGGTACTCCACCTCGACATCCCGGTACTCATTTTCATGCATCAGTTTTTCACGTAACTTCTCACGCTGGGACGGATCGGCGTAAAAATCCTGCGGCGGCTGCGAAAGCGCGTTGGCCTCCGTTTTCAATCCAAACATCCGCACCAGGCTTCTATTCACATAGACCAGGCCTTCTTGCAACGTGCCGCGGTAAACACCATCGTGGATATTGTCGGTTACCGAAGCCAAAAGATCGCGGTTTTCCCGCACCTCGCGGGTCATCCGCCGGGCGAGGTTCAGGGCCCGATTCCGGGTACTTGCCAAAACGAAAAAAAACGCCCCCAGCAGCAGTGCCATCAACAATCCGCCGACGAACACCCCATAGGCCAAGGGGCTTGCATTCACCCAGGCTTGAGACTGAATCCGCCAGGGCGTTCGCGGGATGCTCAGGTCGCTGGAAACTTTCCGCGCCAGCCCCAACCGGCGGGCGAAGGCCCCCGGCGGGGATCCGGCAAACATTCCGGCATAAAGCACCCGCCCGTGCCCACCGGAGCTATTCCCCCCGGTGATGATCCGCCAGTTCATGCCGCCGGCCTGAACCGGCGGAATATAAAATGCGTCCCGCAGCGGAACGCTCAAGACCACCCAGCTTCCCGCCGCGGAAACCCAGCGGACGAATATCAGGCCCGGAATCTCAATATGGTTGCGCAGCAAAAAAGTTCGCGCGGGAATCGTTATCCCCCGCTGTTTTTCCGCCCGTTGGAGCACCTGCCGGCCGACGGTTGGAGCACAACCATTAAAGCCTGCCAAGCGGGAGTACAAACCACCCGGCCAGACCCGATCCACCACGCAGTAGCGTTCGGCCGCGGCAAATCTCCTTGCCGCGGCCGGTGCATGCAGCCCGCGGTAAAAGGCTTTTATCGCGGAGGGGCTGACCGGGCGCAGGCGTAAAAGCGCCTCTCCGGTAATTTTTGGATCCGGCCATACCGTGTGGGCAAAACGCACCCAGTGCGCCTGGGTCGCCTGCGGCATGCTCCGGTTGTAGGCCGCCATGGCGTTTAACAATGTCCGGTAGCGATCCAAGCGGGACTCCAGCGCATAGCGGGTGCGTTCCGCTACCAATCGCACTTTGTTGGCATCAACCCGGGTTTGCAACCTCGCCGCAACGTAGGCGACCCCGCCCGAAGCGGCAAGCGCCAGTGTCAATACCACGGTACCCAAGACCATGCCGCTAAGGCCTGCCCGCATGTTGAATCTACTCCCCACTATCAAGATAAGATCGCGGCCAAGATGAGTCAAAAATATGACAAGACGAAATTATTGCGCCTCGTTCCTCCCGCACGAATTTCTTGTATCTCTCCGGCCTGCCCATCCTACTAGTACATTCGTTCAAAACCCTAGCCATTCATGTTCAACTTAGCCATGTTTTCCCCGTCGGATGCATTTACCGGTAGTATAACGGGGTTTGGATGGTCGGTCCCTCACGGTGGGTAATCCCCATTCCCGGGTTTGAGTGCCCCGTGAATACACCGGCCTATCCGCTCCACCCGTGGGAATGCAGTTATGGATGAACTACTATTGACTCGCCAACCGGTTTTCGATACCCGCCTGCAGGTGGTCGGCTACCTGCTGGAACACCATTTCATTGCCGGGATGGACAACGCCACAACCGCCGGAAATCACCAATCGCAAATCACCGCACTCATTGAAACCGGGCTGGAATATTTGACGGCGGAGCATCGTATTTTTATCGCCACCACCCACGCTGATATCGAGTGGCTCATGGAACTTTGCGCCCCACACCCCCAGCTGGGAATCGCCTTGGAATATTCCCCCGACCTGGACCCCGAGGCCTCCTACCTGGCGCGGCTGTCGGCACAGCGGGGAATCAACCTGGCGTTGTTGAAATTCCCCTACACTCCCAGCCTGTTCCCCTTGTTTTTGCAAGCCGAAATCGTCATCATTCCGGGTGGGACGACCTCCCCATCCGAACTGGGCGCCTGGCTCCAGCGACTCCAGGGATACCCGGCCCGCGGGTGTGCTTCCGGGCTCGACACCCAAGCGGATTTCGACGCGGCCAAACAGGCCGGGTTCGAGTTATTCCAGGGTCAATTCCTGTCTCACTCCGATAGCTGGAGCAACCGCAAAATCCCTCCCAGCCTGATGGCTCCCCTGGCCTTGCTGGCACAACTCCAGAACCCGGAAATCGCCGTCAAGGATATCGAGGACCTGGTAAAGGCCGATGCGGCGCTCAGCTACCGGGTATTGCGCTGGGTCAATTCCGCCTATTACGGGATTGAGATCGAAATCGAGAGCATCAGCCATGCCATCGTCTATCTCGGCGTCGACCAACTCAGGAATTGGCTCGGCCTCATGGCCCTGTCCGGCCTGAAACCCATCAGTGCGGAGCTTTTGGACATGGCCGCCATTCGCGCCAGGATGGCGGAGGTTCTCGCGCCCCTGCTCGGCCTGAACCCCGGCAAGGCCTTTACCCTGGGCCTGTTTTCCCTGCTCGATGCCATCATCCAGGCACCGATACGGGAAATATTGGTCTCGCTGCCCTTGAGCAAGGACCTGAAGGCCGCCCTGGAGGAGGGAACCGGGCCTTATGCCCGGCTGCTGAGCCTGATCAAAAATTATGAGCAGGGCCACTGGAGTCAAGTCGTGAATACCCCCGTTCCTGCGGCTCAATTGGGAGAAGCCTATCTCCAGGCCATCGAATGGACCAATGCACATCGCCTCTCGGATACCCCCCGCTAGCCAACCTCTCCTTGCCTGCCCCGCCCGGGCGACGCGGATCCCGGAAAGAGAACCCCAAATAGCTCACCCCCGGCACCACGCGCACCAGCTCGATTCGATCATCCCCGGACCGGGTCCCCGGTATCATCGGGCGTACCGGGTGGGTCGCCTTCGGCCTCCAGGCGTTCATGACGTTCACGTAGAATGCGCCGATGATAGCGAAAGGCCACCCGGGCGACACCCTGGCGCGCCGCCGGCGACATTTGCTCCAGGCGGGTCTCGATGTGCCACTTGGAACCATCCCCGGAAGGAATCACTTGTTGCACGGTCGCCGGCAAGATCAGCGGCATCGGCAAACGCGAATTGAGATACACCTCGACCAGCAGGGTCGCGTCCCGCGGGGGTGCGGTATCGCTCTCCCAGGCCAAGGTGTTCTCACCCAGAATCACCGGAACCACGGGAGGCGGCTCGAACTGCCGCCGCAGCCACATGCCGAACAAGGCGATCAGCAAGCCCAGCCGGGTCTCGGTCCGGGCCTGTGGATCCTCCCCGACCGGCGTATCCCGATAACTGCTTTCCAGCTCTTCCAGCCAGACCTGATTAGCCAAAAGCGCCTCATTGTCGTGCATGATGGCGTTCAGCACCCGGGTCTCGGGTATTACCGCTTCCCGCCAGCTCAGCCCGAGGCGTTGATGCAACTTGACCCCGTCATTGCCGCTATGCGGATCCGTCTCCATTTCCGGCCACCTCGTTCCACGCAAGACGCAAATTTTCCACCACCGGGCGACATTCGGCAAGCAGTTCGGGATCATTGAAAATGTTGGCCCGGGCCAGCCGGTCCAGGAGAAAGCGGTATAGGCCCTCCAGATTCATGGCCAGCTCACCGCCCGCTTCGAAATCCAGGGCGGCCAGAAGATGTTCCACCACGCGAAAGGCGCGATCCAGGGCCTGTGCCCGGGCGGAAACATCACCGGATTCGAATCCCTGGTAGGCGCGGCGCAGGTATTCGCTCAACCCGTCGAAGCCCAGGGCCACCATGCGCGCGGGATCCATACCGACCGCACGGGTGCTGCGATAGGCCGCTACCCCTATTCTGGTTACGGCTCCGTCTGCATTCATGGTATCTCGCTCCCGAGTGTCCTGGATTTAAGGGGTTTTGGAACCGGACCCACCCGTGCCGGTATTGGAGCCGGAATTAGTCCCGAAGTAATTGCTCAGGTAGGTTCCCGTCTGCTGCAACTGCGCCAGCGTCTGTTCCATCTGGTTGAACTGCGCCTGCAGCAGTTGGGTTTGCGCCTGCACATTCTGCTGCAGGGTGGAGATGCGCTGGTTCAGGCTGTCTATCGTTGAATTGATGCTGTTGGTAGCCGCCACAATCGCCCCGTTTTGGGTATCGAGCACATTGCTCAACAGGGGGTTGAGCTGCTGGTAGAGCCCACTGGAAACCGTAACCGAACCGATATTCCCGGTGGCCGCGCTGGTCAGGTTCAAGTTCAGGCCATAGGCCGCCCCGGTCCCCGTTACCTGCGCCTGCTGGCCGGTTCCGGTGGTGGCCTGGCCATTGACCGTTGCGACCACATCCACCCCCGTGCCCGTCAGCGTGGTGGTGCCGATCCCGCTTTGCCCGGCAGCCGGCTGGTTCGATACCACGCTAAACTGCTGGCTGCTGCCATAGGCGGTGCTGTACAGCTTCAGGTATCCATTGCTGTTTACCGCGGTGAGCCCATCGAGTCCCTGCTGGGTAAGCGCCGCGTTGATATCGCTGACGATAGTTCCGATGGTGCTCCCCGCGGCCAACGTAACCCCGACCGAGGTGGTACCCGAAGTGACAGTAAGGGTCTCGCTCGCGGCGATACCGCTTGCCGGCACCGCGCTCGAGCCGGTCAGGCTCGCCTGGCTGGCGGGAGTGGTGACATCCACCGCATAGGTACCGGGCTGAGTCTGATCCCCGGCGGACACATACTGGATGCCGCTGCCGGTACTCGATCCGATGCGCCCGAACAGCCCGGCAACCGCCGTGAAATTGTCCTGCAGCGCCGTGGTCAGGGTCCCGCTATCGAGGCTGAGGGTGCCATCCTGATTGATTGTCAACCCCACCGAGCCCAGCCCATTGTACTGGCTGCCCAGCGGGACTCCCTGGCCGAACCCGCTAATAGCATTGAGCAACTGCGTGCGCACCGATTGCACTTCGGGGTTCCCCAGCAGCGGTCCGGCGGTCTGGGTCGTGGCGTCATACTTGGTCAGGTCGTTGATGGTATTCATCGCCCCGTTGAAAGCAGTGACAAAGTCCTGGACCGCCTTGACCACGCTGCCGACATCCTGGCTGACCGTCAACGTCGCCGAGCCCGGCTGCAGCAACTGGATAGTGAGCCCCGGAACCGTGCCGGAAAGGGTATTGGTGGTGGAAGTAACCGCGATGCCGTTGATGGTGGCGGCCGCATCCTGGGCCGCCGCGCTTTCGGTCATATTCTTGGTGGTGGCGTTATAGTTCAGGTCGGCAAGGCTCCCGGTGGCTCCCGAGACCGTCACGGTAAAGGCATTGGCGGCACCCGGCTGGGTTCCCGCCAGGGTGAGCCGATAACCGCTGCCGTCGTAAATAACCGCCGCCCTGACCCCGGCGCCGGCACCGTTAATGGCGCTGGCGATGCCGTTGAGCGTATCGTTCGAGTTGTCGATGCTCAGGCTGAGCGGACTCCCCGAACCAACCTGAATCTGTAGTGTTCCCGTGCCGACAACGGTCTGGTCGGCACTGGCGAAAGCGGCCGAATAAAGATCCTGGGCCTGCGCCAAGGCGGTAACCGACAGAGAATAGGCTCCCGGCGAGGCGGTATTGTCCACCGTAGCGGTGGCCACACCGGTGTTGGAACTGCTCACCGAGCGCTGGCTTAGCGTATTGATATTCGCCAGTCCGCCCAGGCCACTCTGCAACTGCGCCAGGCCGCTCTTGAAATTACCCCAGGCAGTGAGCTGCGCATTCTCCTGGGCCACCTGGGACTGGAGCTGCTTGATCGGCGCCTGATAAATCTGGGTCAGTTTTTGAATCAACTGGCCGGTATTGATGCCACTGATGATCCCGGGGATGGAAACGGTCATTCAAGTTCTCCTCAAATCTTCGAATCCACAAATAACCCTGAACCCATGCCGTTGACCACCAGGCGCGCCACCACGGGCGAGGCCTGATCGGGCGGAATCCGAAAATAGACCTGGTGGGTCATGCGGTCTATCAACTGCAACACGATCCCGCTCCCTCCCTTGGCCCCGGATTCGCCGAGTCCGACCTGCAGTACCACGGCCGATCGTGGTGGGAAATGGGCCTGTACCTGCCTTGCCAATGCCTCGGCATGACGCAGTTCAGCCGCGGACGGAGCCGCGGATAGCGGGGACCGCCGGGCGCTCCGCGGGGCGCGTGCCCTCCCGTCGTCACGCTTGGTCTCCGACGCGATAACGGCTGTTCGGACGCCGCGGCGCGGAGCCTGGCCGGCAACGGCGGCGCCCGCGCGCGGTACCCCCGCTGCCGTGGGTTGCGGTGCGGGTTGAATGGTCACGGCATGAATCATGGCGCAATCCCGGTAAACCTACGGGGCTCCGGATATACCGGAACCCCGTAGTAGCCATGGCGGCCCGACTCAGGGCAGCAGCTTGAGGAAGCTCTGCTGCAATGCATTGGCCTGCGCCAGGGTGGAAATACCCGCCTGTTGCAGAATCTGCTCGCGGGTCAACTGCGATGTGACCTGGGCGATATTGGCATCCTGGACCGTGGAACGCGCCGCGGTCAGGTTGGTCGCCGCCGTCTGCAAGTTGCTGGTGATGCTCTGAATGCGGTTTTGTATCGCGCCCAGTTGCCCCCCCTGCTGGTTGAGTGCCGAGATCGCAAAATCGACGATGCTGATCGCCTTGTTGGCTCCCTGCACCGTGCCGACATTCACGCTCGACACACTTTGCAACGTGCTCGCCGACGTTATCCCGATATTGCTGGCGCCGGAGGTGATCGCAAAGCCCTGGGTGGATTGCGCCGTCACCAGGCCCTGGAATAACCCGGTAGCGGATCCCGAGGTGATCGCGGTTCCCGTCCCGCCGGACGCCACCGCCGTCAAGCTGGTTCCGCTGACGCCGGTAAAGCCGGTGATGGAGATGTTCGCACCATTGGACTGGGTCAAAACCAGGTTGCCGTTGGCGTCCTCGCTCGCGGCGATACCGGTGGTGGCCGTGTTATCGTTGACCGAGCTGATCAGCCCCTGCAGGTTGGTCGCGGTGATATTGACCGTATTCGTCTGCGCGGCGGTCGTACCGTTGCCCAATGTGAAGCTGATCGAGCTGCCGTTGAAGTTCGCCGTAAATGCAACGCTGGTCTTCGCCGCGGCGCTGACCCCGGTGTTCTCGGTCACCGCGTTGATGGAGGCGGCAATGCTTTGTGCGGACTCCGTCGCGGCGGTCACCGTGACGCTCTGGGTGCCGGTGGAGCCGGCAATCGTGACCGCCCCCGAGGTGAATGCCCCACCCGAGGTGGTCCCGGTAAAGGCCAGCCCATTCACCGTCGAACCCGACGTGCCACCGAACAGGGTGCTCCCTGCACCGGTTTCATTCACCCCGATCGACTTCGCGCTGGCATTGGCGATCGAAACATTGAGGATCTGGTTGGCGTTGGCGCCCACCTGAAACTGCTCGCCGGCAAAGTTCCCGTTCAAGATGTTCTGGCCGTTGAACTGGGTCTGCTGGGCGATGGTGTTGACCTGCGCGGTGAGTTGCCCCACCACGTTTTGCAGCGCCTGGCGGTCGGTGACGCTGTTCGAGCCGTTGGCCGCCTGCACCGCGATGGTGCGGATC
The DNA here is from genome assembly GCA_027018875.1 of Gammaproteobacteria bacterium. GTDB lineage: Bacteria > Pseudomonadota > Gammaproteobacteria > JAKDMP01 > JAKDMP01 > JALUYA01. Next base: position 61,279 of record JALUYA010000032.1, read on the forward strand.
TTCTGCAGAATGTTGGTCTGCTGCTGAATGGCGCCGGTGGCGGTCTGGACCAGCGAAACGGCCTGGTTGGCATTGGAAATCGCCTGGTTCACCCCGTTAAGCTGGGTGGTGAACCGTTGCGCAATCGCGTAGCCGGCCGGATTGTCCGCCGGGCTGTTGATCTTCAGGCCCGTGGACAATTCCTCGACCGCCCGATTCAAACCGGCGGCGGTGTTGTTGAGGGCGTTGCGTGCGAACAGCGCCCCCAGGTTGGTGTTGATTACCCCTGAAACTGCCATGATTTCGCTCCTTACTTAAGCGTTATATCGGCGTACCTGCCGGGATTCAATGGCGGGCGCCTCGCCCGCATCCCCTTTAACGGCACCCCGCGCGGGGACTTTAGAGCCCGGCAGCCAGGCGCCCAGCACCTCCTCCAGGTGATCCTCCAACAACCAGCGTTCGCGCACCAGCCGCTGCAGTTCACGCCCCTGCGCCGCGAGCGCCTCGGGCTCGGCCAGGCGTTCGCGGATGGCGCGGATCCAGTCGCGGCGGCGCGGACCCACCCGCGTGAGCGGCAACGCCCCCCGGTAGGCGACGACATCGCTGGCGATCACCGGGTAGCCGCAGGCGCCATACTCGAGCAGGCGCAGGTTACTCTTGGCGGCATTGAATGGAGAGGCGGTGAGCGGCGCCAACGCGAGATCGAGCGCCAGCGCCCGCAGCGCCCGGGGGTAGGCGCCCAGCGGCACCGCCGGGTGTAACTCCTTCACGTAGCGCCGCAGCGGTTCGGGGCACATGCCGAAGAACACCCAGTCCACCTCCCGCGCCAGGGCCTCGACCACGCCGGCGATCAGGGCCAGGTCGCCCGCATGGCCGATACCACCGGCCCAGCCGACACGGGGCCGGCGGGAGCCTATCGGCGCGGGAGGATCGAACGCCCCCCAAACGCTACGCGGCAGATAATTCGGCCTCACGACCACCTCCGGAGCCAAGTGCCCATAGGCCTCGGCCAGTGGCTCGGTGGCCACCACCAGGCGGTCACAGAGGCCCACGGCATCGCGCAAGCGGCGCATGATGTCGGCGGGAATCGTGCTTCGGTGGGCACTGGTAAGCGGCAGGTTGGAAATCAGATCATCCAGCTCGTAGCTGAGAAACGCCCGGCCGGTGCGACGATAGCGGCGGATCGCCTCGATCTGGTGATCCTCGAGCTGGCGCTGCAGCAGCACCGCCTGGGGTTGGACGCGCTCGATCTCGACCGCGTTGAGGGGAAGTTCGAAGCTCGCCTGCGCCTCGGCCAGCCCGGCGCCCACCAGGGCCCGCGCCGGGGCCAGCACCCGGTACTCGCCGCAGCCCTGCCGATCCGCCGGGTGGCACAGGATCCGTGGCGGCGCCACCCGCGCCAGGTACCGCGGCGCCGGCAGTGCCGCCTCGGGCGTAAACCCCTTCCCGCGCAAACTAAGGTTTGGGTTATAGACCGGATCGGCCGCGATCCGCGGCAACCAGCGCGACAGCATCACCCTGGATTCCTCACCAAACTGCGCCGACTGCCGGGTAGCGGAAACGCCTTCAACCTGGGATCGCTGGCTTTTCGAGCCTTCGTGAAGCAGGGTTGCATAGGGGGTATAGACCACGCGGCGGCCGCGGCGACGCAACTTGAGGCACAGGTCCACATCATTGAAAGCCACGGCCAGGTCGTCCTCATCCATGCCGCCCACAGCCAGGTAGTCCGCCCGGGAAAGCAGCAGGCAGGCCGCCGTGACCGCCGAGTAATCCTGGGCCAGCCGCGCCCGCCCGAAGTAACCGGGCGCATCCGCCGCCAATCCGAGGAACGGATGATCCGCCGGCGCGCCGTCGCCGATGCCGAGCACCACCCCCGCGTGCTGCACCCGACCGCCGGGAAACAACAGCCGGGCGCCGACCGCGCCGACCCCGGGCTGCAGCACCCGGGCCAGCATCTCCCGCAGCCAGTCAGAATGCAGGGCCGCCGTGTCGTTGTTGAGCAACAGCAGGTATTCGCCCCGGGCGGCGGCGGCCCCGCGGTTGATCATGGCACTGAAGTTGAAGGGCCCGGGACAGGGCAAAACCCGCAGCTTCCCGTCGAGTTCCCGCGCCGCCGCGATCAGCCCGTCGAGGTACTGCCGGGCCTCGGGCTCTCGGCTGTCGTTGTCGAGCACGATCACCTCGAGGTCGGGATAGTCGGTGGCGCCGAGCAGGATTTCCAGGCAGCGCTGCAACTGCCCCACCTCGTCCCGCGTGGGAATCAGGATGGAAACCGGCGGTGTCCGCGGCAACGGGTAACACACCCGGAAGCTCGCCGGAAAGGGCCCGTCCCGGACGGTCGCGCCGGCGGCGGTGCGCGCCAGGTGCGCGCCGAGGGCGGCCCGCGCCGCCGCGATCATCTCCTCGATGCTCACTGCGCAGCGACGGGACTGGGCGTCGCGGTGATACAGAATATCCGGCAGGTGCACCAGGGTATCGCCCCCGGTATGCTCCCAGACTCGTAGCGCAAGATCGTAATCCTCGGCGCCGGGGTAGCGGTCATCCCAGCCCAGGTCCCCCAGAACGTCCTGGCGCACCAGCATCACCCCCCCCAGGTAGGGCATGCTGCGCAGCAGTTCGGGGTTGAAATCCGGCTTGTAGTGCGGGTTGACCCGCTGCCCCGAAGCCTCCAGCGTGTCCTCGTCGCTATAGAGCAGGGTCGCCCGCGGGTGTTCGGCGAGAAACCGGCGGCATAACCCGACCGCCTCCGGGTGCAGCCGGTCGCCGGCCTCGAGCAGCCCCACCCAGTGCTGCGGGTTGCGTGGCAATCCCGCGGAAAACGAATGCAGGGAAGCTTTTCCTGCGATCCGCCATTGGATCCGGGGGTCGGCCGCAACCTCATCCGCCGCCGGGCCGGCGGCCAGCACCGTCAGCCGCCAGTGACCATCGCCCTGGGCCAGCAAGCTGGCGACCGAGGCCCGGGCCGCTTTCTCACGCCCCGCAAGAGCGATACAGACCAGGTGAACCGCTCCCGCCCCGGCGGGAGCGGGGCTCGCCCGGACCGCCCGCTGCCACACGGCTTGATGCGCCCGCCACCGCGCATAGGCATCGGGCTCCGCCGCCTGCGCCCGGATGAAGGCCTCCCCCGCCTCGCGACACCAGTCCAACCCGGCGGAACGGTGACCGGGATGGTGCGCCTCTTCCACCAGGCAGCGCCAGGTTTCATACGCCGGATCGAGTGCCCCCGGCGCGGGCGCCGCCGCCCCGTCGCCGTGATGCCTCCAGGCCCCGTGCACCGCGGCCGCCGCCCGTTCGCGATCCAGTCCGGGAAGATCCAGCGCCGCCAGGGTGGCCCCCGGATCGCGCACCAAATCCTCGTACACCACGACCACCCGCGCCAGATCCGCCGTGTCCCGTTCGATCGCCAGCATGTGCTCCAGCCACAGTGCCAGCGCCTGCTCGCGCTCCATGCCGTCGCGGCGGGCGAGCGAGGCGGCCACCGCCTCCGGGTGACGCACCACCACCACCGCCATTACCCGCGCGGCCGCCGCCTCGAGCAACGGCTTCCAGAACGGCAACAGACGCGCCATCCGCGGCTCCTTGAGGCCCCATAAACCGGTTCGTGCAACGGCTCGCGTGAGCGCCATGCGCGCCGCCGGGCAATAGGGCGCAAGGCCCGCGAGGGCCGCAGGATCGAGGTCCAGGCCCGGCGCGTCCCAGCGGCCGCCGCGCGCCGCAAGCAGCGCCTCGTCGATCTCCAGCAGCGACAGCGCCTCGTGATAGCCGCCCGGATTATCGGCCTGGGGCGGCAATTGTTCCGTCCCGAAATCGATGCCACCGGCCTCCAGCGCCGCGGCCATCGCCGAGGTGCCGCCGCGGTGCATACCCAGCACCACGACGGCGTGCCCGCGCCGGGCGCCGGGATGCCAGGCCTCCCGGGCGCGGGCGAAACTCTCCAGGTGCCCCGCCGTGCTTGCGGCCCAGGTATAACCCGACACCTGCTCCCGCCCGGCCCGGGCCAGCTCCTCGCGCCGCCCGCGCGACTCGCTCAACTGCCGCAACGCGGTGCCAATCCCCACCGGGTCGCGCGGATCGAAGCGCAGGTAAGCCTCGCCGTAGAGTTCGCGTAGCGCCGCTATATCGGCCGCCGCGACCGGACAGCCACAGGCCATCGCCTCGGCCACCGGCAAGGCGAAGGTCTCGTGCAGCGACGGGCACACCAGCGCCACCGCGGAGCGGTAGTAGGCGGCAAGATCCGCCGCGTCGAGCGCGCGGGCGATCAGGCGCACCCCCGCGGGGAGCGCGGGCCCGGCATAACCCGGCAGCACCAGGGTCAGCGGCAGCCGCCCACTAGCGGGCAGCCGGCACCAGGCATCGACCAGGCGGGCAATGTTCTTCTTCGGCTGCCACTGGGCCACGCAGAGCAGCCCGACCGCTTCCTCCCGCACCCGGCCGGCGGGCGTATAGACCCCTTGATCGATCCCGTGCGGGACGACATCGATTCGCGCCGCGGGAAAGCCGAGGTGGTGCATCGCCTCGGCGGCCGCCGCCCGCGAGGGCGTGATCAGCCGATCGATGCGCCAGCGCCGCTGTACCCACGCAGCCAACTGGTGCAGTTGGCCCGCGGTACCCCTCGCGGCCGCCGCCGGCGTGGCGTAGTAATCCTCGGGCGGAAGCGCCAACGGCCCGACCCCATGCAGGGTCACCACGGTGGGGCGGGCCGCCTCGAGCGGCGGTAACGCCCGGGGAAACAACCCACCGGCACAGTAGGGATCCCAGTACAGCTCGCCATCCCCGCCGGGGTGGACCTCGATCCCGCCTTCGCCGAGCCCGGCAACGATCCGGTCCCGGTAGACCGCGAGACTCAGGGGCACCGGCCCGGGCGCGGGCGCAAGCGTGATCCGTGCGGTCATGGTTGTTCATCCTCCCGCCGCACCTGCCACAGCGTGGTGCCGCGATAGCGCAACAGGGCCGTCCCCGGCGGGGCACCGGCGCGGGCCAGGGTAGTGCTCAAGGGCTCGTGCCATGCGGTAATAGCACCGGCGTATTCTCCCGTGGGTTGGGTCTCGAAGCCGGCCACCAGCAGACACCGGCCGGTACACCGCCACAGGTGTTCGACGAAGGCGGTGTAGGCCGCCCGCTCGTGCTGGTGAATCAGAACATCGAGGCAAACCACCAGGTCCGCCGCCGGTGCGGTCTTTGCCCAGGCCAGGAAATCGCCGGCGACGAAGCCAAGATCGGGCCACTTCCGGCGTAATCGCTCAATTTGCTCCTCGGCGACATCGATCCCGGTATAGCGGGCTCCCCGCGGCAACGCGACGGATTCCCACAAAACCCGATCACCACAGCCGACGTCGAGAATTGAATCGGGCGCGACCTCGTGCATAACGCGTGCAAGACACGCCTTTTTCTGCCGCCCCACGGAACCGCGCGAGCCAAGGCCCGAGCCCAGCTCGGGGTTTATTCGGTAGCGATCATTCCAGAAGCGGCGGTTATCGAACACCGCCCCCTCCCAAGGCGCAGCCACGCCGGCGGGAAGCCTCCGCCCGGGGGCGGCGAGCACCCGTACCACCGCGCGGGAGCGCTCGAGGGTGCCCCGACCGTCGCTATCGAGAAGCAATTCGCTCCAACCACCGGGCAATGGGGTGGAATCCACGTCGCAAGTCAGAATGGGCTTGAACCGCCGCCAGGCGGGCAGTCGTCGAAGCAGATCGAGCCAGTCGGCCAGGCGCGTGCACCGCACCCAATCCACCGCATCCGGCACCGCGGCATCCGCACGATCGAGTTCGATATAGCGCACCGCGGATTGAGCCTCGACGCGGCGTAGAATTTCGCGCCATGGCGTCACCCCACGCGCCAGCCCGGCAATGGCGACGGGCCCGTCCGCGTGGGTGGCGAGACGAAAGGTAAGCGGATCCCCATACAGATCGATAACCCCGCGCCCGCGCAACCGCGAGGCAAGCTGTGCCTCGATCCGCGCCCGCGGGGACGGCGGACACAGAAACCGCATTGCCAGTTGCGCATCGAGCAGCGGGATACGGGCATGATCTTCTCCCCAGCTCCACTCGATCTCCGCACCATAGGCATGCAGGGTGGCAAACTCGGCGGCGGCCGCGGCCAACCCGGTGGCCTCCTCGGTGAAAGCCGCCTCGCGCCGGGCCCAGGCAAGCACGGTCTGTACATAGGCCAGCGCCCCCTGCGCGGCACCGGGACGGGGAGCCGTCATGGCAGATAGTTGAACAACGACAGACTCTGCATCTGCACAAACGCCTTGGAGGCCGCCTGCAGGGCAAGGGAGGCCTGGTCGAGCCGGGTGATGACCTGCGGCAGATTGGCGTCCTCGAGCCCGGAGCGAATCTGCTTGAACTGCGTCTGCACGGACTGATTGACCTGGGCCGCCGTCTGCGCCGCCTGAATCCGGGTGCCCACGGCCGCCTGGGTCGATCCGAGACGCGTCTGGGCCTGATCCAGGGACTCGATCACGGTATTGATTGCCTGCATGTTGCGGGCATTCTGGGCCGGCGACGCGGCCGCCGAAGTCAGCGCGGAATGCAGGTTAAGCAGCGTCTTGAACAGGCTTTGCCCGCGGCTGGGGTTGAGATCGAAGGTATCTCCCGAGGCGGGGTTACCGGCGAAATTGATCGCCAGGCCATCGAAATTGATCGTCGCCCCCGCGCTGAAGCTCCCGCTGGCCACCTGGGTTGCTCCAGCGTTCCAGCCCGCGCTCCCGACCGCACCCGGGCCTCGCATTACGCTATAGTTCAATCCCCCCGAACCGCTGCTGAAGCGTATTTGATAACTGTCGCCGTTGGCCTGCAGGTAGGTGGCGGCCTGTACCGGATCGGTTACATTTCCCGCCGCGGTCGCCGTTCCGGTATTGGTGCTTCCCGCCTCGATGCTGAAGGTTCCGTTCCCGTCCGCAATGTTCATGAACAGGGCGTTTCCCGGATCGCTAACCGGAATGGACTCCCCACTCGATATGGGTAAACTGCGCTGCCCGCCATCGCCGTAGTACTCGACCTGCGTCCCGCCGTTGTTCAAGGCAAACGGCTGGACATGGGTACGGCTGCCGGCGAACAGGTATTCTCCTCCCGGCCCCTGGGCATTGGCATAGCCGATCAATTGATCGAGATAGCTCTGCACGATCGCCGCGCCGTTGCGCCGATCCTGAAGGCTCAAGGTGCCATTGGCCATTTGCAGGGCCAGCGTCCGCACCCGGTTGACCAGCGTCGTCACGCTCTGCAACTGCGTGCTTTCATACCCGAGGGATTGCTGGGCATTGTCGGCGTTCCGGGCCCAGCCGCCGAAACGCTCGAGCGCCGTGTCGAGCCCGATCACCCGGGCCGCCGCGGCCGGCGCATCGGAGGGGCGGTTGATTTTCCGGCCACTGGAAAGCTGCTGATAATCGCTGTTGATGCGTGACTGCTGCTCGAGAATGCCGTTAATGGCAATCTGGTAAATTTGGCTGGTGCTGAAACGAATCATGATCACAGACTCAAAATGGAATTGAACAGTTGCGCGGCAATACCGATGGACTTGGCCGCCGCCTGAAACGCCTGCTGGTAACGCAACATATCGGCCGCTTCCTGGTTCAGGTTGACGCCGGAAATGCTTTGCTGCGCCTGCTGCGCCTGGTTCAAGGTCGCCTGCTCGGCGTTCGCGGCCAATTTGGCCTGTTGCCCGGCATTGCCCACCATGCCGGTGAGATTGGCATAGGCCTGGCTGAAGCTCTCGCTGCCGTTTCCCAGGGTTTGTGCCTGGGCCAGGGCACCCATCGCCAGGGCATTGCGATTATCCCCGGATCCGGCCGGTTGCAATACAAAACTATCCAGGGTTTTCGGCGCGCTACCCGAGAGGGTTACCTGCCAGTAATGTCCCGCCGGTGCCGGGGGCGAAGGATAGGCCACTGCCAGGGTCGCACCCGAACTATAGCTCCCGCTGGCGACCACGCCGCTCGCATCGGAAACCTGGTAGCTGCCGGGTGCCGTGAACTGTAACGTTAACGTCTGGCCGAACTCGGCGGCTGGAAGCACGGTGGCACCGACGGCGGGCGAAGTCACCACCTGCCCCGGTGAAATCGTCACGTTCCCGGTATTGGTATTGCTCAAGCTCCCGTTCACCAGGCGGCCCGGACTGGCAACATAGGGCAGAGCGGCGGCCACGGTATTGGGATCCGCCAGCACGGCCTGGATGCCGGTGGCGGCACCGGCCGTGGGTTTTAGCAGGAACCGGTCACCGTTGGCGGGAGTCCCGCTCACGGTGACGCTCAAGCCGTCGAAGCTCAGCGTGTTGCCGCTCACGGTTGGGCTCACACTCTGCCGGCCCGGCCAGGTCTGTACTGTCCAGTTTCCGCCCTGGTATTGCAGCTCGTAATTCGCGCCGGTGATTTTTGTGCTATCGGCAAGGGTCGCGGTCAGAATGGCACTGCCGGTGTTATTGTCGGCGGCGCCGACCTGCGGCGCCGGCACGGCAAACAGAGGCGGCCCGGAGATCCCATTCAGGTCGATACCCAGACTCTGCTGGCGGTTGAGGTCGGCGCCGACGGCCACGGCGATTTGCCCCAGCGAATTTTGCGCCTGGGCGATGGTGTCCCGGGCGGCGAACAGGCCGCCGAGGGTGCCTCCGGAAATGCCGTTCGAGACCACCGCGCCGGAAGGCGCGTAAACCACATCGAGATTTTGCCCGTCCAGGTCGTTGGGCCGGGTCGCCAACTGAAATGCCTTGGAACCGGCCACCAACGCCTGCCCATTGGCCGTAAACACGCTGTAGCTACCTTGAGATTGCTGCAGCACCGATACCCCGACGAGTTGATTAAGCTGGGTGATCAGGTGGTCGCGCTGATCCAGCAGGCCGTTGGGCTGCGACGCCCCGGAAGGCTGGCTCGCCCCGCCGATTTCCACGTTCAGCCGGGCGATCTGGGCGGTCAGGGTATTCACTTGATCCACGCTACCCGTGATCTGGTCATTGATATTCCGGCGCAGGGAGCGGATGGCCCCGCCGATGGCATTGAAGCGATTGGCCAGCGTGGCTGCCGCCGACACCACCGCCTGGCGTTCGGTGGCCCCGGAGGGATTACCGGCCAGGTTGCGCAGCGCCTGAAAAAACCCGGACAGGGCGGGAGTCAGATTGACCCCGGAAGTTGACAGTATATTGTTCAACTGCGCCATCGAGGTCTGGCGCTGCGCCGCCGCCGCCGATCCCGCCGTCGCCTGCCACAGGCGGGTTTGCGCAAACTGACTGAAGTTTCGCGTGATCGCGGTAACTTCTACCCCCGAGCCCTGGATAACGCCCGTCTGCCCGTAAGGGACCTGCGGCGCCTGGATCACCGTCTCGCGGCTATAGCCGGGGCTGTTCGCATTGGCGATATTGTTGCCGGTCGCGGCCAGTCCGGCCCGCGCCGCATCCAATGCCGAGAGGGCGATTCGCGACAAGGAACTGATGGAACTCATCGCCGCCTACCCCTTGGCCAGGGTCGATCCGGCGGCCGGGGTCGCCCCATACACCGGCAAGCGACTCCGCCGGGCCAATGTCCGCTGGAGCCCCGCCAAGCGTTCATTCACCATTTCAAGGTTCCGCCGATTGGCCCGATACAGCTCGCGCGCCCGGCGCTCGAGTTCGACCGGGACCCGGGCCGCGCCGGGCGGCGCCTCCGCCACCCGGCGCCGGCTTACGGCCTCCAGGCGCGCCAACAGTTCGGCCCGGCGGGCAATAAACGGGGAAGCCTGCATCGCGTTTTCCCTGGCGAGCCAGGCGCTTTCCGCGTCCAGTAATTCGATCAGCGCCTCGATCAGGGCCGACTCCCGGGCGATCTCTGCGGCGGCCATCTCTGCTCCCCTATCTCAACAAGTCAGTTAACGACACGGCGGGAAGAGACTTGAAAACCTCTCGTGCGCCCTCCAGCGCGGCCCGCATCAACGGACCCGAGGCAATACTTTCAAGCTTGGCCGCATAATCGGGGTCCGTGGCATAGCCCGCCCGCATCAGCCGTTCGCCCCAGCCCCGGGGCGAGATCGGCGCCTGCTCGCCCGGCGCCCCGAGCCGCGGCCGTACCAAGTTCACGAAATCCATAACCCCCGCCCGAATATCGGGATAAACGCGAAACTCCGCCCTGGTGGAGTAAAACCCACCGGGCGCATATTCCCGGGTGGAATCGTCGGCCGTCGGGCCGCGCCAATCCGCTCCCGCCTTGACGCCGAACAGGTTGTGGCTGGCCGCGCCCGCCGCGCCCCGGGGCTGGTGCCGGCCCCAACCCGTCTCCAGCGCGGCCTGGGCCAGCAGTGCCACCGGCGAGGCATTCAGAGCGGCCGCGGCGCGCTTCACCTCCGGAAGAATACGGTGAATGAAATCGCGGGCCTGGAGCCTCGAGGCCGCTGCCGGAGCGGCAACCGTCCTTGCCGTTGCCGAGGGGGCGCTACGAGTCGGAATATTTTCCCCGTATCCGCCGCGAGGGATCGGCCCGGGATCCGCGGCCCACGGTTCCGCACCCCGCCCTGCAAGGATGCCGGTGGGTGATTTCCCCCCCAACTGTTGCTCCAGCAACCGGGCGATACCGAACGGATCCCGCGACGCGATGCGGCGGGAAAATTGCCCATTGAGCAGACCACGATACACCGAGCCGCCCGCCCCATCGGTCCCGGTGGGGCCGAAATGAACCGCTTGCATATCCTGCATCAAACGGTCTATCAGCAGGGCCTCGAAATTTTCGGCGGCGCGCCGCAGCGCCCCGGCCCGCGCGGCGGCGGGCCGGGGCGCTCGCGCCGTCCCCAGGCGAATATTCACCGCGCTCGCCGGCACCATCACATGACCTGCAGCTTGCCATGCAGGGCGCCCGCCTGCTTCATGGCCTGCAAAATGGCCACCAGATCGGAAGGCGTCGCGCCAACCGCATTCAGGGCCCGGACCACGGCGCCGAGCGTGGTTCCGGCACGGAACAGGAGCACGTGCGCCCGCTTTTCGCCGGCCCTCACCCGAGTCTGGCGCGTGGTGACCGTCCGCCCCCGGGAAAACGGCGACGGCTGGCTGACCGTCGAAGTCCGGGTAACGGTGACGGTGAGATTGCCATGCGCCACCGCCACCGGGCCGATCCGCACATCGGCGCCGAGAACCACGGTTCCATTGCGCGGATTGATGATAACGAGCGCGGGAGGGCGCCCCGGGCGAATCTCGAGTGCCTGGATATTGGCCATAAACCCGACCCGGGCGCTCGGATTACCCGGCATGCGTACCCGCACCACCCCGGCATTTTCGGCTACCGCCGTACCCGGCCCCCAAACCGTATTGATCACTTGTTGAATGCGGTTGGCGGTGGCGAAATCCGGTCGGTCAAGCAGCAGGTTCAGCGCCGCGGCCCGGTCGAAGTCGGTATCGCGCACCGCGCGCTCTACCGTGGCTCCGTTGGGAATCAAACCGGAGGCCAGGCTGTTGACCCGAGTCGTCGCACCGCCGGCCGAGGCCCCATACCCGCTGACGATCAACGACCCTTGGGCGGCCGCATAGACCTTGCCGTCGGCCCCGTGCAACAAGGTCAACAACAACGTGCCCCCGCGCAGGCTCTTGGCATTGCCCAGCGAAGAAACCGTAACGCCTATGGTTTGCCCCGGCCTGGCGAAGGGGGGCAACTCGGCGGTCACCATGACCGCGGCCACATTTTTCAACTGCAACGTCCCCTGGTTGGCCGGGGGCACAATGCCGAAGCGCTTGAGCATGTTAGCGATCATCTGGGTGGTGAACGGCGTCTGGGTGGTCTGGTCTCCCGTCCCGTCCAGCCCGACCACCAGGCCGTAGCCGATCAACTGGTTCTCGCGCACACCCTGTACCGTCACCAGGTTCCGTATCCGTTCGCCATGCGCCAGCAGCGGCGCCAGCAAGCCGAGCGCCAAAATTAATATCCCCATGCGTTTGCCATTCATCCGTTCGCCCTCCTCAGAACGGCCAAAGCATCAGCAGCAGGCGTTGCAGCCAACCCATGCGCTGGGCGTCCTGCATCGCGCCCGAGCCGGTGTAGCGGATCGTCTCGTCGGCGATCTGGCTGGAATAGACCGTATTGTTCGGCCCGATGGATGCCGGGCGCACAATCCCCGAAAGACGAATAATCTCCGGCCCCTGGTCGAGAACCACCTTCTTGCGTCCGGAGATCACGAGGTTTCCGCCGGGCAACACATGCGTAACAAGCGCCGTGAGCGTGGTGGTAAAACTGTTCTTCTGCGCGGCCTGCCCCCCGCCGCTGAACTTGGTCGCGGCACCCGCCTTGAGGTTGAAACCACCCGGATTCACGCTATTGAACAGGGCCGTGGCCGAATTATCCACGCTTCCCTGCCGATCCACCTTGGTGGCGGCCTGTTTGCTTGCGACCGCCTGCTCATTGATCAGCACGGTAATCACGTCGCCGACGCGCCGGGCGCGCACATCGGTAAACAGGCCCCGCACATCGTTCGTGGCGAAAATCGCCCCCGCGCTGTGCCGGCTCGGCGGCGGGGCCACGTCCGCCGTCGACCACCAGGGTTTGACCGGCGTCGCGGCGCATCCGCCAAGGAGCACCAGCCCGGCCAACAATGTCCCCCACCCGGCGTGTTGGTTCATGTCCATGGTTCTCCGGCGGCCTCAGAGGGTGTTGTTGGCGTACTGCATCATCTGATTCGATGCCTGCACCATCTTCGAGTTGACTTCATAGGCCCGCTGGGTGGCGATCATGCTGACCAACGCCTGGACCACATTGACGTTGGAGGTTTCGAGAAAGCCCTGGCGCAGGGTACCGACTCCATTGACGCCGGGCTGGCCGGTGGTGGGCGGCCCGGAGGCGGTCGTCTCGAGATACTGGTTGTCGCCACTGGCCTGCAACCCCGCCGGGTTGACGAAGGTGGCCAGCTGCAGGTTACCGACTTGCTGCGCCTGCGCCTGTCCCGGCAGAGTAACCGAGACCGTGCCGTCGGCGGCAATGGTGACCGAGGTGGCTCCCTGGGGAATGGTGATCGCGGGCTGTAGCGGGTATCCCTCCGGGGTCACCAGCTGGCCCTGGTTATTCAGCTCCAAGTTGCCGGCGCGGGTATAGGCCAGGGTGCCGTTGGGAAGCAGCACCTGCAGGAAGCCGTTGCCGTTGATCGCCACATCGAGGGGGTTGTTGGTTTGGGTAAGATTGCCTTCGCTGAACAACCGCTCGGTGGCCACGGTGCGCACGCCGGTACCGATCTCAAGCCCCGAGGGCAGCTCGGTCTGCTGCGAGGACTGGGCCCCGGCCTGGCGCAGGTTCTGATACAGAAGATCGGCAAACACCGCGCGCTCGCGTTTATAGCCGGTCGTGTTGACATTGGCGATATTGTTGGCGATGACATCCATGCGGGTCTGTTGCGCGTTAAGCCCCGTCTTGGCGATCCATAGTGATCTGATCATGATTTTCTTCCCCGCGGTCTATATCTGCAAAATTCTCGCCGCCACCTGAGCATTATCGGCGCTCGTGCGGGCCAGGCGAATCTGGGTTTCAAAGGATCTGGAATCCTGAATTAAATTGAGCAAGGCATTGATGGTGTTGACATTACTCCCTTCCAGTGCCCGGGGTTCCAGGCGCACGTCGGCCGCGCCGACCAGTGGCAGACGCGAACGAAACAGACCGTCCGCCCCCCGCAAAAGATTCTTCGCCGCTGGATTCACCAGCAGAATCCGGCCCAGCGTGACCGGCGCGTTGGGTTGCGAGCCCAGGGGAACCCCGGAAACCGTGCCGTCGGCCCCGATCACCAGCGAACTCATGGGCGGCACGGAGATCGGGCGGCGATTGCCTCCCAGCAGCGGATGGCCGGTGGCCGTTTCCAACAATCCGGTGGCGCCGACGGCAAGATTTCCATCGCGGGTCAGGGCGGGTCGGCCGTCCGGTGCCCGCACCACGATCCAACCCGGCCCGTTGATCGCCACATCGAGCGCCCGTCCGGTGCGGGTGATCGGCCCCACCGTGAGCTTGGCCCCCGCCGTCTGCGTCACGGCGTAAACCCGCGTCGGCAAGCCGCCGCCCACAACCGGGAGGGCTCTCGCGGCGGCCTCGGCGGCCCGGTACCCGGTGGTATTGGCGTTGGCCAGATTGTTGGCCGTCACCGCCTGGCGGCTAAGGGCGGCATTCGCCCCGCTCATCGCCACCCAAAGATACGCATCCATGGCGGGCCTCAGCTCAGGCTCAGGATCGTCTGCAGAATCTGGTTCTCGGTCTTGATCGTCTTGGCGTTGGCCTGATAGGTCTGCTGCGCGGTGATCAGGTTCACCAGCGACTGGGTCAGGTCCACGTTCGAACTTTCCGTCGCCGAGGCCTTGATGGTGCCCAAGGCGCCCGCACCCGGAGTGCCGAGAAGCGGTGGCCCGGAATCGATGGAGGCCCCGAACAAGTTGTTACCCAGGGGGATCAACCCGGTCAGGCTGCGGAAATTCGCGAGCGCGACCTGCCCCAGGGTCTTGGACTGGCCGTTGCTGTAGTTCCCCTGCACGGTGCCGTCGGTACCGATACTAATGCCGCTCAGGGCGCCGGCCGCGTTGCCGTCGATGGCGAGATTGTTGACCGCGAACGGCTGGTCGAACAGGCGGCTGGAGGCGAAGTTCACCGCGATCGCCCCCGGCGTTGATCCATCGCCCCAGTTGATCGTCCCGGTGGAACCCGTGGTGGTTCCGGTGGGTTGGCCGCTACTGTTAAAAGTGAGTCCGCTGAGCAGGGTTCCACCGGAAGGCGTGTTGCCGCCGGTGCCATTATCCACCTGCCAGTTGACATTCCATTTATCGGGCGCGCCGGTACCGCCGCTGCCCTGCACCTTGGTGAAATACAGCGTGAGCAGGTGCGAAGTGCCGAGACTGTCATAGACGGTCATCGAAGTCGAGTAGTTATAGCTGTTGGGATCGGCGGGGTTGAACGGATAAGTCGTGGTGTCAATGGCGCTCGCCGAGGCCTGCAGGTTGAGATTCGCGCCGACCTGGGCGGTCGCCTGCGGGGCGATCTGCCCGATCGGGATCTGCAAGGGTCCGAGGGCCCCGGAAACGACGCCGTTATTGGCCAGGTAGCCGCTCAACCGGGCGCCGTTGGCGTTGACGATATAGCCGTTGCTGTCGAGGTGAAACTGGCCATTGCGTGAATAGGCGACCCCCGTGCCCGTTACCAGGCGAAACATGCCGCCGCCGTTGATCGCCAGGTAAAGCGGATTGGCGCTCGCCTGGATCGTCCCCTGGGCGAAATTCGGGTCGATGCCCGCCACCTGCACGCCCAAACCGGCCTGGCTCCCGCCGCTGACCAGGCCGGAGGCCGCCGCAAACACATCGGCGAACAGCGTACTCGAGGACTTGAACCCCACCGTATTGGCATTGGCAATATTATTGCCCAGGACCTGAAGATCCGTTGATGCGGCGTTCAATCCGCTCAATGCCGTTGAAAAACCCATAGCAATCTCCCCTGAATTAGAAAATAGTCGTTACCCGGTCCAGCGGCATCGCTCCGGGACGGTCGGAAAATACCAGCGTTACCCCACCGTTCGGCATGAACTGGACACTGCCCACCCGAGCCAGGCTTAAGGGCTGCACCGCCAAAAGTTTTCCCGAGTCATCGAACGCCTGCACCGAGAAGGTGTAGGTGCCGGGCGGTTGACCGGATCCGGGCCACTGGAACCGATGTGTCCCCGCGGCAACCGCGCCCAGCGCCTCCCGGCCCACCACCACGCCCTTTGCGTTCTGAATCGTGACCTGCACCTTCTGCGCCGCCGCCGGCAGCACATAGGCCCCCGCCGCGGGTGCGCCGCTGCCGAGCCCCAGGCTGTTGCCGGACACGCCCACGTAATGGCCGATGAGCGCGGTGGCCCGGAGCCGATCGCTCGTGTTCAGATCCGCCTTCAGCCCTCCCACCGTGGCACTCAGCGAGCGCATTCCGCTGGCCGTACTCAGCTGTGCCAGCTCACTCATGAATTGGGTCGAATTCATCGGTGCCAGCGGATCCTGGTGGGAAAGCTGCGCCGTCAGCAGTTGAAAGAAATGGCCGGTACTCAAAAAACCCTGTCCGGATGTCTCCACCCCGGAGGCGGGGGAGCCGGAAGCCGCCGCCGCGGGCCGCCCTGCGACCGCCGCCGTCATGATGCCGCGAGCCCAGGCCGTATTCAATAATCCTGCCAGTCCACTCATTAATATTTCTCCCGTTTACAAGGTCAAGGTCTTCAGGAACAAGGCCTTGGCCGCATTCATCACATTCGCATTGGCCTTGTAACTGCGCGAGGCCGCGATCATATTGATCATTTCGTCCACCAGGTTGACGTTGGGATAGGTCACGTACCCCTTGGCATCCGCCAACGGGTTTCCCGGTTCATAGACCCGGCGCATGGGGGCCCGGCTCAGCGTTACCCCGGCGACCCGCACGCCCTCGGCCCCCGGCGCCGCATCCGGCCCCACCGGGGCGGCCTGAAACACCACCTCGCGGGCGCGATAGGGTCGGCCGTTCGCGGAAGTCAGGCTATCGGCATTGGCCAGGTTGCTGGCCACCACCGAGAGGCGGTAAGTCTGGGCGCTCATGGCGGAACCGGCAATAGAAAAAATACTTTCCAGGCCCATATCAGCTCCCCCGGATCGCCAGGCGCAGCGTTTTGATGCGCCCGATGAGAAAGGTCAGATCCGCCTCGTAGGCGAGTGCATTGGCGCTGAAACGCGCTTCCGCTTGCGCCAGGTCCACGTTATTCCCATCGATGCCCATGGCTTGCCCCGTGCGGTACCCCACGAACGCCGCCTCGGGGTTCGTCCCCAGGCCCGGCAACTGCCCGGGTTGGGTCCGCCGCAGCGCCAAAGTGCCTCCGCCACCGTTGCGCTCGGCGGCCAGCGTGCGGGCAAAATCCAGATCCCGCGCCTTGTAGTTCGGCGTGTCCGCATTGGCGATATTGGCCGCCAACAGCCCTTGCCGGTAAGCACGTAGCTCCAGGGCCGGCGCCAACGGACGAAATACCGCATCGAGCAGGGAAACCGTCATCCAGAATGCCTTCATTACCCACCCAAAGAACAGCAAGATACATGCCATAGCCACGAACCGCGGTTCCTCCCGCGGAGAGGGGATTTTCCGCCGAGCGGGCCCACCCCGACCCGGCATGAATTGGCCGCCGGCACGACCGGTTCTTGCCGCCCGACGGCACCGCGGCCCAGGAACCGACTCTCCCATGAACCGGCACGGATCTTGCTTCAATTTATCTGGATCACCCGAGTAGGAAATAAGCATGCTCACGCAGCCGCACTCCAGGGCTCGTCCGGTCCGGATGATATTGGCGGCGCTTGCCGTCCTGGCCGCGGCACCCGCGGCCGCGGCCTTGCCCGCGGGCACGAATCAAAACCTCACCGCCCTGACCCGGGCGGCCGCCCGCTGGCTGCGCCGGCAACCCCACCTGAAGGAGGGAAAACGCCGCATTCGCATTCAGCCACCGGATCCGCGGTTGAATCTTCCCCGTTGTTCCGGCCCGGAGTTCAGCCTGCTCAATCCCGCCGCAGCGGGGCCTCGCATCACCATCCGGGTGCGCTGCCCTCGCCCTGCCTGGCAACTGTTCTTGAACGCCCGGGTCACCACCTGGGTGCCGGTTGTGGTGGCTCGGCGGGCGCTGGGCGTGGGCATGCGGATCACTCGTGGCGACATCGAAGTGCTCGAACGCCCCCTGCGCACGCTGCCGCCGAGCCCGCTGTCCCGCCCGGCACAGGCCCTGGGGCGGATCATCCGCATCGGCCTGGCTCCCGGCATGGCCCTGGGCGCGGCGGCGCTCGCCTCGCCGCTGCTGATCCGCCCGGGCGAGCGGCTCAGGATCGTGGCCGCCGCGGATGGGTTGCGGGTGAGCATGGCCGGGATCGCCATGCAGGCGGGACGGCGCGGTGCACGCATTCTCGTCCGCAACGCCTCCAGCGGGCGGGTGCTGCGCGCCACCGTAACCGGTCCTCACCGGGTTCGGGTTGGATTTTGACCGCAACCGCATCCTCCCACCCGGATAGCGCTGGCACTTCGCCTCAACACCGCGTACACTGGTCTTGGCCTTCTTGACTCCCCTTCACGGTAACGATTCAATTCACCCTGAAGGGGGGATGGGAATGCCGGCTAAAGTCTGTTTCGATCGTGCCGTTTCCCATTGTGAACGGAGGAGAAAACCACCTTGTCACGCATAGATCTCGTCAACGAACTGCTCCAGAGCGGTTCCGTCCGCACCCAGGCGAAATCCGCACGGCCCGCCACCACCGCCAAGGCCCGCGGTGATGCCCCGGGGCACAAATCCGGCGTGGAAATCCAGCTTTCGGCGGCGGCGCATCAACTGGTGGCAAACCAGGGAGCCCCGCTGGACAGCCGGCACGTCGAGGCCGTCCGCGCCGCGATGCAACAAGGCCGATACCTCATCGACAGCGCCGCCCTCGCCCGGAAGATGACCACCACCATCCTGGAAACTCTCGGGCTCCCAGGGGAAAGCGGTTCGTCATGACCTCCCGCCGTCTCCGCCCGGAACACCGCG
Source organism: Gammaproteobacteria bacterium (assembly GCA_027018875.1). Taxonomy (GTDB): domain Bacteria; phylum Pseudomonadota; class Gammaproteobacteria; order JAKDMP01; family JAKDMP01; genus JALUYA01. The sequence continues at coordinate 79,707 of JALUYA010000032.1, forward strand.
AAGGATTGCTGGCGCTGGAGCAGATGCTGGAGGCGGAACGCGTGGCCCTGGTCAACGCCGATTATGACCGGCTGCAAAGCCTTTCCGAGGAGAAGATCCGCCTGCTGGGATGGCTGGAAAAGATTCTCGGCGAGGAATTTTCCGGCGACGATGTACTCGCCGGCGACACCGACTGGAAACAATTTCTCGGCGCGCTGGCCGAAGCCCGGCAGAAGAACCGGGAAAACGGCGCCCTTATCAGCCGCATGCAGGACTTTGTCCGCGAAGCCCTGGCGGTATTGCGGGGAACGGACGGCGACAGCGCCTACGATGCGCACGGAAGCGCCGACCAGGCCTGCATAAAAAGCCACACCCTGGGCCGGGCCTGATGTTTGTACTCAGCCGCAGGATCGGCGAAGCCATTCGCATCGGCGACATCCGGGTGGTCGTTACCCGCATCTCGGGAAAACAGGTGCGGCTGGGGTTTAAAACCCCCACCGGGCTGCGGGCGTACCGGGCGGAGCTGTATGCCGCCATCGAGGCCGATAACCGCGCCGCGCAACGCGTCACCCCCCAACTACTGGATTACTGGACGAAACATGACAACGCAACGGATTGAGACGGCCTTCGGCCCCATCGAAGTACGGCCCGGGCAGCTTTGGAGCATCGCCGGCAGCCTGGCCGGGTTTCCCGAACTGCGTCATTTCGTGTTGCTCGATGTCGCCTGCCACCGGCCGTTGGTCTGGCTCCAGGCCATTGAAGACCCGTCGGTCTGCTTCGCCCTTGCCGCCCCGGCGACCTTTTCCCTGGCCTACCCGCCGGTACCCACCGAAGCCTTGTTCGGAACGCCCGCCGCCGAGACCCTGCTGATGCTGATGGTTATCCTGGAGCGGCAGGGCCAAGGCCGGATCGTGCCCCAGCCACATCGCCTGGCCCCCTTGTGTTTCGACCTGCGGCGCAAGCGCCTGACCCAGTGGATTCTCGCCAACCCCCGGGCAGTTACCACCATCACTTTCCCCGTGACGCAAGTCCCCGCGCCGCCGCTGGAACCCATCGCCGTCAACGCCTAGGCGCGGCAATAGGTACCGGCTAATCCGTTTCCCCGCCGCGGCGATCCACCGTGGCTACCCGTCCCATCCGGGCAAAACCCATCACCGCCGCCCCCATGCGCTCCAGCGGCAACACGGCCTCGGCCCCCCCCTTCTCGATGCCCGCGCGCGGCATGCCGAACACCACCGAGCTGGCCTCATCCTGGGCCAGCGTATGCGCCCCGGTGCGGCGCAACGCCAGCAACCCCGCGGCGCCGTCCGCCCCCATCCCCGTCAACAACAGTGCCAACATATTGGCCCCGCCGCCAACGCGGGCCGCGGAATGAAACAGGACATCGACCGAAGGCCGGTGGCGGTTGACCGGCGGGGAATCCTCCAACCGAACCCGATAATTCCTCCCGCTACGCTGGATCAGCAAATGCCGGTCTCCCGGCGCGATCAGCACCCGCCCCGGCAAAAGCTGGTCGCCGGATTGCGCCTCGTCCACCTCCATGGCACACAAATGATCCAGCCGTTCCGCCAGCGCCTTGGTGAAGTACGCGGGCATGTGTTGCACGATGGCCAGGGGGGGGCACTGTGCCGGCAAGTCGCCCAACAACCTCTCGATCGCCTGCACCCCCCCGGTCGAGGTGCCGATCAGCACGATACGCTCGGCACCGGGCCGGGGGCCCGTCGCCGCCGGGAGCCGCCGGGGGAGAGGCCGCGGCGCCTGCCCGCGCGGCGCAACCGCCACGGACGAGGGGAGATTCGCCTGGGCCGCCGCCTTGATCGTGGCCACCAGTTCCGGGCCCTGGCGCTGGAAAAACTCCTGGAGCCCCGAGTGCGGCTTCGCCACCGTGGCAAAGGCGCCGTTCGCCAGGGCCTCCAGGGTGGCCCGCGCGCCGGTCTGGGTCAACGAGGAACAGATCACCACGGGGGTAGGCCGATCCCGCATCAATCGCTTGAGAAAAGTCAACCCGTCCATGCGCGGCATTTCCAGGTCGAGCACGATCACATCCGGCCACTGCCGCGCCAGGTACCGCTCGGCAAAAATAGGGTCGGCGGCGGCGCCCAAGACTTCCAGCCCGGGATCGGCGCCCAGCAACCGCCCGAACGCCCGGCGGAGCAACGCCGAATCGTCGATGATCAACACCCCTATCTTGCTCATGGGCACCTCTTTCTTTGTCTTTCATCATATCATTGCCCCGGGGCCGAGGCCCCGGCGCAGCGCCGCCTCAAGTTCCGCCGGGCCGTGACGTAAAGGAGAACAGGTTTCCTCACCCCCTCCGTCTCATGCAGTGGATTCACAACCTCGGCTTTCGCACCAAGCTATTCATCCCCAACCTGCTCGCCATCGCCGCCATGATCGCGGGGCTGGCGCTCGCGGTTTACATGATTCACTCGGTGGAAGGCAGGATGCTGAAACTCCACGCCACCACCGAAACGGCCATGATAGACATCGTGGCAGTCTCCCACGACACCCGGGTGCTGGGCCAACTGATCCGCGCCGCCAACTTCAGCGCCAGCTCGGGGCAGCTCAGCGCCCGCCAGGCCCGGGCCCGGCGCGAGGCCCTGGCCGATCTGCCCCGCCGGATACAATCCCTGCGCACGGTATTCAAGGGCACCTCCCTGGATGCCCGGGCCGACTCCCTGGCAACGGCGGCCGACACCGCCCGGCGGACCGCGATCGCCGCGCTCGCCGCCAGCAAGAGCGTCGGCGCGGCGGCCCTGCTGCGCGCCCAGGCCAGCGCCGCCGCCGGAAATGCCTTCGACAAGGCGGCCCAAACCTTCATGGGCCAACTGGACCGTTTCATAGCCGCCAGGGTGGCCGCCGAAAGGGCCTCTGTGCGCGACAATATCGCCCTGCTGCTGGTTCTCGCCGGGATCATGATCGTGGTGCTGCTGGGGATCGCCTACCTGCTGAGCCGCCTGATCACCCGGCCCCTGGCGACCGCGGTGCGGGTCTCCGAATCCCTGGCCAACGGCGACCTCGGCGCCGAGGTCAGAGTATTGGGCCGCGATGAAATGAGCCGCCTGATGCAGTCGATTCAAAACATGACCGCCCGCCTGCGCGAGACCATCCGCAAGCTGCAGGCCACCGCCGTGGATGCCGGCGGCAGCGCCCAGCAGGTCGCCGCCGCGACCGAGGTTATCTCCCAGGGCGCCACCGAACAGGCCGCCAGCGTCGAGGAGACCAGCGCCTCGACCGAGGAGATGTCGGCCTCGGTCAACCAGAATGCCGATAATGCCCGCGCCGCCGAGACCAACGCCGTGCGTGTGGCGGAGAAGGCGGAACAGGCCGCACAAGCCACCGAAGGCGCCCTGGAAGCCATCCGCACCATCGCCAAGAAGATCGGCCTGGTCGATGAGATCGCCTCCCAGACCAACCTCCTGGCGCTCAATGCCGCGATCGAGGCGGCGCGCGCGGGGGAGTCCGGCAAGGGCTTTGCGGTGGTCGCCGAGGAGGTTCGCAAACTCGCCGAACGCAGCCGCTCGGCGGCCCAGGAGATCAATGCCCTGGCCGGGGAAACCGTCGGCAAGGCCGAAAACACGACCGGGTTGATTCAGGGCATGCTCGATGATATTCGCAAGAACCGGGATCTCACCCAGGAGATCGCCGCCGCCTCCGAGGAACAGTCCACCGGCCTGTCGCAAATTACGACTGCCATTGCCCAAATCAACCAGGCGGTACAGCAAAACGCGCAGACGGCCAACCAACTGGCCGCCACGGCGGGTACGCTGCGCCACCAGGCCGAGGAGATTACCCACCAGGTCGGCTTCTTTCGCCTCCCCGGATCCGAGCCGAATGCGCCCGCCCCATCCGCCTCCATGCCGCGTAACGCTCCCCCGGCGCCGCCGCGGCCGCATCCATCCGAACTCGCCGCCGACCGGGAAGCCGATTTCGTCAGCTTTTAACGGCTGGGGGACCCTTATAATGGAGCCGGGTTGCCATGGAGATTCAAACTCTGTGTTTTTTGCTCCCGGTGAAACCGCGGCGACCCGGCCCCCGACAAGCCTGAACGAACCCATGACTCCCGGGCGCGCGAGTCATGGCTGAATCCCCGTCGCCGGGCCCCCTCACCCATCAGAAAACGCTCGCCCGGGGCCAGCCGCCCCCCGCGGCCATGACGGAGAACGAATTCCAGCGGTTCCAGGCGCTGTTCGCGCAAACCCTGGGGCTGAGCTTCACCTCCGAAAAACGGGACCTGTTGACGCTGCGCCTCGCACCCCGGCTGGCCGCGCTGGGGCTGAGGGATTACACCGCCTACCATGCCCTTATCGCCCGCCCCGAGGCCCGGGAAGAACGCCTGCGCGCCTTCGATCTGGTGACCACCCACGAAACCTGGTTCTTCCGCGAGATCCGCCATTTCGATTACCTGCGTGAGCAGGCCTCGGAATGGCCGCTGGACCGCAAGCTGCGCGTCTGGGACGCCGCCTGCTCGAGCGGCGAGGAGGCCTATTCCATCGCCATGACCCTGGCCGAGGTCATGGGAACCCACCGCAAACGCTGGGAACTGCTCGCGAGCGACATCAGCCACCCCTGCCTCCAGGCGGCCCGCCACGGCAAGTACCCGCTCGGGCGCGGAAAAGATATCCCTCAGCGCCACCTGGAACGTTTTTGCCTCAAGGGAGTCCACTCCCAGGAGGGCCAATTCTGCATCCGCCGCGAACTGCGCGATACCGTTCACTTCAAGTTGATCAACCTGGTCGAGCCGCTACCCTTGCTCTCCCCATTCGACATGATCTTCCTGCGCAACACGCTCATCTACATGAACCCGGCCGTGCGAACCTCGATCGTTACCGCATTGACCTCGCGGCTTGCTCCCGACGGCATTCTGTTCATCAGCCACACCGAAAGCCTTCAAGGCCTGGGCCTGAAATTTCGCCTGCTCCAACCGGGAATCTACTGCCGTGATTACTGATACAAACATCGCCCGGGCCCCCCGGATCCCGCCGGGACGATGAGCTGGAGATCGGCCCGGCGCACCCCGGGACCCTATAGCCGAACCGCAATCGGCAACCACCCGGAAACCCCTTTATAATGAACTGGAAGCCATTGCCTCCAAGACCGGGTGCCACCGCCGGGCCCGGCAATGGCTTCACCACCACCGGGACGGGGAGACTCTTGAGGCGGATGATCTGGAAATGACCACGGAGAAAAAGCCACGAACCCGAAAGAAACCGCGAACGGCCAAGCCCGCGGCGCGCAAGAAGACCGCACCCGGCAAACCAGCGGATAGGGTAAAGGATGCGCCCGCAGCGACGCTCTCCCAGGACGAAACCGATCAAACCGTCCAGAATGCCCAGCCGGGCACCGCGCAAATCCAAGAAGAACGCCTGCTCTCCCAGGACGAAATCGATACCCTGCTCTCCGCCATCGATGGCGGAGATATCGGCAAGGAAACGGATCAGATCGAACCGCAGGAGGGGGATATTCAGCCCTATGATCTTACCCGGCAGCACCAGAAAAACATGCACTTTCCCGGCCTGGAACTGCTCAACGAACGCTTCGCCCGACGCTTCCGGATCGCTTTGCTGAGCTTGCTGCGCTGCGCAATCGAAATCAAGCCCACCCCGCTGCGCCCACAAACCTTCACGCAGTTCATGAACCAGCTTCCCATGCCGACGTGCCTGAACATCGTCAATGTGCGCCCCCTTTACGGCTCGGCCATGTTCGTATTCGACACCCAGCTCGTCTATACCCTGGTCGATATTTACTTCGGGGGCTCCGGGCGCACCCCCATCAAGGCCGAAGGGCGCGACTTCACCCCCACGGAAATCCGGGTCGTGCGGGCCATCCTGCGACAGGCCTTCGCCGATCTGTCCGCCGTCTGGGACCCGATCTCCCCGCTTCGGTTCCAGTATGACCGGTTCGAGCAGAACCCCCGCTTTGCCACCATCCTGGGCCCGGATGAACTGGTCTTGGAGTCCGGTTTCACCCTGAATGTGGGCGGCAGCAGCGGGGTTTTTCGCGTTCTTTTCCCCCTGACCATGCTCGAACCCGTGCAGCAACTGCTCGCCACCACCTACCAGGAAACCATACCGGAACAGGCCAATGAGACCTCCATTCACCTCTCTTCCCTGGAGGGGATCGACATCGAGGCCGTATGCGAATTCGGCACGCTATCCCTGAGCGTGGGCCAACTGCTGTCCCTGAAGCCCGGAGCGGTCATTCCCCTCGAGCCCACGAGTCACCCGCAATTGAGGATCTCCGGCCTGGTCATTGCCCAGGGACAGGCCGGCATGAAGGACGGCAACCTGGGCTTCCGGGTAGAATCGATGGAATCCATCGAACCTGAACCGCCGGCCCCGAGTCAACACCCATGAAACGCCAAAACCTGTCCATCCTCGTAGTCGATGACTTCGCCACCATGCGCCGGATCGTTCGCAGCCTGCTCGCCGAGCTGGGTTACACGAAAGTCATGGAGGCCGAAGACGGCCTGCAAGCGCTCTCGGTACTCCGCACCCAGCCCATCGATTTCGTGATTTCCGACTGGAACATGCCCCGGATGCAGGGTATCGATATGCTTCGGGCTATTCGTGCGGACCAGGCGCTGGCCCATATTCCGGTGTTGATGGTCACGGCCGAGGCCAAGCGGGAACAGATCGTCGCCGCCGTCCAGGCCGGGGTCAACGGCTATGTGGTCAAGCCTTTCACCGCCGTGACGTTAAAGGAGAAGATGAGCCGGATCTTCGAACGGTTGGAGGGAAGCGCCTGACCCGAGCCGGCTCGAGACCCCGCAATAGTCTGAGCTGGGAGGCGGCATGGGCGAACTGGAACAAGAGCTGTTACAGGACTTTCTGGTCGAGGGCCGGGAACTTCTCGAAAATCTCGATGAAAACCTGGTCGATCTGGAACAACGGCCGAACGACGAGGAACTGCTGAACGCGGTCTTCCGGGGGTTCCATACCCTGAAGGGGGGTGCCGGATTTCTGGGTATCGCCCCGATGGTCAATCTCTGTCATCGGGCCGAGGCACTGCTGGATCGCCTGCGCCAGGGCGAGCTACGCATCGACGCCCCCCTCATGGACACCATCCTGACCGCACTCGACGCGACCAAGGCGATGTTCGCCACCCTGGAACAAGGGAAAAAGCCGGAAGATCCCGATCCCTCGCTGTACGCGCAATTGGATCATTACGTATCCGCCCCGGGAGCGGAACCCGAAACCGGGACGGAGGCGGTTCCGCAAGCCCCCCCGCAGACCGGTGGAACCGGGGGGGTGAGTTTTGAAACCCTGCTGGCCGAGGCGGCCAATGCGGATCCGCCACCGGGCACGGATGAAGCGATAAGCGATGAGGAATTTGAAACCTTACTGGACGGGATGTACGGTCCCGGCGCGGCCCCCGGAGTTGCTCAAACCCGGGAGCCATCCCCTGTGCAGCAAGCTTCACACTCCAGGGAAAACACAGAAAATACTCCGCCCGTTCCATCGTCACCGCACCCGGAAAAAATTTCCGTACCGAAACCTCCTACGGAAAACACGATCCGGGTGGACGCCAAACGCCTCGACGAGTGTCTGAACCTGGTGGGTGAGCTGGTGCTCACCCGCAATCGCCTGTTTACCCTGGCCGAGAAATCCATGGGTGCAAGCTATGCCGATGTGCTCGCCAACATGGACCAGATCACTTCCGGTCTCCAGAATGCCATCCTGAAGCTGAGGATGCAGCCGATTCAACGCGTTTTTTCCCGTTTTCACCGGGTGGTGCGCGACCTGGCGCGCCACCTCGGCAAGGAGGTTCGCCTGGAGTTGATCGGCGAGGAAACCGAGGTGGACCGCAGGGTCATCGAAGAACTGGCCGACCCGCTGACCCATCTACTGCGCAACGGCCTGGATCATGGGATCGAACCTCCCGATGAGCGCGAGGCCCTGAACAAGCCCCGCGAGGGTCGCCTGACGCTTCGCGCCTCCCAGCAGGGCGACCACATCCTGATCGAGATGATCGATGACGGGCGCGGCATCGACCCCGATCGATTGCGCCGGGCGGCGGTGGAAAAGGGCCTTATCGGCGTCGACAACATCGGCGATATCAGCGACGAGGAGGCCTACGATCTGATGTTTCTGCCGGGTTTTTCCACCCGGGCCCAGGTTTCCGACATTTCCGGGCGTGGGGTCGGCATGGACGTCGTCCGTAACGGCATCACCAACCTGAACGGTAATATCCAGGTTCGCTCGGAGCCCGGCAAGGGCAGCTGTTTTCGCATCACCCTGCCGCTCACCCTGACGATCCTGCCCACCCTGATCGTCGGCGTGAATGGCCAACGCTTCGCCTTCCCCCTGTCGCGCGTACGCGAAGTAACCCGCCTATCGGAACACCATCAACACCGGGTCGGACACCGCAGCACCCTGGTCTTTCGCGGCCAGACCGTGGTCCTGTTCGATCTGCGCCGGGAACTGGGTGAGCGGCGAAACTCCGAAAATCCCCCCCCGGAGGCAAACCCCCAGGTCCTGATCATCGAGGCGGCCAACCGCACGGCCGCCATATTCGTCGATACGATCCTCGGCCAACAGGATGTGGTCGTCAAGCCCCTGGCCGTGGAGCTGACCTCCACCACGGGAATTTCCGGGTCATCTATCACCGGCGATGGACGCATTGTCCTGATCCTGGATCTGGACGAACTCGTCCGCTCCCTGCTACTGGAGCGGGCCGCTTGAGACGCTTTGCGGTCGTCAACCAGAAGGGCGGGGTCGGCAAGACCACGACCGCTCTCAGCCTGGGCGCCCTGCTCGCCCGCGATCACGCTCCGGTACTCTTGGTGGACCTGGATCCACACGGATCGCTTACGACCTATTTCGGCCTGGATCCCGATCGGGTTCAAGCCGGAAGCCAGAGCTTGTTCGACGTGCCTCCGGGCACCGATTTTCCGCCCTTGGAATCCCTCGCGGTGCCTACCGGTACGCCGAATCTCATCCTCCTGCCCGCCGCCAGCACCCTGGCGACGATCGAGCGACGCCTGGCCTCGGCCGTCGGCACAGGCCTGGTTCTGCGCACGGCAATCGAAAAATCCGGGTCGGATTTCAGCCACATCCTGATCGACACCCCCCCCACCCTGGGGGTACTCATGATCAACGCGCTGGCCGCCTGTGAACAGGTCATCATTCCCGCGCAAACCGACTATCTCGCCCTGCGGGGACTCGACCTGGTTTCCCGCACCCTCGAGCGAGTACGCAAAACCCGTCACTGGCCCTTGCCCGAGTTGATCGTTCCCACTTTCTACGATCGCCGCACCAAGGCCTCCGAGGCCGGCCTCGCCGAACTCAAGCGCCGCTACCCGGAACGGCTTTGGCCCGATGTGATTCCCATCGACAGCGGCATCCGCAATGCCAGTGCCGCGGGCATTCCCTATCCCGCGTACAATCCCCGGGGCAAGGCCACCCGGGCCTATGAACGGCTTCTCTCCCATTTGTTGCCCCGGGAGGGAAATACCGAGTAACCTCTACCCCGGGCCGGGGCCGGCCGAGCCTTCAGATTCTATCTTTTGTAACGTATGTAAAATGGTAATTTATTTTTCAACCCGTGGCTCCCATGCCGATCCAGGAGATTATGCATGTCACACAGAATTCCCGCGGCCTCGATTTTGATCCTGTCCCTGTTGCTGCCCTCCAGTGCCTGGGCCATCGGCAGTCGTGTGCAAAATACCCTGCTGCAGGCGGCCGTAATCGGCGGCAATGCCAAGGCTTGCGGCATTGCCACCAAGGCGCTGATTCAAACCTTTGACCGGACATTGTTCCACCTGGGCGTCGGCGTGGTTGAACAGCAACAACTCAAGGGGGCCTTCCGCTATGCGTTCAACCTCGGCATTCAGCGCCAACTGGCCGCCGGTAATAAAAATTGCGGTAGCGTCAAAGAACGGTTGGCCGACTCGATCGCCCAATTAAAAGCCCTGCACTAAATCGCTTTGGGTAGCGGCGCAGGCACGGGGAAATAATGAACACAGCAACCAATATCATCCAGAACTATCTCTCGGATCTGCTGCAGGAGCCGCCACAGGCAGCGCCCGATCCGGATCGCTACCGCATGGTTACGCTGGCGGGCCTGCGCCTGCTGCTGCCACCCCCCTACGCGGATCGGGTCTCGACCTCCCCCGCGGCGATACCACCCGGGCGCCGCGTCGATATCCGCCCCGTGCTATTCCCCGAAGGACATCCCGCCAGGCTCCACCAGGAGCAGGCACGCTGCTGGCTGGAACTCCCCGAACCCGGGCTGGTTCTATGGTTTGGAGCGGACAAGGGCCTGCGGCACATCGATCCCGAATCGCTCGCCGTCCCGGGGACACCGACCCAACGCCCCTGGCTCCTGGCCACGGTTGCCGACCTCAAGGCCGCCATAATCGATCCCAGCCGGTTGATTGAATGCCTGCAACCGGATCCGATAGTAAATTCAGAGGATTCACCGATATGAATATCCCACCGGATGACACCGCCAAGCCGCTGGCCGCACTGGTCTTTACCGTGGGCGGAGAATATTATCTTGCCGATGTCCTGGCACTGCGCGAAGTTATCAAGGCCACGGACGAAATCGTTGCGGTCGCCGGCGCCGCCCCCGCCATCCTCGGGGTAATGAATCTGCGCGGTAATGTCATCACGGTATTCGACCTGCGCAAGCTACTGGGAGTCGAATCGGCGCAAACCACGGACAACTCCATCATCGTGGTCTCCCTGGAGGATCATTATGTAGGCCTGATGGTGGACGACGTGTCCACGGTGCTGCAGATCGATGCCCACTCCATCGAACCGCCCCCGGACCTGGGCGTCCAACATGGCCCCCGCTTGATCCAGGGGCTGGTTCAACGAGACGGAACGCTATACCAGCTTCTGGATCTCGATGCCCTGCCCTTGCGGGAAGAAACGAGCGGTTCCTAACCCTTCAGGCCGCGACGTTTCAACTTCTCCACCAGGGTGGTTCGGCGGATGCCCAACAGCCGAGCGGCGCGAGCGATCACCCCACCCGTTTCCTCTAGGGCCATGCGGATCAGGTCTTCCTCAATCAGTCCCAAGTGACGCTTGAGATCGAAGCCTTCGCCGAAGCCGGGATTCGCACAGACAAATTCCGGGCGCGATTCCTCCGGCGACGGCGTCTTGCCGGCATTTCCGGTGATCTCCTCGGGCAACCGGGCCGGATCCACCACCTCGCCCGGATAAAGAACCGCCAAACGCTCGATAATATTGTTCAACTGCCGGACATTGCCGGGCCAGTGATACGCCAGCAGGCTGTCAAGTGCCTCGGGGGTGAGGTGAACCGGCGCCAGCCCGCGCCGCTCAAGTCGCTGGGATACCCGTTCGATCATGATAGGCACATCTTCGCTCCGCTCTCGCAAGGGCGGCAGCTCGATCGGCAGTACATTCAACCGATAATAAAGATCCTCCCGAAACCGTCCCTCGCGAACCAGCTCCCGCAGATCACGATGCGTCGCGGCAATAATCCGGGCCTCTACGGTGAGCGCTCCGCCCTGACCACCCAGGCGCTCAAACTTTCGCTCTTGGATGACACGCAAGAGCTTGATCTGCATGTCGGGGCTCATTTCACCGATCTCATCCAGCATCAGGGTGCCGCGACCGGCAAGCTCGAACCGGCCTTTACGCCGGACTACGGCTCCCGTAAAGGCCCCGCGCTCGTGACCAAACAACTCGGATGCCAGGAGATCCGCCGGGATTGCGCCACAATTGACGGGGACGAAAGGTTCCCGCGCACGCAGGGATCGCGCGTGGATTTGCCGCGCGGTCACCTCCTTCCCGGTTCCGGATGCGCCGAGAATCAAGACGGTAGTATCGACACAGGCGACCCGCTCGACCAATTCCCGTACCCGGATCATGGCCCGGCTGTTCCCCAGCAGGCCCTCCTCCCAGGCAGGCGTGTCTTCCTCGGCCACCTCCGCATTTATTCCCATTATTGATTTAACATCTTATTTTACTTGCTATTGTATGACTTCCACAGCGACATAGTACAGTTCTCACCCGTTTCGCCCCTGCGGCAATAGCAATGCATTCCAATAGCCGGGCGGGAACCGGTCCCCGCCCGGGGTGAGTCTCCGGCCGGAATCCCGCGGCCGGCCGCTTCAGAAACCGCGTTCCTTGCGCCTGACTTCGCGCTCCCGTTCGCGCACATAACGGCAAATCGCCTGCTCATCCGCGGCCGTGAGCGCATCGAACTCGATCCCCAGGATCACCCGGTCGTGCCGCAGCGGAGAGGCCCGCCTGAGGTTGGCGACCCGGCCCCGGCAGGCGATTTTAGTGCCATCCTGCAACTTGAACCGCACGGCGCTCAGGCGCTCACCCGGTTGTGGCAGATCCTCCTCCTGCGCCGTATCCACATTCAAGAGCCCGCCGAACCCGCCGATACTGAGATCGATCACCCGCGCCCGGAATGTTCGACTTCGAGAATCGATCAGCGTGCAATCGGGCCTTTTCATCAACGGTAAGTCCACGCGATAATAGCGCCGTTGCTGCAACAGCCAGAACCGCTCGCCGAAATCGCAGCGGTAGGCTCCGGCCCCCCGCCACTCGAGTGGCTCGATAAAATGGGCCTTGAACCCCACATACAGCCTTCGATTACGCCCGACCAGGGATAACATGGCCCCAGGAACAAGCCAGGCCAGGTCATGGCCATCGTCGGTAAATTCATCGATCAACACGGACTTCCGATCCACATCCAGCGCAATAATCGTGGTGACATAAACTGCCGCCCCCTGCTCTGGATATACGGAAAGTATCTGGTTCCGATCGCGCAAGTCCTTCAAAACATGGCGCATCCGGGCAGAGCCGCCGATCCGATAGGAATTATCGAAAATTTTTTTCAGTAGCCACTGTTCGCTCATGCCCGGCCATTCTCGCAGACTTTATCGGGCAACGTACAGCCCGGTCTTAGGGCAAGGGGGAAAATCCCGTAGCCGGAATCAGCGGTTGAATCGCCCGCTTCCGCCAGGAGTTCGCTAAAATAACAATATCCACGCGCCGGTTCCGGGACCTTCCCAGCGCCGTTTTATTGCTGGCAATGGGGTGGTACTTGCCATATCCCGCCGCCACCATCCGCCGCGGATCGACTCCAAGCACCTTGAATAACTGCAATATGGTGACGGCACGGGCCACGCTGAGAGACCAGTTGCTGGAAAACTCCCGGCTGTGAATCGCCCGGTTGTCCGTGTACCCCTGGATCTGGACCGGGTTGGGGATCGCCTGCAAGACCAGTCCCAGCCGCGACAATATGGGAATGGCATTCACGCTCAACAAGGCTTTTGCCGTGGGAAACAGTATATCCGCCTTGATATGAATAACGATTCCCAATCGACTCTGACTCACACTGACTTCACCGCGCTTGATCATCCGGGCGAGCGCCTGGCGAACGCTGATCAAGATGGGCTGTAAGCTATTGGTTCCTTGCATCTGCAGGGGGCGGGAGACGATCTGGGGAACATTGGGTCCGACTTTAACCGGGCTTACCGGCGAGGCGGTGCTGGAATGCCTGGCCAAACGGATCGGCTGAGTCGAGGTCGGAACATGGGTGAACACGCTCATCAGCGTCTGGCTCAGCACTCGGTACTTCCCCTCATTGACACTCGAAATGGCATACATCACCACGAAAAAAGCCACCAGCAAGGTCATGAAATCGCTGTAGGAGATGAGCCAGCGCTCCAGATCCTCCTTCTCTTCCGCTTTTTTGTGTCGTCTGCCTGTCACTACCGTCTCCTCCGTCGACCCCTGAGGGGCCGATTCCATTTACCGGGCGAGATAACCCCGCAATCGTGATTCGATCACCCGCGGGTGCTCACCGTTGGCTATTGCCAGCAGGCCCTCTATGATCAATTCATGATAGAGACTGCGTTCACCCGCAAGATCCTTGAGCTTGTTGCCGATGGGTAAAAAGATGACATTGGCCGATCCGACTCCGTACACCGTGGCGACAAAGGCCGTGGCAATGCCTTCGCCCAGCTTGGAGGGATCCGCCAGGTTGGCCATCACGTGTATCAGCCCCAACACGGCACCGAGAATACCTATGGTCGGGGCATAACCTCCCGCCGATTCATAGACCTTGGCGGCGGAATTATTCGCCCGCTCGTAGGCCTCCAGCTCCACCATCAGGCTGGCCCGCAATGTTTCGGGCTCGGAGCCGTCCACCAGCATCTGTAATCCCTTCTGTATGAACGGATCGGAAATACCCTCGATCGCCGCCTCAAGCGTCAACAGCCCACCCTTGCGCGCCATGTCTCCCCACTCCATCAGTCGGGTAATGGCGGCCTCATGATCGAATTTGGGCGGGAACATGACCCAGAGAAACATTTTGAGCGCCTTGAGAAAGACCGGAAGGCGATATTGCACCATGACCGCCCCGGTGGTGCCCCCCATCACGATCAGGAATGCGGTCAGCTGAACGATCGAGGCTAATTTACCGCCTTCGATCAGCATTCCGGAGAGAATCCCCCCGAAGGCGACCAAAATCCCGAGAATGGTCATAATATCCAAGGTTCGAATCCCTTCTCGTATCGGCACGTGGCGTTATAGTAGTTACGTCACCCGGAGCGTCGATCTTGAGCATCCGGTTCCACCCAGCCGCTCAGGTAGCCACGAAGGCGTAACGAGGCCTGGCGCAGAATCTGGCTGACCCGCGACTCACTGACCCCCAAAAGGTTACCAATCTCCTTAAGATTCATCTCTTCCTGGTAATAAAGCGCCAATACCCCGCGTTCCCGTTCCGGCAACCGCTCGATACACTCGGCCAGGGCCGCCTGAAACCGCTCATCCTCCAACCGCTCCAGCGGCTCCGGGTTCCCAACACATGGAAAAGGGGCAAGCGGCCCCTCCATGCCCTGCTCGAAATCTTCTATATGGAGTACCTGGGCCGCATTGGCGTCGCGTAACAAGGCATGGTATTCCTCCAGCGTGATCCGGAGCCGGGCGGCGATTTCCCGCTCGTCCGGAGGGTGCCCCAGTGCCTGCTCCAGGTTATTGAGAGCCGCCTGGGCGCGGCGCAACCGGGCCCGGGTACGCCGCGGCATGGGATCGATCGCGCGTAGTGCGTCGATCATCGCTCCACGGATCCGCAGACTGGCATAGCGCTCGAAGCGTGGTTCCAGCTCGGGCTCGGGAACCTTATCCAGCGCATCGAGCAAGCCCATAAACCCGGCCTGAATCAGGTCATCCACCTCGACCGAGGGCGGAACCCGCACCTGCAGATGATAGGCAATGCGCCGCACCAGCGGAATATAGCGGGCGATCAGGGCCTTTTCAGGCCCCTGCCGATAGGGACCGGGATCCACCTCAGCCCGAGCCCCCACCCACCGAGCCGGCCTGGCGCAGGAGAAACCCGTCTTCGAAGCCCCGCGGCGGCGGCCAGGACAACACTTCGGCGGCCAGTTTCTCAAAAGCGGCAACCGCACGGCTCATCGGGGCGACCTCCGCCAGGGGCCGGCGGGTACGGGCGGCCCGGACCAGGGCGGGATCGCTGGGAATCGCCCCGGCATATTCCAGCGCGACATCCAGAAACCGGTCCGTCACTCCGGAGAAATGCCGATATAGGCTCAGCCCCTCGCGCTCGCTCGCAACCTGGTTGGCCACGATTACGAAATCACGCCGGCCATGATCCCGGGAAAGAACCTTGACCAACCCATAGGCATCGGTCAGCGCTGCGGGCTCATTGGCCAGAACCAACAAAATGTTATGTGAGGCCAGGCTGAAACCGATGACATTGTTGCTCATGCCGGCCGCGGTGTCCACAATCAAAAACTCCCGCCGAATCGCCAATTCTCCGACTGCATCGATCAATCCCGCCCGGTCCTGCGCGCTCATGTTGACCATCGCCGAAACCCCGTTGGCAGCGGGCAGAATCTGCAACCCTCCCGGCCCCTCCAGCAACACCTCTTCCAGGCGACGTTGGGCGCGAATCACATGCCCCAGGTTGTAGCGCGGATTGAGCCCCAACAGTACATCCACGTTACCCAGGCCCAGATCGGCATCGAGTAACAGCACACGGCGGCCCGCCCGGGTGAGGGCCAAGGCGAGATTCAGCGCAACACTCGTTTTCCCCACCCCACCCTTGCCGCCGGTAACCGCGATGGTCCGGGTCGATGACATTGTAATATCGGTCATATTCACCTACTCTGTACCCAGGGTCGCAACGACCCGTATGGTTTTATTGTCCGGAATCTCCTCATACGATAACACCCGCAACCGGTGGGCCGCTCGGGATAGAAAGCGTGAAATCAGCGGCCTCAGATTTTGGCTGGTCACCACAACGGCCGGCAACCCGCGGGCCTCCAGTTCTCCCATGATGCGTCGGGCCTGAACCAGGAGCCTCTCGGCCAGGCCCGGCTCCAAAGCCGGTTCGGTTCCATTTTCGGTCGCCTGCAGATGTTCATTGAGCAATCTTTCCAGCCCGGGATCCAGTGTCGCCACCTGCAACTCGGGAGCATTGGCATAAAGACGCTGGACGATAAAGGGGCCCAGTCGGCGCCTGGCGGCCTCGGCCAGCACGACCGGATCCTGCGTCACCCCCGCATGCATGAGCAGGGTTTCGGTAATAGTGCGTATATCCCGAATGGGAACTCCCTCCTCCAGCAAGCGCTGGAGCACTTGCTGAATAACCACCACGGGCAACTGCTTAGTCAGCTCCTCGACCAGCTTGGAAGCCTGGGAACGCAGGCGCTCCAGCAATGCATCCACCTCGGGCTGCCCCAGCAGTTCCGCCGCATGGTGCTCAAAAATTTGGCCTAAATGCGTGGCCACCACCGTCGCGGCATCCACGACCGTATACCCGCCGGCCTGCGCCTTATCCCGTTCACCCGGGTCGATCCACATGGCCGGCAACCCGAAGGCGGGATCGTGAGTAGCCGTTCCCGTCAACTCCACGCTAACTCCGCCCGGGTTGATGGCCAACAACAGATCGGGAAGCACTTCCCCCGAGGCCACCTCGACATCTTTCAAAAGCAACCGATACCCGTTGGGCCGCAGTTCCAGGTTATCCCGAATATGTACCGCAGGGATCAGAAAACCCAGGTCCTTGGCAAACTTGCGCCGGGTTCCCCGGATGCGGGCCAGCAACTCCCCTTTTTGTTGGTTGTCCACCAGGGGAATCAGCCGATAGCCCACCTCAAGCCCCAGGGGGTCGACCGACTCGATATCCGCCCAGGTCACATCGGTGCTCTCCCCCTCCGGCTTCGGGGCCGGTTGCGCTGCGGCCTCGGCCTCCACCTTGGCCCGCTCATCACCGCGGGAGCGATACCACGCAAACCCGGCAAACAGTGCACCGATCCCGATAAATACCGTATGCGGCATGCCCGGGATCAACCCCAGCCCCATCATGATCGCGGCGACAATGACCAGCACCCCGGGCCGGTGCAAGAGTTGCGCCATCATTTGCCGCCCCAGATCGACGTCTTCATGGCTCACGCGGCTGACCACGATACCCGCCGCCGTCGAAATAACCAGGGCCGGGATCTGGGCCACCAATCCATCGCCAATCGTCAACAGGGTATAACGGCCCGCCGCTGCCGCAAGAGACATATTATGCTGGGCCACCCCGATGATCAGCCCGCCGACGATGTTGATGACCAGAATCAGGATAGCGGCGATAGCATCCCCGCGCACGAACTTGCTGGCCCCGTCCATGGCACCAAAAAACTCCGCCTCCAGCGAGACTTCCCGGCGCCGGCGGCGGGCCTCTTCTTCACCTACCAGGCCCGCATTCAAATCGGCGTCAATGGCCATTTGCTTCCCCGGCATGGCATCCAGGGTAAACCGGGCCGCCACCTCGGCGATGCGTGTAGCCCCCTTGGTCACTACCACGAAATTGATGATGATGAAAATCGCAAATACCACCAGCCCTACGGTATAGCTGCCCCCCACCACAAACTTGCCGAACGACTCAATGACATGCCCGGCGGCGTAGGGCCCGGTATAACCATGAAGCAAGATAACCCGCGTGGAAGCCACATTGAGGGCCAAACGTAACAAGGTCGTTATCAGTAACACGCTCGGAAATACCGAAAAATCGAGCACCTTCGCCGTGTAGAGACTGACCAGCATGACGACCAGTGAAAGGGTAATGTTAAAGGTGAACAGAATGTCCAAGCCGAAGGGCGGCAATGGGACAATCATCATCATCAGAATCAGGATGATCAAAAGCGGCCCGGCAATTCCGCTCAGGTTGTGCCGTGAGAATCGGGATAGCCTCGAACCTGCCATCAGGCAGCACCTCGTTGGAGATCGTCCGGTATCTCGAGTTCACCCAAGGGGCCGGGATCCGTCCCCATCTTCAACTGGTAAACATAGGCGAGAACCTGGGCCACCGCCTGATACAGCGTGCCCGGAACCTCGGCCTCCAGATCGACGTGGCGGTACAACGCCCGGGCCAAGCCGGGCGCTTCCAGAACCGGGACATGATGCTCGCGGGCCAGTTTGCGAATGCGCTCGGCGATCCGGTTGGCTCCCTTGGCCACGACGACCGGAGCCAACCGGCGGGTCGGCTCATACCGCAAGGCTACCGCGTAATGCGTGGGATTGGTAATCACCACATCCGCATGCGGCACTCGTGCCATCATGCGGACCCGGGCCCGTTCCTGCTGCAATTGGCGAATCCGCCGGCGCACCTCCGGATGACCCTCGGTCTCCTTCATCTCTTCCTTGACTTCCTGGGGAGTCATGCGCAACTGCTTAGCGTACTGGCGGATCTGGAACGGCACGTCAAAAATCAGAACCAGAACGGTCGCCGCGGCAATATAAAGAAAGAAATGAGCAAAAAGGATACCCGCCTGAAGCAAGGCGGTTCGGGGCGCATCATTGAGCAGGCCGAACACCTCCCCTCTTTCCGCCCACAAAGCCGCCGCGGCCGCACCGGCAACCACCGTCAGCTTGATGATTGCCTTGGCCATCTCGCCCCCTCCCTGCATCGAGAATATTTTCTTGATGCCTTCGCCGGGGTTTATGCGGTTGAAGTCGGCCTGCAGGGGAACCCCTGAAAAGCTCCACCCACCGACGGCAACTCCCCCCAGAATACCGGCAAAGACCACCACCGCAAACAGCGGGAACAACATCCGGGCGGCGGTGAGGTAGATTTGTTTCACCGCTTCCAGCATGGACTCCGTGTTATAGGTTTCGATAGGAGTCAGGGCAAGCCCACCGGCCATCAGGCTCCGCGCCGTCTGATACAGATGTTCGCCGGCCAGCAAAAAGAGCCCGGCGGCGCCCAGGAGCACGGCGGTGGATGCCAGCTCCTTTGAGCGTAACACCTGGCCCCGTTCGCGCGCCTTGCGCAGCTTGTGCGGTGTTGCCGGAAGGGTGCGTTCCTGAGCCGGAGATTCAGCCACAAGGGATCCCTCTCACCGGGCCCCGACCAGCAGGCCCGTCACTCGCAAGCCACCCTGCAAGGCGCTCAGCATGGCCTGGCCCATCAACGGGGCGGCCAGGTACAGTCCGGCGAGTCCGAGCAGCAGCAGGACGGGGAATCCAACCACGAAAATATTGAGCTGCGGCGCCACCTTCGCTAGAACACCCAGGGCGAGATTGGCCGCAACCAGAAGGGTCAACACCGGCAACGCCATGGCCAGGCCCAGCAGAAACAACTGTCCTCCCCACCGGACAAGCGCATACCAAGTATCCGCTCCATAGTGCCAAGTCAATCCCACCGGCGCCACCCCGAAACTTTTTGCAAAGGCGACAATCAGAATCAGGTGTCCATTCATGGCGAGAAATATAAGCACCCCGAACAAGGCCAGAAAACTCGATAGTGTAGGGACCTTGACTCCATTCTGCGGGTCGAAAAGCGTGGCAAACCCCAGGCCCATTTCCAAACCGATTACCGCACCGGCAAAGTTTACCGCCGCAAAGGCTATGCGCACCGCGAAACCCAGAATAACCCCGACCAACACCTGTTGCAACGAGAGCATCAAGAATAGCGCCCAGGAATTCCGGGCCGATGCCGCCATATTCGGAAGCAACGGCTGGATCACAACGGCCAGGAAAATCGCCAGCCCGATTCGCAATCGCTTCGGCACATCCGGCGAGCTGAAAACGGGTGCCGTACTGAGCAACGAAAGCGCCCGCAGAAAGGGCCACCACAGTGCGGCGATCCACACTCCAAGCCGGACCGAGCCGATATCGATCATCCACTGATAACCCCGGGTATGCTCCGCACCAAGTTGGCCGTAAAGTCCATCAGGATATGCAGCATCCAGGAACCGGCCAGCAGCAGAACGACCCCCATAACGAAAATTTTCGGGATGAAAGACAGGGTCAATTCATTGATTTGCGTAGCCGCCTGGAGAATGCTGATTACCAGCCCCGCCACCAGCCCCGCCACCAGCAGGGGTGCCGCAACCAGCATAGTGACCAGCAGCGCCTGCTGCCCGATAGACATAATTTCGGAAACATGCATCAGTGATAAAAACTCCCTACCAGAGAACCGATCGTCAAGGTCCAACCATTGACGAGTACGAAGAGCATGAGCTTGAACGGCAATGAAATGGTGACGGGGGACAACATCAACATCCCCAGCGCCATCAACACCGAGGCAACGACCATGTCGATGATCAGAAAGGGAATGAACAGCAGAAAACCAATCTGGAATGCCGTCTTAAGTTCCGAGGTCACGAAGGCGGGAATCAGCACCAGCATCGGCACGGGTTCCGTTTTCTTGATCATCCCTTTTCCGGAAAGTCGTATGAACAATCTCAAGTCGGCGCGGCGCGTCTGCCGCAGCATGAAGCTGCGCATGGGCCCGGCCCCCCGTTCAAGCGCCTGGGTCATGCTGATCCGGTTTGCCAACAGCGGTTTAAGCGCCTGTTGATTAATCTTGCTCAGGGTAGGCGCCATGACAAACAAGGTAAGAAACAGGGCCAGACCGATCAAGATCTGATTGCTGGGAACCTGGATGGCACCCAGGGCCTGGCGTAACAGCGCCAGGACAATGATAATGCGGGTAAACGCCGACATCATGAGCACGGCGGCCGGCAGCAACACCAGCGCCGTCATGAGCAACAGGGTCTGGATGGGAAGGCTGTAGGTCTGGCCGCCATGCGCGGCGGAGCTCGAGATAAATAGCGGTAACGTGCCCTGGGCCTGGGCCGCAGAACTAATCGTGACGAGAAGAATTCCCGCCGCCAGTCCCCGTAACGCTATTCTCCTGTTCATGCTCCGTCGTTTTCCCCTGTTGCAGACTCTGCATCAGCCGTTCCATAAAAACGGCATCGCGGGAAGGGGGGGGCTCGCTGTCCGGCGCCGCATCGATTCGGCCAAGTAATTCCACCCGCTGAGCACTGACACCGATCAAAAACTGCACCCCGCCTGCTTCTACTAGCAAGAGCCGTGCCCGGTTGCCCAATGGCAGACTGGAGAGGATCCGTAGATTCCCCCGGACCGGACGCAGCGACGTCCCGCCGAAACGCTTAAAAAGCCATAACCCCACAAAAAGCAAGGCGAGAACCAGGCCGAGACCCCCGAAAACCCGAAAGATCTGGCCGGCCGAAATCGGCGCGGCGGAGGCCGCGCCCCCCCCGGCCCAAACCAAGGTAGGGGTAAACAACAAAATGGGAATGACAAGCCACTGACATACTGACGCGCGACCCGTCATTCTTATGACGCTACGCCAGGCCGGCATGCTCTTCATCTTCCGCACTCGACCGGGCCGCTCATGATACAGATTGCAAACGCTCGGCCCGATCGACCGTATCCAGCAAGCGAATGCCGAATTTATCATTGACCACCACGACTTCCCCGTGCGCAATCAAATAGCCATTGACCAGCAGGTCGAGGGGTTCCCCGGCCGCACGGTCCAGGCTGATGACGGATCCCCGGGCCAACTCCAGCAAATCACCCACCCGAATTTTCGTTCGCCCCAGTTCCACCGAACAAGTGACCGGGATCTCCATCACCAAGGCCAGGTTGCGATGATCGGCCGGGGATTCATGGTTCTCCGTTAATGGGGAAAACTCAGCCGCTTGCGCCTCGGGAATAGCTTGCGCCACGGTATCGTCAATCGGGGGAGCCGCGGCTTGCGCCGCAGAACCCATATCGGGGTTCACCGTCGGTTCGTGCGCCGAATCCGGGCTGCTCGCATCGCCTATAGTCGGTTTGTCATGATTTGCCATGGTGTATGCCTCGGGAATAAAACCTAGATGGCCTATTGCACCACAAAAGCGGTGAAATAGACTCCACTGATGGGTCCCGTCATAACGCCTCCCGATGATACCGCTACAGCTGGTGTCGCCGATGTCGCCGACGTCGCCGACGTCGCCGGTACCGTCCCGGCGCGTGCCGCCGTGGCGGCCGTTGCCGTGGCGCCAGGTCCGGATCCCAGGATGGCGTTGATCACATGCAGAATTTTTCCTCTTAGTGCCTGACGCCCCTGCGGGCGGATAACCTGAAACAGGTTTTGCTCGGCCAGAATGTTCAAAATCGCATTGCGGATTTCCGGGCGCCGGGCGGCAACCTTGGCCGCGGCATCCGGATCCCGGGTTTTCAACTCGATGGTCACCTGGATATAGTGCAGTTCGCTGGTCGAGGTCAGGTTGCTGACGAACGGATCAAGCGTAATGTAATGCGGCGGGGGCAATGCCGTTTTTTTCGCTACCGGTCCCCGCCCGTGCATAAATACATAGCCGCCACCCGCCAACACGATTACCAGCCCCCCGCCCAGGGCCAACCACAACCACAACGGCTTGCGTTTTTTCTTGACTTCTACCGTTTCCTCGGAATCAGCCATGACCCTTCCCGTGTAAACCCTCAAACATAGGTGTTAATGATACCCCGCGCTGCCCGGTTGCCCATCCCCGGATAAGAGGTGAACTCCACGGCCCCCGGCCCCGTCACTCCCGGTAAGGGAAGCGCACGGATAAATCGCCGCGTATTTCCATCCGATGAAGCATCTCTTCGCCCGCCATCCGCCACGAACGCGCCGGCCAGCGCCACGCCTTGTTGGGCGAGAGCCTGGCGCAGTGCGGGCAATGCCGCCTCCAAGGCTTGGCGCACATCGGGATAGGGGGAAACGAACAAGGCGTTGAGATTCTGCCGGGTAGTGGAAAGATGAACCTGCAAATGTCCCAAATGCGGTGGATCCAGACTCAGTATGGCCTCGTGTTGGTTTTGTCCCACCATGATCAGGAGGTGTTGGCCTATGGCCTTGGTAAACCGCGAACTCCCCGCCAAGGCTGCTCCATACGTCTTGCCGGTCGCCACGGGCTTCGGTATGGACAATGCCGACATGAATTGAGTCAATACGGTCGGCAATCCCTGAGACGATTCACCTTTCCTTCGCGTCACTGGACCTAAACGATGAGTCGAAGTTTTTTTCGTTGCCGCCGCGTCCCGAGGATCCCGAGACCGCTCCATTTCCCGTAACACCGTAACAACGGCTCTTTCCGGCCTCCCGGGTTTCACGTTTTTCCCCTCACCCACCGCCGCCGCCGGCGGTAATGCCGCAAGCGGAGGTAGCGTCAAGCCTTGCCCTACCCCGCCTACCCGGGGCAAAGCAAGAGTCGAATCGGCCGCCTTTCCCCGACCGGGTCCGGAACTTACCGTTGATTTTCGAACCGAGGAGGGGACCGGAGCCGGGGCCACGTCGAAGTTCACCGTCGCCGGTGTCAAAAGCCGTCTTTTCCAGCTATTCGTCACCTCCTCCGCGACCCGATCCGAAGCCTCCGGTGCTGTCGCCGCCACCACGGAGGGCCGTTGTTTCGCCCCGCCCTCCCTGGAAAACGAATCTCTTCGGCCTCCCCGCCCGGCGTCATATCCCGACTCGACATCGCGGTTTCCCGCAGCCGTGACAGACGAGAAAGCCACTGTGCCGTTCAGGAAATACACCCCCGGTAATCCCCCAGGCCCGATCTTTTTGGCAGGCATCACTTTTTTGCCCCGCAAGCCCGCTCGGGAAAGCTCCGGCGGCAAAGATTTGCCCTCGGTGCGGCTTGAACCGGCCGCCGGGGCGGTGCGTGATCTCATTTGCCGTAGCAGTTCATGGAAACCCTTACCGCTGCCGCCGTGAGTACTGCCAGCCGGTAACGTGCCCGCCCTCCGAGCCCCCTCCGGCGGCGACTGGACCCGGGCAATGGAGAGACGAGGAACTGCGGTACTCATGAAAAAAGTCAGCCAATCCTCAGGGCCGTTTTCCTGGCCCGTTGTGCATAATCATCCATCTTCCGCTGCAAATCCGCCAGCGCCCGACACTGTTGTTCGGTTTCCAGCCGCACCTGCAAGGTTTCATAGGCCAATTTCCGCTTCCGGGCCGCCATCCAACGCTCGCGCAAGACGCCGACCTGACGCCGATGTTCGCTCAAGGCCGAATCCTGAGACAGGATCGCACGCCCAAGCTGGCCCATGAAGGCCAGGTAGGTACGCGATCCAGCCCCGGAAAGGCCTTCCTTCAGGGCTTGATCGAGCCGCTCTTGATATTCCTTGGCATAGCTTTGCAGCAATTCCAGCTTGGTATTCGCCGCATCGATCCGGCGCTGGGCATCCGCGAGTTGTACCGCGATGGCCTGCATCCGTTCTTCGGACCAGTCCACCAGCTTGTCCACCGTTTTCTTACGATTCATGTTCGATTACTCCTTCCGGGGTCATGTCAGCTTGAGCGGGGCACAGCTTCAACAAGTGCTCGTGCGCCTCATCCAAGTCAACAGCAAGATCCATGCCTTGTTGCAGAAACCCATTGAGTTCGGCATGCTTGCGGATGGATTCATCGACCACGGGGTCGGAACCGGAAACATAGGCCCCGATATTAATAAGATCCCGATTTTCCTGGTAAACGGTAACCAATTGTTTGAACCGTTGCATCGCCCGATAATGTTCCGGCGTTACCAGGGAGGGCATTACCCGACTGATCGAGGCGCCGACATCGATAGCCGGATAATGCCCGGCTTCGGCCAAGGCTCGCGACAAAACGATCTGCCCGTCAAGAATGGACCGGGCGGCATCCCCTACCGGGTCATTCTGATCATCGCCCTCGATTAGAACCGTATAGATCGCGGTGATGCTACCCGTCCCCGCCGGGCCATTGCCCGCACGCTCCACCAGCTCGGTCAAGCGGGCAAAAACCGAGGGCGGATAGCCTCGCGTCGCGGGGGGTTCGCCAACGGCAAGCGCCAGTTCGCGCTGGGCCATGGCATAACGGGTCAGGGAGTCCATCAGCAACAAGACCCGCCGACCCCGGTCACGAAAATATTCGGCTACCGCCGTGGCCAACATGGCTCCGCGCAGGCGTTGCAACGCCGGGGCATCGGCCGGGGCGGCCACCACCACGGCGCGTACCAGCCCCGCGGGGCCCAGGATCTGCTCGATAAACTCCTTGACCTCGCGTCCCCGCTCCCCGATCAGCCCGACGACGATGACCTCGGCATTCGTGTAACGCGCCATCATGCCTAGAAGCACGCTCTTGCCAACCCCGCTCCCCGCGACCAGGCCGATCCTTTGCCCCTCTCCCAGGGTAAACAGGCCATTGATCGAGCGCACCCCCACATCGAGCGGCCGGGTTACCGCGGCCCGCTCCAGGGGATTGACGGGCCGCCCACCGAGGGGGTGAACTTCCCGGGTACGCAGCGGACCGAGTCCATCCAACGCATGGCCGTTCCCGTCCACGACCCGCCCCAGCAAGGCCTCGCCTACCGCGACTTCCGCCGCCCTGCCGGTAGGAATAACCCGGGCACCCGGGGACAGGCCATGCACATTGCCGGATGTCATCAACTGGATCCGGCCACCGGAAAAGCCAACCACCTCCGCATCCAGATGCCACCCCACATCGCCTTCAATCAGGCAACGTTGACCCACGGTCGCCGGGAATCCCTCCGCCTCCAGCACCAACCCGACCGTGCGTACCAGCCGGCCGGAGAGCACGATGGCGGAAGGATTCAACTCCTGCAGCCGGTGTTCAAGTTCCTCAAGATATTGCGCCGCCGCCGGCATGGTGACGGTCACTGGATCAGATCCTCATCGAACAGGGCCGCCAGAACCTGGCGCCAACGCCGTTCCACGCGCCCATCCACTTCGGTGAGCACCTGCCCTTCGCGTTGCCGCCAACGCCGATCCGCACGAATCGGTTCCTTCTCGAGCACTTCGAGAACACACCCACCCCGCGACAGGGAAGAATCCGCCACCCAGGACAAATTCTTACCGGATAGCTCTTCACGGCGCTCTTCGATAATTGCCAAATCCTGGGGATGCAGGCGCAAACGCAAAGGACCGTGCGGGATGGGAACTCGGCGCAGCGTCTCGCGAACGACCCCGATTAGCGTGTCCGGTTCCACCGTGATCTCGCGTAAAACCACGCGGCGGGCGATTTCAAGCGCCAAGGCCACCAGGGCGGACTCCACGCGCGGCTCCAGTTCGACGAGGGACTCGCTCAGGCGCCGGACAATCCGCCGTAAGTCTTCCGCCGCCCGCTCTGCTGCGATAATTCCCGCCCGCCGACCTTCTTCATACCCCACCGAATAGGCTTCGGAATGCACCCGCTGCCGCAATTGCTCCAGTTCATCCCGCCACTCGGGAGGCAGCCCGGACAGTGCCTCGGCGGGAGCCCGATCCGCGCCCCGCTCGCGGCCGCCGGGGCGCTCGGAGCGATTGAGATCCGGCGGCTTCCAGGTCCGGGGAGGCGGGGAGGCGCGGCTCAAATCATCTCTTCCGAGCCGCTTTTAAGGATCAACTGCCCTTGTTCCGCCAGGTTCCGCGCCGCGCGCAAAATTTCCTTTTGCGCCATTTCCACCTCATGCAACCTAACCGGCCCGTGGGCCTCCAAATCATCCCGGAGTATCTCGGCGGCACGCTTGGACATATTGTGGAATATCTTTTCGCGCAACTCCTCCGAGGCCCCCCTTATCGCAATCAGCAAGGTGGCGGACTCCACCTCGCGCAGCAGCACCTGCATGCCGCGGTCATCTAGCTCTATCAGATCGGCGAACACGAACATGAAATCCTCGACCTTTTCCGCCAGGTCCGGATCACTCTCCTTGAGCCGCCCGAGCATCCGCTCCGTCCGCTTGGCATCGAGGCGATTTAAAACTTCCGCCGTCGTCTCTATCCCGCCGAATGAATTCATATTCAAGGCGTCCTGATTGCCACTGGATTGCTCATTGAGCGCCTCGGCCAACTCCCGCAAGGCCCCGGGCTGCACGCTCCCGATGGTGGCCATCCGTTCCAGGGCTTCATAGGCCAGATCCTCCGGGAGCATTCCCACGACTTCCCCCGCCTGGTCGCTGTCAAGCAACGCCAGGATCATGGCCACGACCTGGGGGTGTTCGTTGCGCATCAACTCGGTAATCGAGCGGGCATCCATCCATTTCAGGTTGCTCAAACCCGCACCGATACCTTCCAGCGAATCACTGGAACTCGGCACGATTTTCGCCAACATGGCCTCCCCCTGGCGCTTTCCTAGGGCCTCGGTAAGCACCTTGCGCAGATACTCGGATGAGCCGGCAACGACTCCCGAGCGGGTCCGGGAGGAAAACTGTTCCAAGGCCTCGGCGACCTTATCCATCGACACCGAACGCATCGCGGCCATCGCCGAACTCAGACTGCGAACTTCGCGCACATCGAGATGCCGCATTACCTTGGCGGCGCGCTCCTCGCCGATCGCCAGCAAAAACACGGCACAGCGCTCCAGCCCGCCGCGTACCTGGGTTTCATCTGCACTCATTTGGACAGCCACTCCCGCATCACTTCAGCGGCACCACTCGGGTCTTTGTCGATGACCTCGCGCGCCGCATGGATTTGCCTTGACAAACCGGCCTCGGAAGTCGCAATCCGCTGCGCTTCCGCCTGGGCCATCGCGGCTTCCTCCGGCACCGCCCGGGCTCCGGCCGCATGCGCCTCGATTCGTTTGAGAGCCGCCTTCAAAATCGGGCGGATCAGCAGGAACCAAAGCAACAGAAAGCCCAGCACCGCCACTAAATAACGTAACGCCACCGGTACCAGGGGGGAATGCCACCAGGGAAGCGGCGGGACTGCAACCGGGGCCTGCTTGGATGCAAACGGCATGCTGACCACGCTGATGCCGTCGCCGCGGGCCGCGTTAAAACCGACGGCGTTTTTGACCAATGTCGTAATGCGGGTGATTTCCGCCGCCGGTAAGGGCATGGACTTGGTCTTGCCCTTGGCCCCCTTCACGCTGCGGTAATCGAGTAATACGGCAATGCTCAGGCGTTTCACCACCCCGGGAGTAATCGTCAAATCTTTGACGACCCGGTCGTTCTGGTAATTAACCGTGCTGGAGGACTGTTGCGAGCCGGAACGGGAAATTCCTGAACCCGTCTGCGAGGATGGCGCCTGCACCAGGGGTGCCGCCGCCGCACCGGGCGGCGTATTGGACAGGGCTCCGGGAATCCCCACGGCTCGAGTCGACAATCCGTTTTTGCTCAGCCGCGCCTGCTTGCTGAGCACGTGCCCCTTGCCATAAGTAACCGAAGCGGTTCGGCCCTTGCTAAAAGCAATGTCTGCCGCCACACTGACTTTCACATGTCCTACGCCGACGATAGGCGAAAGCAGCCCCACGATCTGCATCTCCAGGCCCTGTTCCACCTTGTTTTGATAGCTCAATTGCGCCGGTCCCGCCACCGCGCCCTCCAATCCGGCGCCGCTAAGCAGATTGCCGTTCTGATCGATGATCGAAACATTCCGATCATCGAGCCCCGTCACCGCCGCCGCCACCAGGTGCTCGATTCCCATCACCTGCATGGCCGACAACGTCTCTCCCGGGTTCAGTACCAGCAACACCGAGGCCGTGGGCTTACGGTTATCATCCATAAAAACCGGCGGCGGCGGAATGGCCAGATTCACTTGCGCGGAGTGCACCGCGGACAATGAATCGATCGTGCGCGCCAGAGCTCCGGCCAGGGCTCTTTGATACTGGACCCGTTGCACGAACTGGCTGGTTCCAAGGGGTTGCTTGGAAAGGCTTGCAAAGCTGATCTCACCGGTACTGGGAAGCCCCTCGGCAGCCAGTTTCAATCTCAATGAATCGACCCGTCCGGCGGGGACCTCGATAATGGATCCTCCGCCACTTACCCGGTAAGGAACATTCAATTTTCCCAGCGCGGCGATAACCTCACCACCCGAACGGAGGGAAAGACCGGAATACAGGGGCTGAAAGGCGGGAGAATTGGCCCACATGACACTGACAATCGCGGCGCTGATAAACAGGGCCAAGGCCGCCATCGCCCCGACTCTCTGCCCCTGGCTCATGCCCTTCCAGGCCGCCGCGGGATCGGCCAAGGCTTGCCTCAAGCCGGCCATGGTTCAAGCTCGCTGTTCATGGGCATGACCTTTTCATACCTGTAGATTCATGATTTCCTGATAAGCGCTGACCAGCTTGTTGCGCACCTCCACCATGGCCTGGAAGGAAAGATCCGCCTTCTCCAGGGCCACCATGACCTGGCTGATATTGATATCCGAATTCCCACCGGCCACGGCATTGCTCAAGCCCGTGGCGACCTGCTGTTGTTGGTTCACCGTGTCGATGGCGCTACGCAACGTGGCGGCAAAATCCGTTCCCGCCACGGTAGGCGCCCTGGCCGGGGGCTCGCCGGCCATCGCGGCCGTTGCCTTCAACTGATTCAGTACCGATTCAAGCGCCTTGCTGTTCATGGGTTCCTCGTCGATCTAACCTTTATTCAAAAATTGGCGTGCCCGCATCACGGAATTGCTTGAGTTTATGCCGCAGGGTCCGGGGGCTGATCCCCAGCCGCTGGGCCGCCTCGCCCCGCAGTCCATTGGCGGCCCGCAGGGCCGAAGTGATTCGTTCCCGCTCATGCTGCTTCATCTGCCCGCTAAGCCCTACGGCGTTTCCCCCGGGGGCTCCGCCGGCCAGCCCCAGGGCCGCCGCGGCTATTTCACTGCCATTGGTGAGCACAATGGCCCGCTGCATGACGTTTTCCAGCTCGCGCACGTTTCCCGGCCAGGAATAGGCGAGCAGGGCCTCGCGCGCGGGCCCGGACAAGGTGGCCGGCGCCTCGCCATAAGCCGTGCGCCAACGCCACAGAACCGCCTCGGCCAGGGGCACGATATCTTCCCGCCTGTCGCTCAATCGGGGTAACGTCAAGGGAAAAACATTGATTCGGTAATACAGATCCTCCCGCAACGTGCCGTCGTGTACCGCCGCCTCCAGGTCCTTGTTGCTGGTAGCCAGAATCCGCACATCGAGCGCAATCCGCCGCTGCGATCCGATCCGCTCGACCTCCCGTTCCTGCAACACCCGCAGCAGCTTGGCCTGCAAGCCCACCGGCATTTCGGTGATCTCATCCAGCAGCAGCGTCCCTTTCTGGGCCTGCTCAAATTTACCCGGGCTGGAGCGGATAGCCCCGGTAAAGGCCCCCTTTTCGTGTCCCATCAGCGTGGCCTCCAACAGGGCCTCGGGAATGGCCGCGCAATTAATCGCCACGAAAGGCCCCTGGGCCCGGTCCGAGAACTCGTGAATGAACCGCGCCACCACCTCTTTCCCGGTCCCGCTGTCCCCGCGGATCATCACCGACACATCCGTACGCGCAACCCGCCGCGCCAGTTCGATCACCTGCCGAAAACCGGGCGAGACGGCCACCAGGTTACCTGGAGGCAGGGGCAGAATATTGCGCGCCACCTTGGCAAGCAGGGTCTTGGCATCGAAGGGCTTTTCCAGGTAGTCCCGGGCCCCGCCGTGCAGCGCGGCCACCGCCTCGGCAATGGTTCCATAGGCCGTCATCATCACCACCGGCAGACCCGGATGCTTTTGCCGCAGCCACGCCAGCAATTCATAGCCGTCCATCGGCTGCATCCGGACATCACTGAGCACCAGTTGCACGCTCGAACGCCCGAGCACGGCCACCGCCTCGGTGCCATCGCGGACCCGCTCCAGCGCATAGCCCGCCCGTGTCAGCGTCGCCGCCAGCGCCTCGGCCAGATCCGCATCGTCTTCCACGATCAATATTTTCGACTCTCCGACCATCCATCCTCCCGGCTAGCGCAAGAGCGTTACCGAATCAAAAAGATCCATCCAAACCTAAGCAAGTTCTGTGCCAGTTAAGCCGACCCCGATTTGGATCCGGCACCCACCCCGGGACGAATTAGCTGCCGAGATGCGTCCCCCCAAACTCTCGACGTAGTCCCGCACAATGCTTAACCCAAGTCCCGTACCATCCGTTCGCGTGGTAAAAAAAGGCTCGAATAAACGCGATTCGGCCTCCACTTCAAGGCCGGTCCCTTCATCTTCCACGGTCATTTCGACCCCCTTGGAAACGGCCACCACCCGCAGAATAACCTTGCGTCCACCGGGGGTAAAGTAAAGCGCATTGGCCAACAGGTTGCCCAGCACCGCCTCCCAACCTTCCAAGGTGCCCGGCAAACGCAATGACGGCGGAACGGTGATTTCCAAGGCGACATTTTTTTGACGGAACAACGGGAGTTGAGCTCTCCTCAGGGCGGCAACCAGATCCCCGGTGCAAACGCTTCGTCCCCGGTCATCCCCGTCCCGGACATGGCGCAAGGTGTCCCTGACCAACTGCTCGAGCCGCCGCAGGCGCTCCACCGCCCGCGATTGATACTGGATTCGCTGCTCGGGTGACAGATCCTCGGCATCGAGTTGCGACAGGTACAGAAGCGCCGTGGCCAGGGGGGTGCGCAGTTGATGCGCCAAATTGGCGGCCATGCGGCCCATCTCGGTCAGCCGCTCGCGGCGGCGGCGCTCCAGTTCCCGCTCCCGCGCCGCGGTTATATCGGTAAATAGCAAGATTTCGCCGCCCGGCGCGGGGCGCTTACTCCGGGTCAAGGCCAGATGCCGAATCCCGGCGAGGGTTTCCAGGAGAAACTCATCCTGTTCCTCCGCCACGGCCGGGCGCGTTGCGAGCGCCTCACCCCAGGGTTTTCCATAGGCAATGGCGCCGAACAAGGCCTCGGCCCGGTCATTCGCGCCCTCCACGCAGCCGTTCGTATCCAGCACCAATACCGCTCCGGGCAGCAGGTTTAAAAGCTGTTCCCGCTGCTTCAACTCGGCCTCCAGGCGCTGATACGCCTCGGCCAGCTCCCGATTCAACCGCCGGGCCTCGTCCTGCAACGCATCATAGCTGGCTGCCAGATCGCCGGAACTGCGCCGAAACAGGTCGAAGGCACGGCGCAGAGCCGCGAATTCCTCGGGTCCGGGCCGGCTACTCATAACCGCGGGGATGGACAAGCAAAATAGATACCTCGCAGATAAAATCCCCGTTGTGGCGAGCCACCGGCACCCGCAACCGGTGGCGGCAACAATTGCGGTCCCGGTACCCGGACCGGTACGCACCGCGCCCGGGCCCGAACCACGGAGCCGGGAAAAACCGCTTTAAGTTCAATCGAGCCATCTATCCCTCCGCGGCAAGGCGGCTGGTGGAAAGGTCCCGATTGCTTCGCCGGCGCCGATCAATCCACCATGCCTCGCTCCCGCTGGAGCCGAAACAATCTCCCGGGCACGCCTGCGGGCCGCACCGAGATAATTTTACGGTAACCCATTTCGGGCAACTCCGCTAGTGCTCAACCTCCCGGGGACAACCAGCTCCACCCCGGCGGCCATGCACTCGGGCGAACACGGGCCAATGCAGGCCCGCCATTGCCTCCATCCACCCGGCGAATCTTCCTCCGGGCAAGGCCGCACGGTCCTTTCATTCCGGTTACTTGGCGGAGATCGAGCCGGGACATAACGTCTAGGCACGGGTACCGAACACGGTCACGATAAACTCGCGTCGCCGCCCCTCGCGGCGGTGCTCCCAGGCGAAGAGGCCCTGCCAACGACCCAGCGCCAGGCGGCCCCGCGTAACCGGCACCAGGGTTTCCGCTCCCGCAAGCAGCACCCGGGCATGAGCCGGCATATCGTCGGGGCCCTCGGCCCGGTGCCGGAACCGCCCCCAGCCGTCCGGGACCAGCTGCGTCATCCAGCGCTCAAGATCCTCGCCTACCGTGGGGTCGGCGTTTTCGGCAAGGATCACCCCGGCACTCGTATGCCGGGAAAAAACCTGGCACAGGCCGCTCGCGATGCCCGCGCCGGAGACGACTTCACCCACCTCGTGGGTGATCTCGCGCATCCCTCGTCCGCGGGTAAGTATCTCCAGCGTCCGCTGAGCAACGATCATGGAAGCCCCGCCGATCTATTTACCGGCGAGCCGGCAAGTACAATCCGCCGCGCGCCCCGGCGCCGGGCGCGGCCCCGTGGGCGCGCTCGCATCACGGCGTCGATAAGCCGGAACCCGGCCGGCGAACTCCTTTCCGGGATTCATTAAAGTCTCCTCCTGCGGCGTATTATCTGCGCCGACAAATTATCACCGCCCCGGGGCTGTGGCAAACTATATTCCCGCCTCAACAGCCGAAACCAAATGTCTCGCCGGATTCTGGTGACCGCGGCGCTGCCCTACGCCAACGGATCGATTCACCTCGGACACCTGCTCGAATACATTCAGTCCGATATCTGGGCTCGCTTCCAGCGCCTGCGCGGACGGGAATGCTTTTACGTGTGTGCCGACGACGCTCATGGCACCCCGATCATGCTCCGGGCGCGTGCGGAAGGCAGTACCCCCGAGGCCCTGATCGAGCGGATGCAGGC
The DNA here is from genome assembly GCA_027018875.1 of Gammaproteobacteria bacterium. Lineage (GTDB taxonomy): Bacteria > Pseudomonadota > Gammaproteobacteria > JAKDMP01 > JAKDMP01 > JALUYA01. Next base: position 113,214 of record JALUYA010000032.1, read on the forward strand.
CGAACATCAGCGCGATTTCACCGCCTTTCACATCGGCTTCGATCATTATCACAGCACCCATTCGCCCGAAAACCGTGAACTGGCCGAATATATCTACTCGCAGCTGCAGGCGGGCGGCCACATCGCCCGGCGCAGCATCACCCAGGCCTACGACGCCCGGGCCGGCATGTTTCTGCCCGACCGCTTCATCCGCGGCACCTGTCCCCGCTGCGGCGCCCCGCAGCAGTACGGTGATACCTGCGAGATCTGCGGCGCCACTTATTCCCCGGCGGAACTAAAGGACGCGATATCCGTCGTTTCCGGCGCCCCGCCGGAAAAACGCAACAGCGAGCATGACTTCTTCAAACTCGGCGATTTCACGGCCTGGCTGCACCAATGGACCCGCGGGCGGGATCCCGGTGCCATCCAGCCACACGTCGATCCCGCGGTCGCCAACAAGCTCGAGGAGTGGTTCACGGCCGGGCTCAAGGACTGGGATATTTCCCGTGATGCCCCCTATTTCGGTTTTGCAATCCCCGGCGCTCCCGGAAAATATTTTTACGTCTGGCTGGACGCGCCGATCGGCTACATGGCCAGTTTCCGCCATTTTTGCAAACTCCATCCCGAAATCGATTTCGACGCCTTCTGGCAGGCGGACCGGGCAACGGCGGAGCAAACCGAACTGTATCACTTCATCGGTAAAGACATCACCTACTTTCACACCCTGTTCTGGCCGGCCATGCTCCACGGCGCCGGGCTGCGCACCCCCACGGCGGTGTTCGTGCATGGTTTCGTGACCGTCAACGGGCGCAAGATGTCCAAGTCGCGCGGCACCTTCATCAACGCCCATACCTGGATCGAGCACCTCGACCCCGAATACCTGCGCTACTACTACGCGGCCAAGCTCGGAGCCGGGATAGAAGATATCGATCTGAACTTCGATGACTTCATCCAGCGCATCAACGCCGACCTGGTGGGCAAGTACGTCAACATCGCCAGCCGCACGGCCCGGCTCCTGAACCGGCATTGCGGAGGCCGGCTCGCCGACCCGTCCCGGGCGTCGATGGCCGTGCCGCAAGACCCCGCCCGGCGTAGCGCGCTTGCGGCCATCGTATCCGCAATGGCGGAACTGATCGCCCAAGCCTACGAATCGCGCCAATACAGCCTGGCGGTCCGCCAGATCATGAAACTCGCCGACCTGGTCAACCGGTTTATAGATCAATACAAACCGTGGGAACTGGCGCAAGCGGCCCGTTACGATGCCCTGCAGGAGGCCTGCAGCGCGGCCCTGGACGCCTTCCGCGTCCTGACGATCTACCTCAAGCCGATCCTGCCGGCGCTCACCGCGAAGGCCGAGCGGTTCCTGCATCTCGAGCCGCTGAGCTGGGCGGATCTGGCGACCCCGCTCGCGCCCGGGCATCGCATCCGCCCCTACGAGCACCTCATGACGCGCGTGAACCCCGCCAGCGTCAAGGCCATCCTCGCCGCCTCAGAGGAATCACTCCAGTCCCAATCCATGAAAAAGGAATCGCCCATGAACCCGATCGCCCCCGAAATCACGATTGACGACTTCTCCCGGATCGACCTGCGCGTGGCCCGCGTGGTGCGCGCGGAGCAGGTCGAAGGCGCCGACAAGCTGCTGCGCCTCGAAGTCGATCTCGGCGACCAGACCCGCCAGGTCTTCGCCGGCATCAAGGCGGCTTACGAACCCGGGGAACTCGCGGGCAAGCTGGTGGTGGTGGTCGCCAACCTCGCCCCCCGCAAGATGCGTTTCGGGATTTCGGCGGGAATGGTGCTTGCCGCCGGCCCCGGGGGTCAAGAGGTTTTCCTGGTCTCGCCGGACTCCGGCGCCACGCCGGGCATGAAAGTGAAGTGAGGCCCGACGTCGAGGCCATCGACGCCCGGCTGCCGCAACACCAGTGCGGGCGTTGCGGCTATGCCGGCTGCCGTCCCTATGCCGAGGCCATCGCCGCCGGAACCGCCGAAATCAACCGCTGTCCGCCGGGCGGCAACCTCGTTATCACTCGCCTGGCCCGGTATCTCGGGCGCGAACCCCTGCCGCTCGATCCCGCATGCGGCGGCATCGAGCCCGCCCGCGTCGCGCGTATCGATCCCCGGCGCTGCATCGGCTGCACCAAGTGCCTGCCGGCCTGCCCGGTAGATGCCATCGTCGGGGCGGCCAAGCGGCTGCACGAGGTCATCGCAGTCGAATGCACCGGTTGCGGCCTGTGCGTTGCTCCCTGTCCGCTCGATTGCATCCGCCTCGAGCCCATCGAGACGCCCGCCGCGGCCCGGCGCCGCCTCGATCCTCCGCCGGCGTTGCGCCGCGAAGCCGGGCGCCGCCTCGAACGACAGGCCGAGATACTGCGGCAACGCTACCACCGGCACCGCCGCCGGCTGGCCGGGCGCCGCCGCCGCCAGCGCCACGGCCTGGACACGGCCGATGCCGGGAATCTCGCCGCCCGCCGGGCCGAGATCGCCGCCGCCCTCGCCCGGGTGAAAGCCCGGCGAGCCCGACGATGACGCCGCAACGCCGCCGGGCCATCTTTTGCCGGCTGCAGAAGCTCGATCCCGAGCCCCGCACCGAACTGGCGTACACGACACCTTTCGAGCTACTTGTAGCGGTCATGCTCTCGGCCCAGGCAAACGACAAAAGCGTCAACGAAGCCACGGCCCGGCTTTTCGCCGCGGCCGCCACTCCCGCGGCCCTGGCCGCACTCGGCGAGTCGGGCATCCAGCCTTATATCCGCCGCATCGGCCTGTTCCGCACCAAGGCACGCAACCTCGCCGCCACCGCGCAAATTCTCCTCGAGCGCCACGGCGGCGAAGTGCCCCGCGAGCGCAAGGCGCTGGAGGCCCTGCCCGGCGTCGGGCGCAAGACCGCCAGCGTGGTGCTCAACACCGCCTTCGGCCATCCCGTGATCGGCGTCGATACCCACATCTTCCGCGTTGCCAACCGCGTGGGCCTCGCCCGGGGTAAAACCCCCCGCGCGGTGGAAGACCAACTGACCCGGACCACCCCGACGCAGTTCCTGCACCAGGCCCACCACTGGCTGATCCTGCACGGCCGCTACATCTGTAAGGCGCGCCGTCCGGAGTGCTGGCGCTGCCCCATCGCCGATCTGTGCGCCTACCCCGACAAGACCCCGGCCACCCGCTCCGCCGCGGCTCGCCCTAAGCAGACGTAGCGAAAAATAACGGGAAAAGGCTCAAGGATAGTTCGCTTTCTGACATTCCACTATTTTCTCGTTAACGGCAAACCTAATGATGCGCATTCAAGTGATAAACGCAACCCGCAACTCGTGGCTGTGCGCGAGGTTTCGCGGATCGCGGGATTCCCTTCTTGCCTGCAAGGTGCCGCCACCGCGGTGGGCTCCATTGCGGGCGGTTTTGTAGTGACTCCGACAGGAGGGCGAGCCACGCGATCCCGCTCCCCGCCCCGGGTGGCGCCGGTGGGCTCGCGCCGCATCTTGCCCTGGTCTATGCCAGCGGCTCCACCTGGACACCGCAGCCAGGACAGTCGAGCCGCCGGGGGGCATAAAGGAAAAACACCTTGTTGCCCCACACCGGGATAAATTCAAAGCGCCGCTCCGCCAATCTGTCATATCCCGGCCTTTTCCGCCTGCAGAGCCACTGCCCGCCACTCGGCTGTTTGCACGTGGCTTGATCTCCACCTCAAGTGTGGGAACACAGGCCCCTTTCGTCCAACGGAGCGCTCCATGCACAAATGATTTGAATTTCTGCACGCGATTTAGGATAGTCTTACTTTGCACCCTGCCCCTTTTTCTCTGACTAATGGTTGTCTCGTAGCTCCCATTTTCTCAGGCCAGGGGCAGGATGCTCCCCCTCCCAAGTGCTGGAAAACTATCCTCATTTGTCACAATTTCACCATATTTTTACCCACTAATTTTCCTGAAGAGCCCTCTATCTTAGTCCGTGGCCCGATTTTTCGGGGGTCCGCTATAGAGGGATTTTCGGGCACGATTTTTTTATTTCGACTCTGCCCCGGTAAGGCACAGGAGACGCACCGGATCGGTCTCTCCTCGTAGCCGGGTTGTTGCCGCAGCCGCGGTCCCCACGGCTGGAGCCTGGCGCCGAATGGCGGTTTCCGCTAATCTGGACTCCGGGAAACCATCCTTCGAGACGAGCATGGCAGCCGGCGAGCCGGAACCCCGTCGCCCCAATTTATTCCTGGCGGGAGCCCCCAAATGCGGCACGACCGCCCTCAGCCGGGCGCTAGCCGGGCACCCACAGGTTTACCTGAGCGAACAGGCCGGGCTGAAAGAGCCGAATTTCTTCAATAGCGACGAAGTCCTGCATTGGCCCCGGTGCGAATCGATGGAGGAATATTTGGATCTATTCACCGCGGCCCCGGCCGCATGTCGTTACCTGGGCGAAGCCTCTGTGCTTTACCTGTACTCCGAAGTCGCCATTCCCCGGCTGTTCGACTTCAATCCCGAAGCCAAGATTATTTGCATGCTGCGTAACCCCCTGGAGATGATTGCCGCCCTGTTCAATCAACACGTGCGCGCCAACGCCGAGAACGTAGGTAGCCTCGAGCGGGCCTGGCGCTTGCAGTCGGCGCGCCGCCGCGGCAAGGTGCTACCTCCGGGCTGGCGAAATGCCCGATTGTTGCAGTACGGCACCGTCTGCCGGGTGGGCGAACAGATCGAGCGCCTGCTGGATGTTTTCCCCCGCGAGCAGATACACATCCTGGTGCACGAAGATTTTCTTGCCGACCCGCGAGGGTGTTGGCTCGAGCTGCTGGATTTCCTCGATCTGGACGATGATCTCCAGCGGGAGTTCCCCACCGCCAATCCAAGTATTCATTATCGCTCGGGCAACGCGCAGAACCTGATCAACTCCCTACGCCGGGCCCGTGACCGCTTGGGTATTCCCGGGGGCTGGGGCTTGAATGATTGGCTCGTTCGCGCCAACCGGACCCGGCGAAAAAAGCCGGCCCTATCCCCCGCTTTCCGCGCCGAACTCGTGGCCTGGTTCGCCCCCGATGTGGCGCGCCTCGAATCTCTGCTCGAGCGGGATCTTTCGCATTGGCTTCGGTGACAACCCCGAACGGCTCAAGCCGAGATACCTCGTGAATCTCTCGGAAAAATCGCACTAGCCGCCGCTTTCCATGTCACTGCGAAACGAAAATCAGTGGATAATAATGCCACCCCAACCTCGCGGCCCGAACTCCCGATGAGCCATACCGCTCCTCCCGTCCCCGACGAACCAACCCGGACCATAGGCGCCGTGGCTCGGGACGCCGGGGTCAACTTGCAAACCGTGCGTTATTACCAGCGCCGCGGCCTGCTGCCGATTCCACCAAAACCGGTAGTCGGCTATCGCCGTTATCCGCTCGCGACCGTGAGCCGCATCCGCTTTATCAAACGCGCCCAGGCGCTCGGATTCTCCCTGCGCGAGATCCGCCAGTTGCTGGATCTCGCCGACCGGAAATGCGCCGAGGTACGCCCTCTCGCCGAGGCCAGACGCGCGGATATCGCCCGGCGCCTGGCCGATCTGGAGGCCATGGCCGGAGTGCTCGATCAGGTCATCGCCGCCTGTCGCAAGGGGGATCCCGAAGCTCACTGCCCGCTACTCGACACCCTTTCCGGTCCTGTCGACCAGTCCCGGCAATAGCAAAAGATTGGGGCGGGCACTCGAGGGAGCAAAATACGAAGTGCCCGCTCAAATCAAGCACCGGATCTTCCATGCCGACATCCCCCTGCGGAGATGCATTTATGCCTAGAACCGCGCCAGGGCCACCCGAGAAAGGATCTGTCCAGCACTTGTCCCAAGAGCCTATCGATCCCGACAGCCCTCTACTGTGTTGGCAAACTCACTAGTTTTAGTGCGATGTGGCGAAGTAAAACATGCAAGGCTACCGCCCCAACAGGCCTGCAACTTGGCGCTGGGGCGGCGTCACGGCAAGGCTCTGCCCCACATTGGAGATAGGGTGTCGTCCCCTCTATCCGCCACCGAAACCAGCTGCTCCGGCCGTACTGCCGACACCGAACCCCGTACATCCGGCCGGAGCAGAGAGGATAGCTATCTTCTAGTGGCCGCTAGCAGGCGTAGGATTTCCAGGTACAGCCAGACCAGCGTTACCGTCAACGCAAAGGCTCCGTACCATTCCATGTAGCGCGCAAGCCCCTGGGATGCGCCCTGTTCGATGAAATGGAAATCAAGTACCAGGTTCAAGGCGGCAATCACGACAATCACCAGACTGATACCGATCGAAAGCGTACTGTGACCGAATAAAGAGGAGGTATCCACATTAAACAGGCCGAGCAACCAGGTGGCTCCATAAAAAAGCAATACCCCGAACGTCGCCGCCATCACCCCGCGCTGAAACGCTGGCGTCACCTTGATCAGGCCGGTACGGTAAATCAGGAGCATGCCGAACGCCACCGCGAAGGTCAGTCCAACCGCCTGGAGGACGATACCCGGATAGGTATTATTGAGCAACGCCGAGATCGCACCCACAAAAAAACCTTCGAGAACGGCGTAGACCGGCGCAGTAAAGTGAGCCCAAGTCGGCTTGAACACGGTGGCTATGGCAAGTACGAGTCCGCCGATAACACCCACGATAAGATAGCCGGAGACCGCTTTACCCGCAACTTCGGCTCCCGCCGGCAGCGCCGCCGCATAACGGCTCCACACCCAGCCCGCGGCGATCACCACCAGTGCGATCATGGTAATGGTCTTGTTGATCGTCCCCGAGACGCTCATCGTCCCTTCCCCGGCAACGGCCCGGGACAGGCCCCGCGCGTTCAGGGCACGTAAGGCGGGATTACTGGTGCGGATTTTCTGTGGTTCCATGTAGATTGAACTCCGAAACGGCTTTAAACGATAGTATTATGACCTAAATTCAGGCAGGCAGTTCACGTGGTAACCTCCCCCGGCAGCGCTCCCGGTCGACCTCTCACCGTAGCCATCTCCTCCCGTGCCTTGTTCGACCTGGAGGAGAGCCACCACATCTTTGTCAAGCAGGGATTAGAAGCCTACGCTCACTACCAGATCGAGCACGAAGAAGATCTACTTGAACCCGGTGTCGCCTTCGCCCTGGTTCACAAACTGCTGCGCCTGAACGCGGAATCGATCCGCCGGGTCAACGTAATTTTGCTGTCTCACAACAGCGCGGATACGGGGCTGCGAATTTTCCGTGCGATCGAGCATTACGGACTCGATATCACCCAGGCGGCCTTTACCAATGGCCGCTCTCCATACCGCTATGTCAAACCCTTCGCCGCCGATCTGTTCCTCTCCGCCGAGCCCGGCGATGTTGCCCGCGCGCTAACCGAAGGAACCGCCGCTGCCACCATTATCCCCAAGCGGGTGGAGCCTCTTCCCGGAGAGGAACTGCGCATCGCCTTCGATGGTGATGCGGTTCTGTTTTCCGACGAGGCCGAACGCGTCTTCCGCGACAGTGGCCTGAGCGCATTCTCCCAGAGCGAGCGCCACGCCGCCCGCGAGCCCCTCGCGGGCGGACCATTTAAAAATTTTCTCGTCGCATTGCACCGGATCCAGACAGATTACCCCATTGAGCGCGCGCCGATCCGAACGGCATTGGTTACCGCACGCTCGGCCCCCGCCCACGAGCGGGCCGTGCGCACCCTCCGCGCCTGGAATATCCGCGTCGATGAAGCCCTGTTTCTGGGCGGTCTGAGCAAGGGACCCTTTCTAAAAACCTTTGGAGCGGACATCTTCTTTGATGACCAGCAGGCTCATTGCGAAAATGCCGCCGGGCTGGTCGCAACCGGTCACGTGCCTCACGGGGTCGCCAACGAATCCTGAATTGCGCCCGCCGGGCGCTTGCCGTATACCCCCAAAAGCCACTGCGGGTTAATCGAACCGCAGTGGCTTCGAGGTTACTCCCGCAGCCGATCTACCAAATTTGACAGAATGAGCGATGCCGCATTGCCGCCCCGCGGGGAATATTGAAACTTTTCCAGAATGTGGGCACATTCGCCAGCGTCCCATTTACCCGGTACACGGCCGGGGGATGCGGATCCCGGCTGACTTGCAGGCGCTCTGCCGCCGGGCGGATATTAGCAGCCCACACATGGGCAAAGCCGAGGAAAAACAGCTGGCTCGGGCTAAAATTATCATAGGTTTTACCGGATCGCGCCGCCGGTAATTTCTCGAATGCCCGGTAGGCCAAGGTGACCCCACCCAGATCGGCAATCGCCTCACCGGTCACGAGCTTGCCGTTAACGTGCTCCCCTCCGGCCACGGTATAGCCACTAAATTGGCGGGTAATACAGTTCGCCCGCGACTCGAAACGCTTGGCATCGGCCTTGGTCCACCAGTCCTTCAGGTTGCCCTCGGCATCAAAATGCCGACCCTGGTCATCAAACCCATGAGTAATCTCATGTCCCATGACGGCACCCACCGCACCGTAATTCAATGCCAGCGGCGCCTTGGGGTTATAGAAGGGCGGTTGCAGAATGGCCGCCGGAAAAACGATCTGGTTCGTAGATGGGTCGTAATAAGCATTGACGGTCTGCGGTGTCATGTACCAAATCGATCGATCTGTCGGTTTACCGATCAGCGCCAAATCCCAAGCGGAATTAAACCGGGCCGCCCGCATGATATTCAGCACATAGGGGCCACGATTGATTTCAAGCCCCTTGTAGGTTCGCCAGTGATCGGGGTAGCCGATCATCGGTTTGAGCTTGGCCAATTTCTTAAGCGCCGCCTTGCGGGTCTTGGCGCTCATCCAGGCCAAGTGGCGAATGGTCGCGGCAAGGGCCGCACGCACATTAGCTAGTATGGACTCTACCGCGGCCTTCTCCCGCGGTGGAAAATATCGCTTAACATACAGCTTACCCAGGGCAAAGCCGACGGCTCCATTTTCCGCCGCCAACACCCGCATCCACCGCGGTCGCGGGCGTTTCTGCCCGGTAAGCACGGAAATATAGGCAAACCGGGCACGCTCGAAATTTTCCGAGAGAAAGGGTGAAGCAGCCATCAATAAATGCCATTCAAGATATGTTTTGACGGCAGGTAGTGGCCGGTGCTTGACCAGCCGTGAAACCGCGGTAAAAAACTTAGGCTCGGCAATGTTCAGACTCTTCATGGAAGCGACATTGCGGATCGAAAAATAGCCATTCCAGTCGATCCCGGGCGCCAGGGCGCGCAATCTTTTCAGCGTTCCCGGATGCCAAATAGCATAGGGGTTTCTTCGTGCCACCCGGGATAGAGAGGCCTTGGCCAGCACGGTTTCAATCGACATCACCTCCTCGGCGGCCCGTTGCGCCTCGGACTTGGTCCTTCCGGCAAGGACAAACGACTCGATTATGAATTTTCGGTAGGCTGCTCGCACCTTGCGGTTGCGGGCGCTATTTTTCAAGTAATAGTCCCGGTCGGGCAGGCCCAGCCCACCCTGGCTGATGCCCCCGATGGTCCGCGTGCTGTTATCCCGGCTCACCTCGGATCCGAAGCGGAAAAACACGTTCACCCCCCGGGCCTGAAGCCGGGCCAACACGGCGGCCAGCTCTTTCCGGTCGTGAATTTTGGCGATTTCCTCGATTTGGGGTAGAAGCGGGCGAATCCCTGCCCGGTTGATGGCTTGCAGATTCATGCCGCTGGCATAGAAATCCCCCACCATCTGGGCTTCGCTTCCGGGCTTGCGGCCTGGCTCTTTGCTCACCTCTTCAACCAGCTTTTTCAGCCGCTGCTGGTTCTTCACGTGCAACAGGGTGAATGTTCCCCAACGGCTGTAATCGGGAGGAATGGGGTGACTCTTCTGCCACCCACCGTTAGCAAATTGATAAAAATTCTGTGCCGGGGATACGCTGCGATCCAGGTCAGCGGGATTGAACCCCGGAGAAGAGGCGGCAACGGCCGCACCCGCAATAGCCAAAGCGGCCAAAACAGCAAAATATCGCAACATGAGGGCCTCTGAAAATTATCGACCGGTAGGAGTATGCCCTATTTTGCAATCGATCCACAATAGCTTCAGCTGCCCGGGGCGAAATTCCGCCACCGACAGATATCTCGAACTAACGTGGAACCCGGCAGCCTCCGGGCACACCCCTGGGCGAAAGAAGCAGCTGGAATAACTGGTTCTCCCGGGCCCGAAATGCGCCGGCGGACAACAATAGGTAGAGCCGCCACATGCGATGAAACCGCTCGTCGTAATCACTCGCAAGCTGCGGCCAGGAAGATTCGAATTTTCTGTGCCAGGCCATCAGAGTTGGATCATAGTCAGCCCCGAAATTATGCCAATCTTCGAGTATAAACAAGCCCTCGTAGCCACGGTCGATCTGGCGCGCGGAAGGGGTCATGGAATTGGGGAAAATATATTTCTCGATCCACGGATCCGTCCGACTCAGGGAGATATTGGATCCGATGGTATGCAACAAGAACAGCCCATCCGCAACGAGAAGCCGACGCACACTGCGGAAGTAAGTGCGATAGTTGCGCTGCCCCACGTGCTCGAACATACCGATCGAGACGATCCGGTCATACTCGCCTCGATGCGCCCGGTAATCCTCAAGACGAATTTCGATGGGAAGTCCGGCACAATGGCTACGGGCATATCCGGCCTGCTCGCGCGAGACCGTCAGACCAACTACCTGAACCCCATATTTCTCCGCGGCAAAACGGGCCATACCGCCCCAGCCACAGCCGATATCCAGCAGCCGCATGCCGGGCTCCAGGCCCAGCTTACGGCAACATAGATCCAGCTTGGCCTCCTGGGCCTCATCAAGCGTCCGGGCCTCTTTCCAATAACCGCAACTGTAGTTCATGCGCTTGTCAAGCATCAGCTCGAACAGTCGATTACCCTTGTCATAGTGACGCTTGCCGATCTCGAACGCCCGGTGGACAGTTTGCAGGTTAAGCAGTTTTCCGATGGCCCATCGCGCCGCCCTTTGTAATACCATGATGCGTTGATCCAACTTCGCCAGCAGGATGCGATAAAAAAATTCATCGAGCCGTTCCACATCCCACCAACCGTCCATGTAGGCCTCGCCCAACCCCAACGAACCCCGGCTGAATACCCGGGCATAGAGGCGTGGGTCATGCACCGTGATATCCCACGGCCGCGAACCGCCTATCTCAATATCGGCCAGTGCCAATAGACGCGCCGCCTTGGCCTCAAGGCGTCCCCCGCCGCGTGATTGCGTATTTATCATGGTATCCATGAATGCCTATAATACACCTTACCCCCCTGTCCCCGGCCCACCGATTGCAGTAAATTGATAACCACTTCAGCCGGAAGATTCGTATGCATGCCAGGAATTGGATTCTTGCTTCCAGCCTACTGCTTTTGGCACCGATGCCACTGTACGCGGCCGGTACCGCTCAAGCTACCTCCCAGGCGGCAAAGAATGTAGCCCCGCATCCCCAATTCGCAGTCACACATCACAGCATTCGCCTCGGCGGAGAAACCATCCGGTTTACCGCCACGGCCGGAAGCCTGGTCCTCAAGAACCCCAAAAACCAGCCGGCCGCCACCATGTTTTTCGTGGCCTTCACCCAGGATGGCGTTCGCAACGCCGCCTCGCGCCCGATTACTTTCCTCTACAACGGCGGTCCCGGCTCGTCCTCGATTTGGCTGGAACTTGGCGCCTTCGGCCCAATCCGCATCGTCACCACCAATGCCACCCAAACCCCACCTCCGCCCTACCGGCTGGAGTCCAACCCCTACAGCCTGCTCGACAAGACGGACCTGGTATTCATCGACGCGCCGGGCACGGGCTTCAGCCACCTGCTCCCCGACGGGAAACCCGCCGAATTCTACGGTGTAGATCAGGACGGCAATGCATTCGCACAGTTTATCCGCCGCTACCTGAACAAATATCACCGCTGGAATTCACCGAAATTTTTGTTCGGTGAAAGCTACGGAACCACCCGCTCGGCGGTACTCGCCAATATTCTCGAGCACAAGGGGATCGCCCTCAATGGCGTGATCCTGCTCTCTTCGATCCTGGATTTCGAAACGGCTGGCTTCACCCCGGGAAACGACCTGCCCTACATCCTGTACCTGCCATCCTATGCCGCGGTCGCCTGGTACCACAAGGCCTTGCCGGCGCGACCAAAGGCACTCAAGCCCTTCCTTGAGGAGGTCGAGCAATTCGCCACCACCCAATACGCCCATGCCCTGCTCAAGGGCAGCCGGCTCTCGCCCGCCACGCGCAGCGCCGTACTGAAAAAACTTCATCAATACACGGGACTCCCCGAGAGCTACTGGGCCAAGGCCAATCTGCGGGTAAACAACTCGCAATTCGAGAAGGAACTGCTGCGTAACCGTGACGAGGTGACCGGCAGGCTGGATGCCCGCTTTACCGGCTGGAGCATGGATCTTCTCGGCGAATACCAGAACTGGGATCCGATGATGGGAGCCATTTCCCCGGCCTTCACCGCGGCCTTTCATCATTACCTGAGCAGCTACCTGGATTACCGGCCACGGCGTAAATACGAGGTGCTCAACATGAAGGTCAATCGCAGCTGGAACTGGAAACACCGGGTCGCGGGCCTGGGTAAAAAGTCCTGGCCCGGATTTACCAATGTCGCACCGGACCTGGCCTTCGCCATGATCCAGAACAAGTACCTGCAGGTGATGGTCAATAGCGGTTACTTCGACCTGGGAACCCCCTTCTTCGCCACCGACTATACCTTTGACCACCTGTTCGACCCGGTAGCCGGAACCGCCCGGCTGATGCAACGGGTACACAAGTTTTATTACCAGTCCGGGCACATGGTTTACCTGCACCCGGCCTCACTCAGGGTCTTTAAGGATAATGTCGCCCGGTTTATCGAGCAAACACTGGCTGGCGATCGGAAATAGGCGTTTAACCGAAAGGCTGACACAGGGCCGGGATCTTCCCGGCCCTATTGAATTTTCCCGGCTCCGCTCAGAGAGAGCATGTAAGGATTGGGAGGCGAGGGCTTAAACCTTACCGGCCGCAGAATTCGTATGCGCCTTGCTCGATTCTGCATCCTCCGCCAGTTGCGCCATCAAGGTCAACTTTCCCTGTACGGGCAGGCGCGCCAGCAGGTAGGCGGCGCTCTCCGGGCTCAACTTCAGCGCCTTGGCAATGATGCTTTCCGGGCTTGGCCAGGATGGCAAATACTTCCTTTCTCTTTCCATCCAGCCATTCGCTGAACAAAGCGTGCAACTCGGGGGGTGCAAAGGTGTCCATTGATGCCGTTTTCTTGGCGGAAGAAGTCGTATCCTTGAACATCTGATAGAATCGTTACCTTCCCCGCCACCCATCATTTTCTGCATCATCTCCATCCCCATTCCGGGGGGTGTGTACCATGCTTTCTGTAAATTGGCCTGAGGCCAAGCAAGTGACAGGCCGTGGCGCACCAACCAAACGAAAGGAGTGCCGAATTTACAGAACGGGGGTTGCTTTCTCCTTAACCGGATCGGGACCACCGCCCCCTCCGAAGTGCGAAAAATGCGCTACCTTATTTCCGCCTTACAGAATCCACATGAATTCACCGCGCTGGGCTGTAGATATCCGCCGTGCACATCAGAAGTGCAGCACATTGCCGACAATGATCTCATAGCTAGAAACCCCGGAGCCCCGCACCAGGGGAAAGGCTACGGTGGCATAAATCACCTGGCTGAAAGCACCGCGCAGGTTGCCGATGCGAAAACCGGCACCGAGATCGGCATACCAGTGGCTCCAACCCGCCGGGGAGACGCGCTCGATCCGCGCCGCATCGAGAAACGCCACGTAGCCGAGCTGAAAGGTATGGAACAGGACTGTCGGGGTTACGATGCGGTCAGCCAGCGTGATCCGTACCCGGCGGGTTCCGGCAAGAAAGAAGTTCGGATAGCCGCGAAGCGCCTGGAAACCGCCTATATAGAGCAGATTTTCAGGATCCGGGCGGATCACGGAGGCGTAGTCCAGGTGCCCCACCAGGGTTTGCCGGGGAAGCGACTGGTCATAGGCCGTGATCGAGCCGGAAAAGATCAGGTTGCGCCACCGGCCACGGCTGTAGCGACCCGACAGCAAGGTGTTCGTGCGCAGTAGCAAGCCGGGGTACGGGAGCAAGCCGCGGCTTGCCGTAAGCGTCAACGCCGGGCCGGAGGCGCTCGCCCCGAGCCCCGGTGCATCGAGCAGTAGCGTGCCGTTCACCTGCCAGCCGAGGTCGTAGTCTTCCACGTGGCCCATGGTCTGGATGTCGTAGAAGTTGGCGTACCGATCCTGGTAGAGATTGAAGGCGGGGCCGACTCCGGCTAGGATCCGCCCGGGCGCCGCTGGCGCGGGCAGAAATTGAGGCGCAACCGCAACCAAGGTACCGTAGCGGTAGCGCGCGTAGCGCGCGGCGAACCCCGCTCGCAGCGCGGTGGCGCCGGACCAGCCAAGGAGGCGCAGCCACTGCAGACCGTAGCGCTGTTCCCGCACCGGCAGTTGCCAGGCCTGGGTTCCGTCATTGTAGAAGTAAAGGTTTTTATTTTGATCGAGCAGCTCGAGCCTGGCGGACCAGGATGCGGTATCCAGCAGGAACGGGTGCGCCAGCGTGAGCGCCTTGCGTTGGCCGTCAGAGAGCTTGGCGTATTCGGCGCTCAGCGACCATGGGGTGCCACCGAGACTGGGCGAAGCGAACTGTATCAGGTTTTCGCTGCGTTCCAGTGTGGACACATGACCGATGGCGAAGGTCCGCCCGGTGCCGAGAAAGTCGGTGTCCTTGAACTTGAACCGGGTTTGGCTGGCGCCGCCGGCATGGGCGAAGCGGAAGTCGAACTTCAGCGTCCAGGCATCCTTGATCGTGACCAGCGTTTCCACCCGCCCGGCGCGGCAGGCGTGCGGGCGGATGCTCACCGCCCGCAGAAATTGCCGCGAGCGCAGGCGGCGTTCGGATTCGTACACCCGGCGGGCATTCACCGGCTCGCCGGGGGCGATAAGAAGCAGCTGGCGAATCACCCAGGGATGGGTCTTGATGTGGATGAAGTCGGCCGTTCGCCCGTACCAGGTATCTTCCCCGGGGTGCGCCAGATCGTAGACGTTGAGGATGCGGATGCGAATGCGCCCGTAGCGCAACCCCGCCCGCTGCAGGGCCAGCCAATCGGCCTCTCCGGCCCAACGCGGATGTGCCAGCGGCAGCGGCACCGGACAGGCGGCCTGGGCCACGGCGGGGGTGGCCAGGACAAGTGCCGCGAACGCGATCTGCCTCAGCGTGGCGGTGCCTCGATCGTTGCGACGGGACTCGCGAGGCCGCGGTAGAGCTCGGGACGACGGTCGCGGAAAACGCCCCAGTCGGCGCGCAACGAGGCGGTGGCATCGAGATCGAATTCCGCGTACAGGATGCTCTCTTCATCGCGTCCGGCCCGGGCGACGAGGCCTCCGGTGGGATCGGTGATGAACGAGCTACCGTAGAAAGTCACCGTGGCGTCCCGCCCCGGTTCTTCGCCGATACGATTGGCGGCGGCGAGCGGGACGAGATTGGCCGCGGCGTGCCCCTGCATCACCCGGCGCCAATGGTCGGCGGAGTCGAGTTCCGGTGCCGCCGGCTCCGATCCGATGGCGCTTGGGTAAAGCAGAATCTCCGCCCCTTTCAGCGCCAACAGCCGGGCCGGCTCCGGGAACCACTGGTCCCAGCAAACGAGTGCACCGATGCGCCCGACCGCGGTGTCCACGGGCCTAAAGGGGGTGTCTCCGGGCGCGAAGTAGAACTTTTCCTGGTACCCGGGGCCATCGGGAATATGCGCCTTGCGGTAGATACCGATCCGCCGGCCGTCGGCGTCGATCAGGGCCAGGCTGTTGAAAAAGGCGTTGCCATCGCGCTCGAAAAAAGACACGGGCAATACCACGCGCAGTTCGTGCGCCAGCGCGGCGAACCGCCGCAGCAGCGGATGTTTCCGCGCGCTTTCCGCGAGGGAAAAATACCGGGGATCCCGGTCCTTGGCGAAGTAGCGGTGGGAGAACAGCTCGGGCAGTAGCACCAGGCGGGCGCCGGCGCGCGCGGCCCGGCGCACTAGGCTCTCGGCCTTGGCGATATTGCGCGCCTCGTCGGCACTCATGGCCATCTGGATCACGGCCAGCTTCAGGATACGCACGGCAGGGGCTCCTCGTGGGTAATGCAATGCAGGCCGCCACCACCGGCGGCTATGGCGAGCGCGGGCAGAGTAAGCGCCCGTCGGCGGGGAAACTGCTCGGCAATGATGGCCCTGGCATCGGCATCGCGGCGGAGGTCGCCGTAGCCGGGCACCAGTACCACCTCGTTGCCCAGGTAATAGTTGACGTAGGAGAGTGCGAGGCGAAGCCCATTTCCGTGGCGGGGGCGCGGCTGCGGCAACCGAACCAATTCCAGGTGCCGTTGCGCGGCATCGAGTTCCGCCTCGATCCGGTGGGCACATTCGCGAAGAACCGGGTAATTGCCGTCGCTCGGGTTGTCTTCGCTTAAAACCAGGACCCGTCCGGGCGCGACGAAGGCAACCAGGTTATCCGCGTGGCCGTCGGTGTCATCGTTGCGAAGCCCGGCGGGCAACCAGATCGTTTTCCGGATTCCCAGCAGTTCCTGGAACAGCGCCTCGGCATGCGCCGGATCCAGCCGGGGATTGCGGTTGGGGTTGAGAATGACGCTCCGGGTGGTAACCAGGGTGCCGGTGCCATCGCCGACCAAGGCCCCTCCTTCGCAGATGATGGGCGCGGCGATACGCTCCAGCCCGAGATGCGACAAGATACGCCCGGCGATTCGGGCATCGTCGCCATAACCGGTCTCACCGCGTCCATCCTTGTCGCCATAGTCGTTAAATCCCCAGTCGACTCCCACGAGCACACCCCCGGGGGCATGGATAAAGCTCGGCGCGATGTCTCGCATCCAGGCATCGTTGAGCGGCCAGATGAGGCGTTCGATTGCCGAGGAAAGCCGCCTTCGGGCCGACTTCTCTTGCCCCGGCGCCACAACCATCACCACCGGCTCAAACTCCGAAAGCCGGTTGGCAACCGCGGCATAGGCCGCCCGGGCTTCATCGACGATGCCCGCAAAAGTATCGGGGTGTCCGGGCCAGGCCATCCAGGTTCGGGCATGAGGCTCCCAGGCGGCGGGCAACCGGTATTGTCCGGCCGTGGATTCCGGGGGTTTTTTGAGGCTCGGAGCGGCATCGGCCCGGTGGCTCGGTAAACTCATGGCAAGGTGATCCTCAAGAAGCCTGGGGTCTCATGCAGGGAGAACGCGAGGCGGCCCAATTCGATGATCACAGCGGCTTCAACTGCGGCAATCTGAATCGGCCGATCGGTCAACCCGGTGCAGTAAGACGGGATCATGATACCCGCCAACGGCTTGTCGGATTAATACCCGGTTGATGCCAGCCGGAAAATTGCGCTTAAAGGCCGGGGGTTCCGGCCTCGATTCCGTCAAGCCACTCTTCGAGGCAACGCCGGGCCGGGGCTACCAGGGCCTTGCAGCGGATTCGGGACTCGATCCGGAAGGCGGGAATCGGGCGACCCAAGGCCGCAAGCTGGAGGGCATGGCCGATCAGCCAGCGCTCGAATTCCGGCCACTGAACTTCCGGGTGAAACTGCAGCCCGAGCCCGTACGATCCGAACGCAAAGGCCTGGTTGGGAGTTGTCGGCGTCAGCGCCAACCGGTCGGCGCCCGGCGGCAATGCAAAGGCATCGCCATGCCAGTGCAGTACCGGAACTCCGGCCAGGTGCCGCAACGGCCCGGCCAGGCCCCGTGGGGTCAGCTCGAGCCGGGACCAACCGATCTCGCTCGTTGCCGGCCCGACGCGCGCCCCCAGCGCGGCCGCCATGATTTGGGCCCCGAGGCAGATTCCCAGGGTGGGGCGCCCGGCCTCCAGGCGGTGACGGAGCAGGGAAATCTCCTCCCCGAGCCAGGGATAATCCTCCTGCTGGTACACGCCGATCGGCCCGCCCAGAACCACCAGCAGATCCGGTTCCGGGAGGTCCGTCCCCACCGCGGCATCCACCCCGGCATCGCGGTACGTGACCCGGTATCCGCGGTGATTCAGGACGGCAACGAGGCTACCCAGGTCCTCGAAAGCGAGATGACGGATGACGGTTACCCGCTTCATGCTCGGGCCTCCGGGTGGCGGCGTACGAGCGTTTGCTCAAGGCCCGCGACGAGGGCCAGGCAGAACAGGTTGACGATCAGCGCCGCCACTCCATCGTTTAATCCCGCAAGGCCCGCCGGAAGGAACGGCAGCAGGGTGGTGACATGCTGATGCGTCAGCGTCAAGAGGCTGACGAACACGACGCCGGCACCGATTCCGGCAAAGGCGGCTCCCCGGCTGATCAGCCGGGGAGCCAGAAATGACAGCGCCAGGGCCGGGAAAAGTTGGGTGATGTAACTGTAGCCCAGGAGCAGCAGCCCGACGATTCCGGCTCCCCCGGTCATGGCGAAGGCCGCCGCCGCGACGGCCACCGGGATTACCAGCAGGCGGGCGGCAAGCGCGATGCGTTTTTCTTGCCCGGCAAAGGCCGGGAGCAGGGCAAGCCCGTTCTTGGACAACAGCGCCGAAGTGACGATGATCAACAACGAGCCCGGCACCAGGGCGGCAAGCACCCCGGCACCGCCGACAATGCCCAGTACCCAGGCCGGCAGTGTCGCCGCGGTGGCGGCAAGCAGTGCCAGATCCGGCTTGGCGAGTCCCGGTACGATACCGATTGCCGCGAAGCCGACAAAAAACACGAATAACAGGATGAGCTGGTAAAGCGGCAGCAAGATAGCGTTGCACCTGAAAGCACGTTCGCCACGGGCCGAGAAAGTGTAGGCGAATGCGTGGGGCCACATCCAGAAGCCCAGGGTCGAAATCAACATGGTGGAGATGAACCAAACCAAGCCTTGCGAGCCGTGGAGAATAAACAGCTCGGGGCGCTGGGCCAGCAGCCGGTGGAACATGGGTCCTATGCCGCCGTAGGCCCGGTGGGGCAGGTAGATACCGAGAAACACCACCACCCCGAGCACCAGGAGATCCTTGGCCACCGCGGTCCAGGCCGAGGCATGAATTCCCGAGACGCTGACATAGACCACCAGGCCCGCGGTGCCGATGAGAATGGCGGCGTGCGCGCCGATGCCTCCGCCGGTTGCAATCTCGACGATCAGGCCCAGTCCCTCGAGCTGGAGCGCGAGATAGGGCAGCATCGCCAATACGCCGAGCAGTCCGACGGCGATTCCCAGTCCGCGGCTGCCGAAACGATGGGCGAAGAAGTCGGCCTGGGTGATCAACGCATGGGTCTTGGCGTAGCGCCAGATCGGCGGCAACAGCCAATATCCCAGGACATAGGCCAGCGCGCCGTAGCCGAGAATGTAGAAAGCGGGGGCACCGCGCCCGTAGGCGTAGCCGCTCGCACCGAGAAAGGTAAAGGTGGTGTAGATCTCTCCCGCCATGAGCAGAAACACGATCGCGGTGCCAAAGCCGCGCCGCCCGATGGTCCACTGCTCGAGATCCATGGATTTGCCGATCCGGGAGGCAAGGCCGAGGCCAAGTGCCAGGGCAAAGGCAAGCGCAATCAGGGCAATGGCCATTGCTTACCGGCCCTTGCGGGAGGACTTGGCTTCCAGGGCGTACACCAGGGCCATGATCGGTGCGGTGAGCACGACCCACAATGCGATCCAGAAGTACAGCAACGGCAGTCCGAGCACGACAGGTTCCCCACGGTTGGTGAAAAAGGCGCCGCCCAGCATGCCGGCGAAAGGCAACAAGGTGAGGAAAACCTGTAGCAAGCGCCGCATTCAGTAGCCCAGGGCGGCACCGTCGGCGCGGCCATCGGAGCCGGCGACATAGCCATTCGCATGGCGCAGGATTATTTGCCCGCAGCCGAATCCGGCGGTGGACGCGGCATACTCCATGTCATGTCCACGCCGGGCCAGCGCCACGGCCAGCGCGGTATCGAAACCGGGTTCGGCGAGCACCTTGTGGCCTCCGAGGAAACGCCAGCGTGGGGCCTGCAGCGCCGCCTGCGGATCGAGCCCCGCGTCGATCAGGCGGCGCAACACCTGAACGTGCCCCTGCGGCTGCATGTACCCGCCCATCACGCCAAACGGTCCCAGGGGACACCCTTCGGCGTCGGCAAGCAGGCCGGGAATTATGGTGTTGTAGGGGCGCCGTGCCGGATGGGGTGCATTGGGATGCCCATGCGCGGGGGCAAAACATAACGCCCGGTTGGCAAGGGATATGCCCGTCCCCGGCACGACAACGTGACTGCCGAAGCCCATGAAATTAGACTGGATCATGCTGACCAGCAGGCCGTCGCCATCGGCCGCGGCCAAGTATACTGTGCCTCCCTCGAGGCGGGTGCTCTCGGGCCCGGGGGCGGCGGCCGTGGCGATTCCCTTGGCGGCCCCGCCAAGCATGCCCGGGGTCAGGGTTGCGCCGAGCCAGGCCCGGGCCTCCTCGCCATCGGCGATCACTTCCAGGGCCGCAGTGAAGGCTCGCTTGATCGCTTCGATCGACCAATGCGCCGCCTCCACCACATCTTGCGTCGGCCCCAGGGCCTGCAAAAGTCCGAGCGCCATAAGTGCGACTCCACCCTGCGTCGGCGGCGGCAATTCGAACACCCGATAGCCACGGAATGAAACCGCCTGGGGCTGGATCCACTCCCCGGCATGGGTGGCCAGATCTTGCGCGCGCAGCCAGCCCCCGGTATCGCGGCTGAAGCGAGTGATACGCTCGGCCAGGGCGCCGGTGTAAAAATCTTCCGCCCGGCTCGCGGCGATGCTCCGCAGCGTTGCCGCCAGATCCGGATTGGTGAAACGGGCTCCGGGAGCCGCGACAAATCCCGTCGGAGCGAAGGTGGGTATGAAACCGGCAAATTCGGGACGGGTTGCCGGGCGCATCTCCTCTACTGCGCGGGCCCAGCCGGCGGCGATCAGCGGCGACAGCGGGAACCCCTCCTGGGCATAGTGAATCGCCGGGGCGAGCAGTCTCTCCAGCGGGAGTCGCCCGTAGCGTGTGGCCAGGTCGGCCCAGGCGCGCGGCGCGGCGGGGACGGTGACTCCGTGCCACCCCCGGGGGCTCTGGCGAGCCGTAAAGGCACCCGGATTGAATCCGGCGGGAGTCCGCCCCGAGCCGATATAGCCCTCGATTCCGGCCGGACCGGCGATGATGGCCATCAGGTCCGACCCCAGGCCGCAACCGGTAGGCTCGACCACCGTCAGGGTCGCCGCCATGGTGATCGCGGCATCCACGGCGTTGCCACCGTCGCGCAGAACCTCAAGCCCCGCCGCAGCCGCAAGAGGTTGCGAGGTCGCCACCATCGCAGTAGGGGCATATAAGGCCTGGCGCCGCGGAATACGCTGAATTACCGGGTTCAAAATCGTTCCAGGTGCGGGCGCAGATCCAGCTCCAGCGTCCAGGCGCTGGGGGGCTGCCGGTAAACCTGCCAGTAAGCTTCGGCAACGGCGTGCGGATTGAGACAGGTTGCGGCTGCACGCCCGGGTTGACGCTCATGCAGGGCGGGCGAATCGATCTGGCCATCGATCACGCAATGGGCGACATGAATGCCACGGGGGCCGAATTCGTGAGCCAGAGATTGGGCCAGGGCACGGAGGCCGAATTTACCCACCGCGAGCCCGGCAAACCCGGCGCTTCCACGCCGTGAGGCGGTTGCCCCGGTAAACAGCAGGCGGCCGCACTCGCGTTGCAGCATGGCGGGGAGAACTTCGCGGGCGGCTAGAAAGGCACCCAGGCAATTCACCCGCCAAGCGGTCTCGAAGCGTTGACCATCGAGTTCGAGAATGCCTCCCGGCATGTAGCTTCCGGCAGTGTAGATCAGCCCGGTCGGATGGCCCAGGGTGTTACGAATCCGTGCGAAGGCGGCGGCAATCGAGGCCGGATCCGCGGCATCACAATCGTACCCTTGCGCCGTCGCGCCCCGAGTGCGAATGGTTGCGGCTAAAGCCCGATGATGGCGTGCCGAGCGCGAGAGCAGGGCCAGGGCATGGCCCGCTGCGGCAAAGCGTTCGGCCACGGCGGCCGACAACCCCGGCCCAACCCCAAGTATTACGGTAACTTCTGGTTCCATGGGTTCCCCGGCCTCGATCCTGGCCCCGTCAGGGAACATCTTAACTCGGTTATTTCACCCGGATGGGGGGAACACACAAGCGGAACTTGCCGGTGCCGGGATTCCCCCTTCAATTCGATGGGTCCAGGTACCTGATCTCGCGGGATATTTTCGGTGCCCGCCACTGGGGTGGTGCGCCCGCGCGGATCGCCTCGAGCAACCGCCGGCGTTGCATCGGCGCCAGCCGATCGAGTCCCGCGTGAACGGCGACCGCAGCGCCATGGCCATCCCTGAGCAGGCGCACGATCAGTTGCGCCGCCGCCGGTTCGCCGGAAGCCGCAAGAACTCGCGCGGTTGCCCGGCGTACCGCCGGGTCGGCATGTCGGGCGAGAACCTGGGCCACCGGACCGGGGGGCAAGATCGTGCATTCGCGTAGCGCGAGCAGTAGCAGCGGTATGGGAAGATGGGCGATTTCGTCCCCGCCCGCCACATGGGCGGCGTTGACGGTACGCAGAATTACACCTGCCAGAGGCGCCCGGGCCACATCCGTCAACGGGTGCGGGTCGCCGTAATAATCCGGCACGGTTTCCAGTTCAAGCGTTTTTGTTCCCGTCCTTGCCAGAATTTCGGGTGGGAGTGAAGCCAGGGCGTCAAGGCAGCGCCGGGCCAGTGCCGTCTCGGGCAACAACGCCCCGCGGCTGAGGGCATAGGCCCGACGTTCGAGCTCGCCGGTGCTGTCCGTGACCCGTAACGCCAGGGCAGTGGCGGCGGCAAGCGCGGGATGAGGATGATCGAGCAGCCGGCGGACTCCATATAGGGAGGCCTGGCTCCCCACCGTGGCAAGAATATCCATGGCGCTGATTTGCCGCCGCAGGTTCGCTTTGCCCACCCTCTTCTCCTCCAGCACCGCAAGCAACGCCGGGACGGCGGCCTTGCCGAAGTACTCGAGCGCCTTTTGGGCGGCATTGCCCAGGCTGTCATCGTCGAGGGCGGAGATCAGGCTGGGTATGTGTTCCACGCGCCCGAATCGAGCCGCGGCCTCGGCGGCGGCGGGAAGGCGCGCGACTTCGAGTCCATAGGCGATTTCGGCGCCCGGATCGCCCTTGAGTCGGTGGGTAAGCGCCCCCAGGGCGGTATTTTTAACAATCTGTTCGGCATGTGCCAAATCCGGCGAAAGGGTGCGAAGATCATGGTGGTACAGCGCGTGGCGCAGGGCCTCTGTCGCGGCTTCACCGGGGATTGCCGCCAGCATTTCTACCGCGAAAACCCGGCCTTGAGGGATGGATTCGGCATTGCCGTTGAGATAGGCCGAAAGTTCGGGGACCGCCCGTTCTCCCAGCGCCAGGATGGCTTCACTGGCGGCCTGGTGCCGGGAAAGATCACGGATCAAGGCCTGGATATCGACCTCACCGGTTTCCATCCCCGGGTTGCCGGAAGACGGTTTTTTACCCATGATTCGGGTGTATTTCGGAACGGAGGGTCTTGGTGGGCGGGCCGTCTCCGCCGCCGGAGGTATTGCTCATGCGTAAACCGCGTAAGTATGCGCAGGAGTCGGGCAGGAAGAAATGGATTCCCGGCGCCGGAGCGGGTGCCGCGTCGTGTGCATCAATGCGGGCTTGGCCTGACCTCCCAATCATATTGACTACTATAAGCCGTATGCACGGGACGGGAAACAACTGGAGCGTTCGGTTACGGGGCAAACGCTGCGGGGGCGGAAGGAAGGTGCGCCGCCTGGCGGCGGAGGCCAAGCATCGCGGGAAGTGGCTGCCAAATGGCCAAACCCGATGGGCCTCGATAAGTTCGCCGTGCCTCTCCATCATGGGGCCGCGGGAGTGAGCACCCGCTGGCGCTTCTGGATCGACCGCGGTGGGACCTTTACCGATGTCATCGGGTGCACGGGCGAGGGCCGGCTACACACCCTGAAACTGCTCTCCAATGATCCCACTCGTGACGAGGATGCCGCGCTCGCCGGTATTCGCCGCCTGCTGGGAGTCGGTGCCGGGCCGCTGCCGGTCGAGGTCATCGAGGAGGTCCGGATCGGCACCACGGTGGCAACCAATGCCCTGCTGGAGCGCAAGGGAGCCCCCACCCTGTTCGTTACCAACGCCGGGTTTGAAGATGCATTGTTGATCCGCGACCAGGCCCGTCCCCGGCTTTTCGATCTCGATATCCGCCGCCCGGCGCCCCTGTATGACCGGGTATTGGGGGTTAGGTTACGTGTAGATTCCGCCGGGCACGAACTGGCTTCGCTAGACGAGGCCGAGACCCGGCGTCGGTTACAAGCCGCCGGAGACGCCGGATTACGCGCCTGCGCCATCTGCCTGTTGCACGCCTGGCGATTCCCCGAACAAGAAAAACGCCTCGCCCGCCTCGCCCGCGCGGCGGGGTTTGCAACGGTGGTGACCTCGCACGAGGTGAGCCCGCTCATCCGCTACTTGCCGCGGGCGGAAACCGTCGTGATCGAGGCCTATTTGCAGGCGCTCGTGTGGCGCTACACCCGTCACCTGGCCGCGGCGCTGCCGGGTGTGCGGCTGTTGTTCATGAAATCCGATGGCGGGTTGGCCGCGCCCGGTGCCTTCGATGCCCGCCAGGCGTTGCTCTCCGGTCCCGCGGGTGGGGTTCTCGCCGTGGCCAAGACCGCGGTCGAGGCGGGATTCCAGCGGGCCATCGGCTTCGATATGGGCGGCACTTCGACCGATGTGTGCCATTATGCCGGGAACTACGAACACAACCGTGAAACCGTGGTCGGCGGCCATCGGCTTGCAACACCGGCCCTGGCGCTGGAGACGGTCGCCGCCGGCGGCGGCTCGATCGTCGCCTTCGACGGCACCCGCCTGACGGTGGGGCCACACTCCGCCGGTGCCGAGCCCGGACCCGCCTGCTACCGCCGCGGCGGACCTCTGACCATAACCGACTGCAACCTCCTGCTCGGGCGTATTCGTCCGGCGTATTTCCCCCGGGTCTTCGGGATAAACGGCGATCAACCGCTGGATATCGAAGCGGTTCGTAATGGATTCTCGGACCTGGCCGCCGAGGTGGCCGCGGCCACGGGAAACGTGCCGGCGGCGGAGGAGCTTGCCGACGGGGCGATCGAGATCGCCGTGGAGCACATGGCGGCGGCCATCAAGCGTATCTCCATCGCCCGGGGGCATGATCCAACCCGTTGCGTGCTCAATTGCTTCGGCGGTGCGGGGGGGCAACTCGCTTGCCGTGTGGCCGATGCCCTGGGCATGGAAACCGTGCTGATCCACCCCCATGCCGGCGTGCTGTCGGCCTTCGGTATAGGGCGGGGCGCAATCTCGACCCTGCGCGAGCGCAGTCTCGAGCGTGCTCTTGCGGGGGGCCTGGCGGCGGCGCACAAGCTGGCGCAAACCCTGGAGGCCGAGGCCCGCGCCGCGGTATATAAGCAAGGGGCGATGCCGGCGGCGGTGACCATACAGCGGGTTGCGCTGCTGCGCTATGCCGACAGCGAAACGGCGATTCCCGTGCCCCTCGATAAAGCAGAGGCAATGGGCGCGGCTTTCACGCAAGCCCACCGGCGACGTTTCGGGTTCGTGCTCCCGGGCCGGGAGCAGGTCATCGCCTCGGTACGGGTCGAGGCGCGCATGGCAGTCGAACCATCCCCGAATCCGGCCCCGCCCCGGGGGGACGGCCTGGCACCGGCGGAAGCCACCGCGGCGGCCTGGTTCGGAGGATCCTGGCGCAAGACGGCACTGTACCGGCGCGAGAACCTCGCCGGCGGCAGCCATATCCGCGGGCCCGCCATCGTCATCGAGGCAACCGCCACCAGTGTCATCGAGCCCGGCTGGGAAGCCATGGTGCATTCCGGGGGAGAACTGCTGCTGAGCCGTGCGGTGCGCCGGGCACGCAAGCGCCTCGGCACCCGCCGCGACCCCGTGGCGCTGGAGATCATGGGCAGCCTGTTCATGTCCGCTGCGGAACAGATGGGAGAGGCGTTGCGCCAGTCGGCGCAATCGGTCAACGTGCGCGAACGCCTGGACTTTTCCTGCGCTCTGTTCGCCCCGGATGGCAAGCTGGTCGCCAACGCGCCGCATGTTCCGGTACACCTGGGCGCCATGAGCGCAACGGTTCGGACCCTCATCGCGCGCCAGGCCATGAAACCCGGCGAGGCATGGGTCACCAATGACCCATACTCGGGGGGAACGCATCTGCCCGACATAACGGTCGTGACCCCGATCTTTTTTCGCAAGGGGGGGCGAGACCCGGATTTTTTCGTCGCCTCGCGGGCGCATCATGCCGATCTTGGAGGGATCACGCCGGGCTCGATGCCCCCGGACAGCCGGCGCATCGAAGACGAGGGGATATTGATCCGACCGCTGCGGCTCGTATCCAACGGGTACTTTAACGAGCAGGCGATACTTCGTGTTCTCGCCGACAGCCCTCATCCGGCCCGCCGCCCGGAACAAAACCTGGCCGACCTTCGCGCCCAGGTGGCCGCCAACGAACGTGGCCGGCGGGAACTCGAGCGACTGGTGCGCCAATATGGGCTGAGAACCGTGCGCACCTACATGGCTTACGTCAACGAGCAGGCCGCCGCCGCCGTGCGCCGCCTGCTGCGGCGCCTTCCGACCCGGGGACAATACACGATAGAGATGGACAACGGGGCCATCATCCGGGCCAGCCTCGAAGTAAATATCGAGCGCGAGTGCATCATAGTGGACTTTGACGGTACCAGCGCAACCGGGCACGATAACTTCAACGCGCCGCCTGCGGTCGTGCGCGCCGCCGTGATCTACGTGCTGCGAAGCCTGGTGGAGGAGGAAGTTCCCCTCAATGATGGTTGCCTTGAAAACGTAGAAATTCGCGTGCCCCCGGGGAACCTGCTCGCGCCCGGGTATCCCGCGGCGGTGGTCGCCGGAAATGTCGAGGTGAGCCAGTGCCTGTGCGACGCCCTCTACGCTGCGACCGGCACGCTCGCCGCCTCCCAGGGCACGATGAATAATCTTTCCTTCGGTAACGCCCGGTTTCAGCACTACGAAACCCTGGCCGGCGGCGCGGGTGCGGGCCCGGGGTTCCCCGGGGCGAGCGCGGTGCATACGCACATGACCAACAGCCGTCTGACCGATCCCGAGATCCTCGAGTTCCGCTACCCGATACGGGTGGAATGCTTTTCGGTGCGCCGGGGAACCGGCGGGGCGGGGCAATGGCACGGCGGCGACGGCCTGGTTCGGCGGCTGCGTCTGCTCGAACCGATGACGCTGGCGATCCTGTCCAATCGCCGCCGGACCCTACCGTTCGGACTGGGTGGCGGCAGCGCCGGCCGGCCCGGAGTGAACCGCCTGATCCGTGGCGATGGCCGCATCGTGACGCTGAAGTACGCGGATCGCGTGGAGGCTGAAGCCGGCGATGCCATCGAGATTCTCACTCCGGGCGGCGGCGGGTATGGGCCACCTCAAGGCACGGCTTCGTGAATCAAACACAAGCCCCGGCGATCGGCGACAATATGCATACCCGCGTCGTTTAACGGCTCATGACCGAGAACAATCATGCTGTAACGGCAAAACATTGGTTGAATCACGAGGCACGCGCCGTGCGCTTCCCACTTGTGACCGCCATCGCGAGCGGCTCGATAAACGGCGGCTTGCTGATCGCACAGGCATTCTTACTCGCGCATCTGGTTGACCACACGATCTTTAAGCACCAATCGGTTGCCTCGCAACTGGTACCCTTTGCAGCCCTGCTCGGCGTCTTTCTGCTACGCGCAATCTGCGTCTACGCCGGCACCCGGGCGTCCATGCGAGCGGGACTTGCAATCAAGGTCCGCACACGCGCGGCGCTTCTCACCCACATTCATAAACTCGGCCCGGTGTGGAGCATGGCACGCGAGCCGGGCGAACTCGCCAATACCGTGGTAGACGGTGTTGAGGCGCTGCACAATTACTACGCACAATATCTTCCACAAGCGAGCCTTGCGGTTATCGTGCCTCTTGCCATCCTCGTCGTGGTATTTCCAATAGATTGGATCTCGGGCCTGATCCTGGCCGGTACCGCACCGCTTATCCCCCTGTTCATGGTGCTGCTGGGAAAAGGGGCCGCGGCACTCAACCAGCGCCAGTGGTCCCGCCTGAGGCGACTGTCGGCGCACTTTCTGGAAGTGCTTGCCGGACTCGGCACGCTCAAGGCCTTCGGTGCGGCACGCGCCGAGGTCAAATTGGTCGAAAAATTGTCCGAAGCCTACCGCAAAAGCACCATGAACGTGCTGCGCATCGCTTTCCTGTCCTCGTTTGCGCTCGAATTCCTCGCTACCGTGAGCATTGCGATGGTAGCCGTACTGGTCGGCTTTCGCCTGCTGTGGGGTGAGGTTCCCTTCAGTGCGGGACTCACGGCGCTGTTGCTGGCGCCCGAGTTTTATCTCCCGCTGCGCAATCTCGGAAACGCCTATCACGCGCGCCTCGGCGCGGTCGCCGCAGCCGAGCAGATCGCCGCTATTCTTGCCACGCCGGTGCCCGCGTGGGCAGGCACCCGGAGGTTTCGGCCCGGCGCCGCCTTCACGCTGGAGTTCGAGTGCGTGAGCTTTTCCTACGCCACGGGACCGCCCGTGCTACGCCGGATCAGCTTCGAGATTCCGGCGGGAAACCATATTGCCATCATCGGCCCTTCGGGCGCCGGCAAAAGCACGCTGCTTTATCTCCTACTCGGGTTCGTACAGCCTGCGGAGGGCCGGATTCTCGTCGACGGACAGGCGCTAGAGACGCTTTCCCTGGCCGACTGGCGCCGCGACATCGCCTGGGTACCGCAACGCACCCACCTGTTCGCGGGCACCATTGCGCAGAACATCGCGCTAGGCGCCCCGGGCGCCGGGCGCGCAGCCATCATCGCCGCCGCGGAACAAGCACACGCCGATGAGTTCATTGCCGCCCTGCCGCGCGACTACGATACGCCGGTAGGCGAGGACGGCGCCGGGCTTTCGGGCGGCGAAATCCAACGTATCGCCCTCGCCCGCGCGTTTCTACGCGATGCGCCGCTCGTTGTGCTCGACGAGCCGAGCGCGAGCCTCGACATGGCAAGCGAAGCGGCGGTCGGCGCCGCGCTCAAAACATTGGCCCGTGGACGCACGATAGTCACCGTTGCCCATCGTCTGCATACGGTACGCCAAGCGAATCGCATCGTAATGTTAGAAGCCGGGCGTATCGTCGCCATGGGCACACACAACACCCTGGTCGGGCACGAGGGTCCGTACCGGCGCCTACTCGATGCCGCGCCGGCACTCGTGGATCCGGCATGAAACTTCTGCTGCGCCTCCTGGCCCTCGCTCGCCCAACCCGCTGGAGTTTCGCACTGGGTGCGCTACTTACGCTCATCGTCGTGCTTGCCAACGTGGCGCTGCTCGGGCTTGCCGGCTGGTTCATCGCGGCGATGGCCGCGGCGGGCCTCGCCGGCGCCAGCATCAACTATTTCACCCCGGCCGCGGGCATTCGCGCATTCGCGATTCTGCGTACCGTCGGGCGCTACCTCGAGCGGCTGATCAATCACGATGCGACGCTGCGCCTGTTGAGCCGCTTGCGGATCTGGGTGTACCGTCGCATCGAACCGCTGGCACCGGCCGTGCTCAGCCGTTATCGCCGCGGCGACGTGCTCACGCGCCTGGTGGCCGACGTCGACACGCTCGACAACGCCTGGCTGCGGGTGTTTTCGCCAGCCCTGGTGGCGGTCTTCTCCACCGCCGCCATGATCGTTTTCCTGTTTTTCCTCTCCGCGCGGATCGCTTTCCTGGACCTCGGCTTGCTAGCCATAGTCGGGATCGTATTTCCATTTCTAACGCACCGGCTCGGGCGACACTCCGCGGGCCGCGCCACGGCCACCGCCGGGCGGATCAAGGCCGCGCTGGTGGAGGATTTTTCCGGGCTCGCCGAGCTCCAGGCACTCGGGGCCGATACCGCCCGGCGCGAGGCCGCCGTGCGGCACAACCGCGGGCTGGCACAGGAGCAGGATCGCGGACTTCGGATCGAGGCCATCGCGCTCGGCCTGATCGTGCTCGCAACCGGGACCGCGCTCGGCCTGACCTGGCTGCTCGTCGCCCCGGATGCGGCCCGCGGACACATGGATCCGCTCTACTTGCCGCTACTCGTGTTCTTTGTGCTCGCCAGCCTGGAAGCCGTGCAGGGGCTGCCCGGCGCCTTCCGCGCCCTCGGTGACACCTTGGCCGCCGCCGAGCGGGTATTCGAAATCGCCGACGAAACGCCTATCGTCACCGAATCCGTCCTGCCGGTCAACATGGTAGAGAACCACGACCTCGCCTTCGATTCTGTGCGCCTGCGTTACGCCCCGGGGCTAGGCTGGGCGCTGGATGGCGTGAGCTTCGAGCTGAGCGCCGGGGCCGCCATCGCCGTGGTCGGCCCCTCGGGTGCCGGCAAGAGTTCACTGGCCCACCTGTTACTACGGTTCCGGGACGCCGATGCGGGTACGATCAGCCTCGGCGGGCACGCGATCGGCGACTATGGCCTGGAAATATTGCGCGCGCAATTCGCCTGGTCCGCCCAGTCTACGCGCCTGTTCAGCACCACGCTCCGGGAAAACCTCCGCCTCGCTCGCCCCGCGGCAGATGACCAGGAGCTGTGGGCGGCGCTCGACACCGTCGGCCTCGCAACCGAGGCGCACGGGTTCGAGCGCGGACTGGACAGTTTCGTTGGAGCCGGCGGCATGATGCTCTCGGCCGGCCAGGCCCGGCGCCTGATACTCGCCCGAGCCTGGCTCAGCGCCGCGCCGATCCTGCTGCTGGATGAACCCACCGAAGGGCTCGATGCGGCCAACGAGCGCGCTCTCATCCGCGCCTTGGCCGAGAACCGCGGGCAACGCAGCTTGCTTCTGATCACCCATCGCCTCGCCGGGCTCGAGCGGATGGACGAAATCATTGTCATGGATCGCGGCCGCGTGATCGAACGGGGTCACCACGATGAGTTGATTGCTCACGACGGTTTTTACCGCCGCATGGCGGATTATCTGCTCGCCTGATTCCTAGAACCGGTCTAGGCGGAGGCCC
The DNA here is from genome assembly GCA_027018875.1 of Gammaproteobacteria bacterium. Classification (GTDB taxonomy): domain Bacteria; phylum Pseudomonadota; class Gammaproteobacteria; order JAKDMP01; family JAKDMP01; genus JALUYA01. Next base: position 144,129 of record JALUYA010000032.1, read on the forward strand.
TCAACATGATAAAGTAGACTAATTCCAATATAATTGGAGCACGCCGCAGTGGAACCCACTCAACTGGTCGTGGATCTCTCGAGGTGGCAATTTGCCATCACCGTCCTCTACCACTTCCTGTTCGTGCCACTCACAATCGGCCTCGCGGTGCTGATCGCGGCGATAGAGACCGTGTACGTGGTCACCGGCCGCGAAATATTTCGCGACATGGCGAAATTCTGGGGCAAGCTGTTCCTGATCAACTTCGCTCTCGGCGTCGCCACCGGCCTCACGATGGAGTTCCAGTTCGGAACCAACTGGTCCTTTTACTCGTATTTCGTCGGCGACGTGTTCGGTGCGCCGCTTGCAATCGAAGGCCTGATGGCCTTTTTCCTCGAATCGACATTCGTCGGGCTCATGTTTTTCGGCTGGGACCGGCTATCACGCGGCAAGCACCTGTTCGTTACCTACATGGTTGCGCTGGGCTCGAATCTTTCCGCCTTGTGGATCCTGATCGCCAACGGTTTCATGCAGGCGCCGTCAGGCGCGCGCCTCGATCCGTTCACGATGCGGTTGCAGCTGTCGAGCTTCGCCAATCTCATCTTCAACCCCGATGCCCAAACCAAGTTCGTACACACGACGGCGGCCAGCTACGTGCTCGCGGCCGTTTTCGTGTGCGCGGTAAGCGCCTGGTACCTGTTGCGCAAGCGCCATGTCGAACTCGCGCGACGCTCCTTCCGCATGGCCGCGATCTTCGGGCTTTTCGCATCGCTCGCCGTGATCACCCTCGGCGATGCCTCCGGCTTCAAAGATGTTGGCGTCCAGCCGCCGAAGATCGCGGCCATGGAAGCCATGTGGCACACGGAAAAAGCACCCGCCGGACTCAACCTGATCGCCTTCCCGAGCAGCCGGGAACAGAAGAACCTGTGGTCGCTCAGCGTGCCCTGGATCGGGGGAATGATGCTCACGCATGCCTTCGACAAGCCCATCCCCGGCGTCTTCGAACTCGAAGCCCAGGCCCGGCGCCGAATCTACAATGGCATCCCGGCGCTACTGGCGCTGGAGCGATTGCAAAAAACCCCCGGCGACAACCGGGCGTTAACGACCTTCCGCCAACACGAAAAGGACATCGGTTACGCCTTCCTGCTGCAGCGCTACGCGCCGAATGTCGCAAAGGCCACGCCGGCTCAAGTCGAGCGCGCGGCCCGCAAGACCATTCCGTCGGTTCCGGTGGTTTTCTGGGCCTTCCACCTGATGGTGTACTTCGGCTTCACGATGCTCGCCTTTTTTGTGCTGGCGACGATGTTTTCGCTTATGCGCAGCGAGTACCGGCGCCGATGGTTCCTGCGCCTGTCCTTGTGGCTGCTCGTGCTGCCATATCTTACCGTGGAACTGGGCTGGATTACCGCCGAGATGGGGCGCCAACCGTGGACGGTGTACGGCATACTGCCCACGTGGCTTTCCGCCTCGACCCACAGCGTCGCGTACATGATCTTCTCGCTCGCGGGCTTCATCGGGCTTTACACGGTATTCATCGTAATCGAGATCTACCTAATGCGCCGCGCTATCATTGAAGGGCCCGCCACGGCGCCGGGAAAAGATGACAATACCCAGGCCCTGCCCACGTTCGTTCTCAAAGGAGGCTCCGCATGACGACCTCGGAACTGCTGCGCTATGCCGGATGGTTCGCGCTTGCCCTATTAGCGCTCGCGGGTGCCGCGATATTGAGCTACTGGGCGCCGTGGTACTTTGCCTGGGTGGTCGGCACCGTCATGATCATCCTGATAACCGCCTTCGCCGGTGCGCTGTATGAGCGCCAGGCACGCGAGCAGGGCGCGCACGGCGAAGATCCTCTCAAATGACTAGACGCAAGGTGTAACGATGGAAGCCTATGCTGTACTGAAAGTGATCTGGTGGCTGCTTCTGGGGGTCCTATTCATGGGTATCGGCATCATGATCGGCCAGGATATGGGAGTCGGCACCTCGCTGCGCTATCTTGGACGCACGGACCGGGAGCGTCGCGCGGTACTCAACATGATCGGCCCGCACTGGGACGGCAACCAGGTCTGGTTTATCCTCGGCGGCGGAGCGATTTTCGCCGCATTCCCCACGGTCTACGCAACCCTGTTCTCGGGGCTCTATATCGTCATGCTGCTGCTGTTGTGGTCGATGATCATCCGCCCGCTGGGTTTCGAGTACCGCAGCAAGCTGGATTCGCCCCGATGGCGCGAGCGCTGGGATTGGGCATTATTCCTGAGCGGCTTCATTCCCATGCTTGTCTTTGGCACCGCCATCGGCAACGCGCTTAGGGGGTTCCCCTTCCGTTTCAACGAGATTATGCAGTCGTTCTACCCCCACGGATTTGGATTCTATACCCTGTTCAACCCCTTCTCGGTCCTCATCGGGGGGGGGATGGCGGTCGCGCTCTCGCTCTACCAGGCGGGCGCCATGGTTTCCCTGCGTTCCGAGGGCCTCATCCTCGCACGAGCAAAGCGCATGATGCGCGCCGCCGCAGTGCTCGCCATGGTGATTTTCACCATAGGCGGCATCTGGCTGAGCCAGCTGAACGGCTACGCGCCGAGCGGGACGATCGATCCGGCCATGCCGGCGAACCCCCTTGCGAGTTCGGCGATAATGGCAAAAGGCGCCTGGTTGCACAATTTCTTTACGCACCCAGCACTTTTCATCGTACCCATCCTGGTGTACATCGCACTGCTGGCCGGATCCTGGTTTACCCGCCGCAACCGACCGCAATGGGCCTGGTGGTCGGGCGCTATTGCATGGATGGCGACCATAGGCACCTTGGGCGCCGCGATGTTCCCGATCCTTGCGCCTTCCTATGTGAACATCGATCAAAGCCTGACGGTGTGGAACGCGAGTTCTTCGCCGCGCACGCTGGCCTGGATGCTCGGCTTCGCCCTGGTCTTCATCCCGCTGATTCTCTTCTATACCGGTTGGGCCTTCCGGGTGATGCGCGGGAAAATTCGGCCGGAAGATATCGCCCAACGCGACAAGAAGGGCGAGGAAAGCTACTGAAAAGGTTTTTCGCGTGACGCTCAAAGCCTCAAGCATGCGGGGGGTTGTTTGGATATTGGCTCCACTGGCGTTGGTAGATGCGAACCGTACCTCGAAGAGGTTCTCCTGATGAGCGGGCCGGGGCTTTTGGCGAACATGACGACAAAGTATTCCTTGGCGCCGAGGCCGCAGCCAAAGCCTAGAAGGCGGCGATCCGATTCAACGCAAGGGACCCCGGGGTAAGTCCCGGCAGCCGGCGGTGAGCGGAGGCAAGGAGGCTATCCCAACATCCTTCAGCACCCGCCTCCAGTCGATCAATTGCTTGGCCCGGAGAATGGCGGCCAATTTAGCGGGCATGGATACAGCGTATGCCCGGGATCCCCGCCCTTGTCCATAACGCCGGTTCCAGGCGGCCAGGCCCATCAAGCCGACCTTTTTCCCAAGCCCCAGATGGGGCCTGCCAGAGGCGTCGAGATAAACGTTGTTCCGGGCCATCGAGCCGGCGAGAGGCAATGGCAGGGTCAGCGCGGAACCCCGGTTCCAGGCCAGCAGGTTTGCGCAGACGAGAATTTTCTGCGGGGTCGTTGCCGCACCCCGGTTTTCGTTGAGGCTGATGATTCCGCCAAGGCCGTTGTCCGCGACCAGGTTACCCATGATCCGCAAGTTCCTGCTCGAGGCGAGAGAGATGCCGCGTTGGCCGTTTCCATAGACCCGGTTGCCCTCGATACGAATATCATGGCTTACCTCGACGTGAATGCCGAAGCCGATGTTGTAGGCGCTGAGGGAATTCGTCAGCTTATCCCCGCGGTTTTTCCAGTCGAACCAGATGCCATCGCCATCATTGCCGATGGCCCGGAGGCGGGTGACAACCGAATCGCGCAATCCGCCGTTGCCGACAAACTTGAAACCGCCCGCCTCCCACCATTTGTTGAACCCCCGGGTGTTGTTATACGCGGCAAGATCATCGGCCAGGTAGACGCGGCGGCCGCGCACGTTGTAGCCCAGGCGGCCGGCCCGGATCACCCGGGTATGCACGATCCGGTTATGATCCCCCGCCAGGGAGATCCCGGTGCTGTCCACCTGTTCGACGCGCAGGTGATCGAGGGTGATGTAGTTGCCGCTCAGGGTGATCGCGCCCGCTTGCGATACGGCCGAAGTATTGCTGTAACGGAAGCTCAGGCGGCGCACGGTCAGCCGATCCCAGCCGGAGGCAAAGAGGAGGTAGGGATGAACAGCGAACAAGACCTGGAGATGATTGGGATTTTGCCCCCGGGGCAAGCGAAGATACAATCGTTGGCCGCTGCGATCATAAAAAAATTGGTGCGGCCGAAGGATTGAGGCATTGCCCGGGATTCTACCGGGCCAGATACCGCGAGGCACGCGAATCCGGGCCAGGTCACTTGCGGGATTTCCGGGATAGCCGCCCCAGATCAGGCCGCCGACCTGGATCAGGGGCTTACCGTCCACGAAGCCTTGTTGCGAATTGATTTTCCAGCCCGGGCGAACCCAGACACCGCGATCGAGCGGCTTCCAGCCGATTACGCGCCGCGCGCCGGACACGATTGCGCTGCCCCGGACCGGGCCTTCGATCCGGGTGGGCGGCGCCCGGGAGCCGATGGCACGAGCCCGGGAGTAACCCACGGCACGGCGTAGATCGAGGGGTTGGCGATAGATTCCGGGGCGCAGGCGCAGGGTATCACCGGGGCGCAACTGTTGCAGCGCGGCCTTCAGGCCGCAAACGGGAGCCAGGGTGACCCCCGGTGAACTTTTGGTGCATTGCGCCGGCGGCTGCACGATAATCTCTCGTCCCTGCGCCACCAGGGTTATCAGCGTGCTTCCCAACAGGACCAGGTACGGGATCTTGCGGATCATCCCACAACCTCTTGCCGCAACAGCGTGAGGAAACCATTAATCACCGGGCTTTCCAGGCGCAGGCCACCATCCGCCTCGGCGTAGAAAAGCAAGACATCGAGCAGATAGGCGATCAACAACCCGCGCAGCACCGTCCGCGGAAAGTTCCGTGATGGTGACAGCCCCGCAAGATAATCCGCCATCCCGGCGAGAACATGTTTGCGAGTCGATGGGTTGGGGAGGCGTCCGCGCACCACGGCCGAAAGCAGATGCCAGTGGAGAAAGTCCTGCACGGGATTGCCGCTTTCGATGGCATATTCCCAGTCGAATACGAACAGTTGGTTGGCCTCGAGCACGGCGTTCCACGGGGCGAAGTCCCGATGCACCGGAGTGGCGGGAAGCGCCATGCCCACGAGTCGGGTACCGGCCGCCTCGATGCCCCGCCCGAGTAGTCCGCAAGAGACGGAATCGAGGTGCGGGCGCAGGCGCTTGAGCCCGGTTTCCAATCCCCTCCATCCCGCGGACTCGAGGTACCCCTCCCGGGGGCCGCTACCGGCCAGTGCCCATAGAAAGGCCGCCGCGGGGTGAATCCAGCGCCGCGGCGGCCGGGGTCCCGCCCGGACCGTTTGTACCAGGAATGCCCGGCCCCGGATTTGCCCTTCGGCGAGAAGGCGGGGAACTTGCTTCGCAAGTGCCGCGGTTTCCGCCAGGCGCCGCAGCCACTGCGCCTCGATCGCGATGCGTTCCTCCGCCCGAGAGCCCAGGGCGAGTTTGGCCACGACCAGTCGGCCATCGGGCAGGTGCAGGGCCACGCTGATTTTTTGATAGGGACCGGGGGTTCCCACCAATACACCGGCAACCGTTGCCCCGGCCTCGGCCGCGAGCGCTGTAACCCGGCATAGATGATCTTCCGGCAGCCGCCCGGTGGCCGGGCGAACCCGGGCGGCCAGGCCGATCAGGCTGCGATTCGCCCATTCCGGCACGAACAGGTCAAGGCCCGATTTTCGCGCCGGTGACGACGGCAGGTAGAGCGCCCGCAGCCGCGGCCATGGCATTCGGTACAGTAATAAATTCTCATTCATGCCGGAATGAGTTCCGTCCCGGTCTTGCAACCGCGCGGCAACCGGTTTCATTCGGGAATATCCAGGCGATAACGCTCGGCGGCACGGATAACGCGTGCCGGGACACGGGCGGTATACCCCCCGGCCATGCCCTTTAACCCGATGCGGGCGAGCCGAGCCGCCGGACGCAGCACCAGTTTTTCCAGCTTCGGTGACCAGCCGTAGCCGTCCCGGGCCCGAATGCAGGCCTCCTCGCGTAGCGCCTGGGCGCGCAGGTTGCGGGTCTTCTGCTGTGGGTAATAACGCATGCAGGCGAGGTAGCCCGGCAGATGAGTGAAGCGCCCGACGCGGGCGATCCGGGACCACAGGTCGCCATCCATGGCCAGGTTGAAACCCCGATCGAGCCCCCCCGCCCGGCGGTAGATGCGCCGGCGCCAAAAGGTTGCCGGCTGGGGCAGGTAATTATGATCGTAGCGCAGCACCAGTCGGTTGAAACGCATTTCTTTTTTGGGGCGCAGCACCCGACCGTCGGCATCGATCCAGAGTGCATCGCCATACACCGCATCGATTCCGGGGTGGCGCCGGAAAAATCTCCCGATTTGCATCAAGGCGCCCGGGAGCAGCAGGTCATCGGAGCACAGCCAACCGAAGATTTCTCCCGTGGCGCGTTCAAACCCGTGGATCAGGGCATCGGTCTGGCCACCATCGGAGGCACTGCTCCAGAAGGCGAGATGGGGCTCGAAACGGCGGATAACCTCTACGCTGCCGTCGTTGGAGCCCCCATCCATGACGAGAATCTCAAGATCCGGATATTGCTGCTCAACCAGGGATTTCAGCGTGGCTTCCAGATATCGCCGTTGTTGGAAAGAGGGCACAATCATGCTGATTTTCAGCGCCTTCATCACTGCGGCTCCCGCGCCGGGGTTTGATGGGTATTTCCGGCGATCGCGGCAATTCCGAGCAACAGCCCCAGCGGGAACCACACGGTAAGGGCCTTGACCGGCTCGAGCAGGATGGGGTTGAAGCCATAGGTCATGATGGCGGCCAGGGAGATGACGGCCAGGGTATGGGCATAGGGGGTGTATGGGGTGGGCGACAGGCGGGGAGAGAGCACCCGGCGATAGGCAACGGTACCGATTGCGGCAAGGCCGAAGAACCACAACGAAATTCCGAGCAATCCGCCATTTCCGAGGATATCCAGTATGCCGCTATGGGTAGGAAGTTCATTGTTTCCACGGCCGGTATTGAACAGGGTGAATCGGTCCACCGAGGGAACGGTATAGAAATTACCCCACAGGGGGGATTCCTTGAATCGGCCCAGCATCATCTCGTAGGTGTGCATGCGGTATTCCGGGTTGCCGCTGGGCAGGTAGTTGCTGCGGTAGATAAGCAGAAAGGCCGCGGCGATGATGACGGCAATGCCGAGCAGCGTCGCCAGGTAGGCGGTGAGAATGCGGGCGAAGGGAGCCCGCTGTTTGAACCAGGGCAAGCCCTTGAACCACAAGAGGTAGGCGGCGCTGACCAGCCCCGCCAGGTAGCCGGTATTCTTATCGGAAAACACGGTCCACAGGGCCAGCAGCATCAGCCCCGCCAGCAGGGTGGTTTTTTTGCGTGCGGCGAACAGGTAGTAGGCCATCGCCGGGATGAATAGAAACTCCAGCTCATGAAAGGGGGCGTAGGCTCGATACGGGATCTGGAACAGGCCCATGAACAACGAGACACCGACTATCCAGAGGGTGGCAACCCGCACGGCGCGCAGGGGATCGGCGCTTCGAACCAGCCAGGCTGCGATCGGCAGGAACAGCAGCATGTACCAGCCCATGAACAGGAAACTCTGGTTGTCGTGGCGGAAGAAGCGTAGATAGGCGCCGCCGACGGTAATAAGAAAGGCGACCAGCGCGAGCGGCCAGGCGATGCGTCCCACGCCGGGAACCGGGAGCGGGTGCATCTCGAGCCCCCGCCCGACGAAGGTCAGCAGGATACCGGTAACGAGTACAAACATCGGGATGTGTTTCGTCGCCGTGAACATATCGAGCGCAATGCCGCCTACCCCCGAGGGATGGATGGCAAGAAACAGCAGGGCCAGGGCAAATCCGGCCAGCACGAGACGATCCGAGAACAACAAGGCGGACCGGGACCGGGTAACGTGGACCGTAGCGGGCCGCGGGCGGGCATTGGTCGCGGGCATGGGCCGGGTTATTCCTGCTTGTCCGGACCCGGGGCCTCGACCGGGGGGGTGATGCGTATGATCCGGTTGGCCCCCACCACCACCGCGCCCGGCGGAACGTCCTTAGTGACGACGGCATTGGCACCGACGACGGCACCGCGGCCGACGGTGATGCCTCCCAGGATCTTGGCGCCCGCCCCGAGTACGACGTTAGCCTCGATCGTCGGTGCGGCATTGCCGGCATCCTTGGCGCCGATGGTCACCTGTTGCATGATCAGCACATTGCCCCCGATGCGCGAGGAGCCATGGATGATGATTCCGTAGGGATGCGGCATCCGGGTATCGGCCCGTATCGGACCATAGATATCGCAGTTCAGAAGCAGTTGCAGCAACTTGCAAACCAGCGGAATCCGGTGGTGACGGCACCCGATCAGCATCCGTGACGCCAAGGGATTGCGCCGCTCTGCCGAGGCGGCGAACCGTGCGGCTGGGCGTGCTGGATCGGTCATGGCTTGCCCTCCAGTGAAATCGTGGCGACAAGGCCCGGAGCCTCGCCTGAGGGGAACGGAATACTCTTACCATAATCCGCAGCGGGGGGCCGTGTCACCTGCGGGGATCGGCTTCCCGGGAAAGCCCGGCTGCCGGTAACATCGCCAGCCAATGAAACCGGTGCGGAATTGCGGCCGAACAGGGCGTTACGGTTCCAAGGCAGAATCGGGCTCACGCGTGTTTGCGGTCAGTGTGCCGCCTGCGTTCAAGACGCACTTCCAGTCGACGCAAGACCCGATCGGCCAGATCGTTTGCTATGTCCGGTAGCGCCCGGGAGGCATCGAGTACCTTCATCTCCCGCTGCGTGGCCCAGCGTCGGTAGGCTTCGCGTTGCCGGTTGGATTCGGCCGCTTCGACTTCGCGCTTGCGCGCCTGCAGCACCGCGGCGGGCGCATCCAGCACAAAAGCCATGTCCGGGCGCGGAATGAGCACCAGGGCCAATCGTATCGCCCAGGTTGGACCCCCATAGCGGAATCGGCGGGGGTCGATCGCCAGGTCGTCCAGGTAGCGGTCGAAGACGACCAGGGTTGAACGCACCTTCCAGGGGCGTATGTGGACCAGCCAGCCGAGGTTGTAGTCCAGGACAAGGTAGAGCAGTTTAAAAAGTGAAGCCTGCGCCCCTCGCGAGGGCAAGGCATGGGGATCGGTCACGGCGGCGCCCGCGCCCCGGGCGCCGCCGAGCAGGCGCGGGCGCAGATGCACCACGCGAGTACGGCGGAAGGCGGGAGCAAGCAGGGCCTGGGCCGCCTCGATGACACTCGATTTCCCACTGCCGTCGGGACCAAGAACCACGATCACCCAGCCACTGGGCCGGCGCCACCGCCGCCACCGCCGTATCCATTCCCCCCCTCGCGCCCGGGCCTGGCGATATCGGGACACGCCGGGAGGATGCGTCTTGAGTAGTGCCCGCCGCAAGTCCGGCAACGCCGGGTAAAAGCGTTTACTGTCGGCGGACTCGAAGCATTCATGCAGCAGCCCGACCGATGCGTCCGGCCAGTAGCCTTTCAGCCGTCGCCGACAGGCCTCGGGCGCCTGCTGCCACAGGCGGCACAACCGGGCGAAGTGCTCGGGCCCGACGGCATTTTTATCGGTTCGCTTGATGAGGTAGTAAAGCAAGGCGTCCGCGGGAGCCGGGACACAGAATCCATGGGGGTTCGGTCGCCGCCGTGCCAGCAATTCCTCGGCATACAGCCAAAGCCGCCCCCGGCGGCGGTAGTCCCCCGTGACATCCAGTTCCAGGTAATCCGGCTTCCCGCCTTCGTCCCACCAGGCGAGTACGTAGTAACAGGCACCGACCTCGTGCTCCAGGGCCTGGACCAGGTGCACGCCGTAGGCGGCGGCGAATGCGGGAAGAATTTGCCGCAACCCGGGAAGATCGGCCGGAGGGATCATAAAGTCGATATCGGAATCGATCGCGGTGGGATAGGCTTCGTGACCGGCGAGCAGGCAATAGGGGATCTTGCGGGTATCGAGAAACCGGAAGAATGCACGCAGCAGGGTGTTACGCCGATCGGGTTCCCCGGCGCCGGAGGAGCGGGAATTCATTCCTTTTCTCCCGGTGCGTGGCGGCGCAGGATGCGGCGGCGCAGGGCCTGGCGCAACTCGCCCTGGGAGATGTCCACCAGGTCCCGATACGGCCTCCCCCATCTTCGCCGGGGTAACCGCTGCAACAACTCCTCTCGCCGGTAACCCAGCTGCTCCAGGCGTTCATCGCCCAGCCAGGCAAGATAACGCCGGGCCCATCTTCGGCGCAGGGGGGAACTAAAACTCTCGATCCAGCCATCGACTGAAGCCCGGCGGAGTCGCTCCCGGTTCCCTCCCGCAGGTTGATCCCCGTAGCGCCCGGCAAGATCGACCTGCCCGAATTGCTCGGTAATCCCGGGAGGATAAGTCAAGTCCAGAAAGCGGAACAGGCGCTCGAGTTCGGAATGCGGGTTACGTACCAGATCCTCGTAACGCAGGCAGTGGATGGCCCGGTCCCGTCGCTTCGAGGCCGGGATCATGGCCGCCATGCCGGTATACAAATCCGGGTAGAATCCATCGAGGTTCCACCGCCCCCAGCGCCAGGTTTGCATCATCGAGGCCGCCGCGGCCAGCGGATTGCGCCAGAGGAAAACGAAGTGGGCATCAGGGAAAATTCGCATCAAATCCTTGACAATCAGGCTGTAACGCGGAGTCTTGTCGAGAAAATACCGATTCCCCTCCGCCGTCGCCTGCTCATAGAGGCGACAGGCCAAGGCTCGCAAGGCGGTATCGATATCCGCTTTCCCGTGCGGCAGATGGGCGGCAAACTCGTTGATGGCCGCGACCGCATGGTGGTGCCCGTACTCGGCGTAGACACCGCTGCGGCGCAAGGCATAAACCAGCGGCAACAACAGCCAGGGTTCCGACGTGGTGCCGATATCCGGGTGAGTCGCCAGCAGACGCTGCAGTAGGGTTGACCCCGAGCGCGGCAGTGAAAGAAGAAAAATAGGCCGGATCACGGGGAGGAATCTCCCGGACGCCGGCGCGGGCTCGATTGCGGGGTGGGGAATGGCTGTGCGCTCACCGGAATCTCCAGCCCGGCGAGAAGGCGGTGGGCGGCGGCGGACCAGCTCAGGTGTTCCAGGGCATAACTGCGCCCGGCAAGCCCCATACGGCGCCAATGGAGACGCTTTTCCAGCAACTCCCATAGTCCTTGATGGAGAGCGGATACGTTCGGTTCCACGACCACACCACAGCCGGCGGCGGCGACATGGCGGGCAATACCGCCGACGTTCGATACCAGCAGCGGCCGGGCGGCAAGCATCGCCTCGAGGGCCGCAAGGCCAAAGCCCTCAAAGCGCGAAGGCAGGCAGAATAGATCGAATTCGGCGGCAAGTTCGGAGCCGGATCGCGTCCAGTCCGGGGGCAGTATCCGGCAGTCCAGTCCGAGGCCCTGGGCCATGGCCCGCAGAGACCGGGCGGCGCTCCCGGTGGAGCCGAGCCCGCGCATCTCGATCCGGGGCTGCGGCTGTGGCAGCCTGGCTGCGGCCTGAAGCAGCAGATCAAGCCCCTTGTTCCATGGAGCGATGCGTCCGAGATAGCCGATCCGAATCGGTTTCCACCGCCGCCAGGTAAGCCGTGCCATTGGGGGAACCTCATCCGGCTCGTAGCCGTTTCCGGACTCCAGCGTCGGAGTGCGTATACCCCGGGCACGGAGGTACCGGGCATGAGTGCGATCAAGCAGTACGATGCCTGTCGCCCGGGCAAGAAGGCGGCGCTCGAATAACCACCAATAGGGCCGCTTAAGCCATGAATTATGCCGGAAAATGGCGGGGGCGTAGGGGTCGTGCGGTGCGACCCAATAGGGGTGGTGGTGGTGGTGCAGATAGCACGCTACGGCATAAACCCCGGGATGAAAAATACCGTTGAGAATCGGGACGTCGCCTTCAACGACGGATTGTTGCAGCCACCGCCGAAGCCCGGCGCCGACGCGCATCGCCCGGTGATGCCGGGGACCCCGAAACCCCAGAACCCGGTAGCCGTTCCGCCGGCTTTCTCCGGTTTGGGCCTCGCTCAGCACGAAGACCTCTTGCCCCAAACCCGCCAGGGCTGTGGCCAAGCCGCCGACCGCGCGGGCGGTCCCCCCTTGCAGTGCTCCGGCGTCGAGTGGGAAGTGGCGCAGGTAAAATAGTATCCTCATGCGGCCACCGTGGTTCGGGGGCGGCCACCGTGGTGGCGCATTCCCCACCACAGGGCGCCGCCGAGCATGGCAAAGTAGACCACCGAAATCAGGAGACTCATGAACACTACTCCGGTTATGCCGAGCCAGCGCATCATGGGAACGACGAGCAGGATTACCAACGCACCCTGGGTCAAGCTACCGATGAAAATACCGCGGCTCCGCTCAAGTGCGTTGAGTCCGGCCACCAGGGGCAGGGTGGTACTCGCAAACAGGTATTGCACGGCAAATAACTGTAACAACAGGGCATAGCGAGTGTATTCCGCCCCATACACTAGATGCAGCCAGAATGGGGCACCGATCGCGGCGATGATCGATACGCCGAGCGTGCTCCCACCGGTCAGGCCGAAGACCTGCCAGAGATAGCGTCGCAACGCGGGGATGCCCCGTTGATTATAGCGCCGGGCGGCCTCGCGCGGGACAATATTCAGCAGCCCTTGATAGAGAACATGAGTCAGCCCCATCAGCTTCTGGGCCGCGCGCAGCCCGCCCATGGCGGCCGGGCCGAGAAAGGTGACGGCCGCCCCGACATAGACATAGCTGGGCAGAATCCGAAACCCCGAAGTCGCCACCAACCAGCGCGCGAACCGCCAGTGACGGATCAGCACGTAGCGATGCATGATCCCGGGACGAGCCAATTTTCCGGGGCTAAGCCAAGCCACAACCAGCGCCGCGGCGCAGGTCGCAGCGATCACCGCCAGGGCAGCGTTGACGCCACGGCCTATCTGCAGCCCAAGAACCAGCCCCAAGGCGAGTAATTGCCCCCCGTAGCTGATCAGGTCGACTATAAAGGCCATGCCCGGGCGCCGCCGGGCGAAATAGTACCGGCGGGTAAAGTCCTGCATCTGAAAGGCCAGGTTGGTGACGGCCGCCAGCAAGGCGTAGCGCTGGAGTGGCCACCGGGGCGCCAACAGGCCGATCAGGAAAATGATCCCCCCGACGAGCACCGAAGTAACCAGGGCATAGAGCAGGGAGTGAATCCAAACCACCGCGTAATAACGTGGTTCCCGGCGTGCGGGAATCTTGGCACCAATGGTCATCATGGGGGAGACGATGGCCGACATCTGCAGGGTGTTGAAGATGACGATGATGGACAAAATCATCCCGAACAAACCGAAGTTGGAGATACCGAGAAACCGGGCGATAAGCAGGTTGCCACCAAAATTTACGGCACTGATCAGAGACTGGTCGTACAGGGCGATGCGAAGGGAACGCAGGCGATTCCAGAGGGGGAAAAAGCGGGCCGCCAGAACCTTTGCAAGCCCCGGCATTTTCAGCCCGTCGCCTCGTGTTCTCGGTACCAACGGTAGGTGGCGGCAATACCCTGTTCCAACCCGATGCGATGATGCCAGCCTAGGGCGTGAATACGCGAGACATCCAGCAACTTGCGCGGGGTACCATCGGGCTTGGCCGCATCGAAGCGCAGTTGCAGATCGGCTCCCAGCGCACGGACCACGGTTGCGGCAAGTTCGCGGATGGTGACATCCTCGCCGGTACCGATGTTGAACACTCCGGTGCCGATCTCCCGCTCCAGCAGATAAACGCAGGCATCGGCCAGATCATCCACATGGAGAAATTCGCGGCGGACTCGGCCACTGCCCCACACATCGAGCTGCGTGGCGCCGCCACGCACGGCTTCATGTGCCTTGCGCAGCAAGGCCGGCAGGACATGGCTGGTTTCAAGATCGAAGTTGTCATTGGGGCCATACAGGTTGGTCGGCATCACGCTCACGTAGCGGGTACCATACTGACGGTTGAAGTTTTCGCACAGTTTGACCCCGGCAATTTTGGCGATTGCATAAGGTTCATTGGTTGGCTCAAGCGGCCCGGTAAGCAGATAATCCTCGCGGATCGGCTGCGGACAGTCGCGTGGATAGATGCAGCTTGAGCCGAGAAACAGCATCCGCTCGACGCCGGCCTGCCACGCGGCGTGGATGAGGTTGGCCTCGATCAGGAGGTTGGTGTAGAGAAAATCGGCGCGGTAACGGTCGTTGGCGAGAATTCCGCCGACCCTTGCGGCGGCTACGAAGACATAGTCCGGCCGGATCCGGTGCATGAACTCATGCACCGCGGCCTGGTCGAGAAGGTCCAGTTCGGAACGGGTTCGGGTGATGATCTGCCGGTAACCGCCGGCCCGGAGGCGGCGCACGATGGCCGATCCCACCATGCCCCGATGGCCGGCGACATAGATCCGGGAATCCGGGCTTGGTGCGGCGATTTTCGTGCTCATCGGCGGCCTCAGTCATCGATGCGCGGGCGAATCTGGAAGCCGTGTTCACGGACCACCTGGTAGCGGCTTGCGTCATCGAGATCCCTGGCCACCATCTCGGCAACCATCTCCTTAAGGCCTAGCTTTGGGGCCCAGCCGAGGCGCTTGCGTGCCCGGCTGGGATCCCCGAGCAGGGAATCAACCTCGGTGGGGCGGAAATACTCCGGATCGATTCTCACAATGCAGCGCCCACGCTGATCATAGCCGCATTCATCGACTCCATGACCCCGCCAATGCACCGTCATACCGATTTCACTGGCGGCAAGCTCGACGAACTCGCGCACCGCACACTGGCGTCCCGTGGCGATGACGAAATCTTCGGCCACCTTCTGCTGCAGCATGAGCCACTGCATTTCGACATAGTCGCGGGCGTGGCCCCAGTCGCGGCGGGCGTCGAGGTTACCAAGGTACAGGCAGTCCTGTTGCTCCAGGTAGATGCGGGCCAAGGCGCGGGTGATCTTGCGGGTGACGAAAGTTTCGCCGCGGCGCGCGGATTCATGATTGAACAGGATGCCGTTACAGGCATAAAGATCATAAGCCTCACGGTAATTCACCGTAATCCAGTAGGCGTAGAGTTTGGCGACACCATAAGGGCTGCGAGGATAAAAAGGCGTAGTTTCGCGTTGGGGTACCTCCCGAACCTTGCCGAAAAGTTCGGAGGTCGAAGCCTGGTAAAAACGGGTTTTATCCTTTAACCCCAAGATGCGGATGGCCTCGAGCAGGCGCAGGCTTCCCAGGGCATCGACGTTGGCGGTGTATTCGGGGGTTTCGAACGAGACCCCCACGTGCGATTGCGCCGCCAGATTGTAGAGTTCGTCGGGCTGCACCTGTTGCAGAATGCGAATCAGGTTGGTCGAATCGGTCAAATCGCCATAATGCAGAATAAATCGGCGCTCATCGGCGTGCGGATCCTGATAAAGATGATCGACCCGCTCGGTATTGAAACTTGAGGCCCGGCGCTTGATCCCGTGTACCTCGTAGCCCTTGGCGAGCAGAAATTCTGCCAGGTAGGAGCCATCCTGGCCGGTAATTCCGGTTATAAGTGCCTTTTTCATCCGTTAGAGCCTCTCGGTCTTGAACCGGGTTCAGTTGAGCACGACACCCGCGATGCGGGCGCCTTGATCGATCAGCCGCTCCTTGGCATGGCGAAGCGCGCGCATCGGTGTGCGGTCACGCCGGGCGACCAGCACGACACCGCCCATGTAACGGGCCATCGCTTCGGCATCGGCATACTCCAGGGTCGGTCCATCGACGATCAACACTTCGGTACCACGTCCGGCAAGCACCATCATGGCGAGAAAAGCATCGCTGGCAAGCAGATCGGCCGGGTTGGGAGCGGGTGGACCCGCCGGCAGGAGCGTCAAGCGTTCGGCCTGGGCGATCGGGCGGCAGATGTCGGTAAAACCGCTGGCTTGCCCGCTCAGGAAACTGCTCAGGCCGACCCGGTTGGGCACACCGAAAATTTCGTGCTGTCGCCCCCGGCGAAGATCCGCATCGACGAGCAGGGTTTCACGGCCCGTTTGGGCAAAACTGAATGCGAGGTTGGCGGCAAGAAAGCTGGCACCGTCACCCGCCGTGGCACTGGTGATCATGACGCTTGGAGAGCTGTTTTCGGGATCCAGCAGCAGTGCCTGGAGCCGCGAGCGAATGGCCTTTATCGATTCCGCGGGGGCGCTGAAGGGACGGTGGGCAATGACCAGATCCCGGCTCAGACGATCCTTGCTTGCGGCCAGCGGAAGCTGCCGCGCCAGCGCATGGTGCAAGGCGGTGAGATCGATCAGCCCGAGTTTGAGACAGGCCTCGCCGAAGCTAAGCCCACGCTCGCACTGAAGATCCACGATCCGGCTTATATCGGCTTCTTTCAGCATACCTTCGCGGACCAAAATCTCACCCAGCCTTACCTTGGCACGGCGGGGAACAATGGCTCCGGTTGCCTGGGGCGGTCCCAGTTGTTGCTCTTTCCCGGAGGGGTCTATGCCTCTTGCCCGAGGCTTACTCACTGCGCAAATCTCCCAGCAGCTTGAGCCCCAATCCACGCTCAGCATCATCGCGGCTACGAATTTTCGGATTGATGAGCTCAACCAGAAGGGCCACACCGATGGCTGCAAGCAGGCCGATGATGAATGCAGCCGCAGCATAGATTTTAAGTTTCGGTGCCGAAGGGCTCAGCGGCGGCTCGGCGCTGTTGAGGATGGAAACATTGGTGGATTGCATTTGGCTGCGCAGAAGTTGTTGATTATAAAGCCGGAGCATCCCGTCATAAGCCTGCTGTGCGGCCTGGACACGACCGATTAAAATGGGTAGAGTTACCTGCCCGCCCTGCGTTTGAAGTACTTCCCGTTGCTGCTGATCGAGCCGTTTTTGCAAGCTGGCGGCAGTGGCGGCGGCGGCCTGGGCGATGTTGCGTTTACTTCGAATGACCGAGACTATGGCGGCGCGGTATCGGGCCTTGAGTTGCGCAACCCGCTCGGCCGCCTCACGATATCGAGGATTATTTTCTCCCAGCTGTGCACCCATGCTTTGTAGTTGGGATTGGGTGATCAGTAATTGTACCCGCAATTGTTGTACCAGGCCGCTATCCATAATTCCGGGAATGGAAGAGGAATTTCGCCCCTGCTGCCACAGCCGCCTGATCTCATCCGCCTGCTCCTTGGCCTGCTGCGCCTTGATTTCCGCGAGTGCAAGCTCTTGTGACAGCGTTGCCAGTCGCTGGGTCGGCAATCCTCCCTCATTGATATTACCGCCGACGATTTTATGCCCGGTCTTGTAACGAGCCAGCGCGGTTTGCGCCTTTTTCAAACGCTGGCTGAAATCGCCGACCTGGGTGGCATACCAAGGCAGGCTGGAGAGAATCGGTTGAGTTTCCAGCTGCAGCTTCGTTTGCAAATAGGCGCTGGCGATTGCGTTGGCGACCGCGGCGGCACGTTGCGGCTTGCGCGCCGTGTAGCTAACCCTGATTACGCTACCACCTTGTCCGCCACCGGAAAATTCCACGTCCAAATGCTCCTGCAAGGCGGATATCTCGGAGGGGTACACCGGAATCGGTTTTTTACCCGCGTCCTTGCGAGTGGCCCCTCCCTTGAGGCGGGAGATTGCTTTCGAGGCAACCGGGCGGCTGGTCAAAATATCTTTCTGAGTCAGCATGTAGCTATTGGCGCCTGGGCCTTCGGCCGGGTTGCCGACATCGCGTTGACTGGTCAAGGAAGACTGGGGATAAGAGGTGATGACCAGGGCGACGCTAGCGGTATATTCCTTGGGATGAATCCAGTACAGAGCCAGCCCGGCGGCGAGACAGCCGCCGAAGATCAAACTCATCATCAGCCAGCGGGCACGAAAGATGCGCAGCAACAATTGCAGGGTCATCCGGCTTTCTCCAGGCTCATGGGGAGCCTCTATCCATAAGGGTCAAAACAAACTCTCGGGAACATAAATGACTTCTCCCGGCAATACCAGCGTTGACATCCGGGCCCCTCGTGTTTGTGATTCCCCCTCCTTGCGCACGGTGATCTTGATGCCTCCGGTGCTACCGCCCTTGGCAACGCCGCCGGCCAAGGCGATCAGTCGGCGTACCGTCATCCCGCGGGAAATGGGGTAGGCGCCGGGACGGTTTACCTGCCCATAGATATAAACCATGCTGGCGCGGGGAACATAGACGACATCGCCCGGGCGCAGGCGCAAGTCCTCGCCCGGACCGCCCTCGCGCAGTGCCCGGTCGATGTCTATGGCAACGCGCCGATTCGATCCCTCCTCTTTCGCCCGGATCACCACGACCTCGTCTCCGGCCGCCTGGGTAAGTCCCCCCGCCATGGCCAGCACATCGAACAGGCGGTCGTTACTGGTGGTAACGGCATAGCGCCCGGGGCGACCTACCTGGCCGAGTACCGATAGCTGATCGGCGAGGTTCTCGCGGATATACACGGTGACTTCCGGTTGACGGATAAATTTTCCCTGGGAAAGCGCTTGGGCAATGACCTTGCCGGCCTGGACGATGCTTAATCCGGCTACCTTGACCTGGCCGATCAGGGGATAGTTGATGGTACCGTCGGCAGCCACCGGAGTCGTGACATTGAGATCGGAGTGGCCATAGACCTGCACCGCGATAACATCACCGGGGGCGATGCTGCCATTGGGGCCGGCGTGGGCGGGCGACAGAGGCAACAGCAACAGCACGGCAAATCCGAGGAAGCCGATCCAGTGTCGTGGGGAGTGTCGAGTCAGGAATGCCATGGAAGGTATCTCCGCGGGAGGGGTACTTTGGGATCTTGCAGCATACAGATCGGTAACGGATTAAAACAAGTAATTAATGCCCGCGCTGAACAGGTTGTCGTGGTAATTGAAACGGGCGAGGTTCGAACTGCGACGCTGCCGGTTGTAGCCGGTATTGACACGCCAATTTTTTGCCACCTGCCATTGCAAGGTCACCCCGATCTGGGCGAGGCGGTCTTGGCGCTGAGAGCCTCGCCCCTGGTAGTTCAGGCGAGTATATCCCAGGTTGAAAACCAAGTCGATCTTGGCGGTCAAGGCATAGCTCGGGCTGATCCCGACGCTATCGGCGACCACAAAATTGGAGGCCTGGGTCTGAACCGGATAGATAGATCGGCTGAGGTAAATTTCGCCGCCCAGCCGCTGATTGCGGCCAATGTAATAACGGATATTACCGACCAGCGCGGAGAAATTGTTGCCCCCGAAGTGCGGATACTTCTGCTGGGAATAGCCGATGCTCGCCTCCCATTTCGTCCCGGCCCGGGTCTGGCGCTGCAACATGACCCGCAGATCGTTGTTGGTATAAGCGGTATCCAAAAATCCGCTACCCAGGGTCCGGTTGGGGTAATCGCCCCGAGTATAGGTGTCTTGCAACCCGAAACGCAGCCCGGTGAGCGTCAGCCAACCGATGCCGCCGTTGTAGGCGTAGGTGATGACTTTGGCCGAATCATAAATGGGCAGGGTGTAACTCAATGTCCGCCGGCTAAACCCGAATTGCGACTGCAGCCCGGGTTTACCACGACGAAAATAGGCATCGGCCACCAGGGAGCCCATTCGGTACAGGTTGCGTTGATCGGTGGTGTTATAAGCGAAACTAACGGCCCGGCGGGCATAGCTGTAGCCGGTCTTGCCGGTCCAGGCAGAGCCGAAGCCGAAATCCAGATTGACATGCGCCGCCCCACCGGTGTAGTCCAATTGCCCGTAATGGTTATAGCGCTCATGCAGAATTTCAGCGCCGACGTCGAGTGCCTGTCGCCCAAAGGGCAGCCTGAGCCCGAGGTTGACACCGAACAGGGTACTCAAATCCGATCGAGGTCCATTGTCGGGCGGCTGGAGTCCACCGGGGAGCAAAAACAGGTTGTCACTGTATTGTGTATTCAGAAACGTACTGGCGTTGAAGCCCTTATTCTGGGCGAACGCGGGAGCGGCTATCAACAGGGACAGTGCCAACATAACGGTTGGCGGGCCGAGCCTGCGGTAAAAAGGAAAGATGGATCGCTGCTTCAGGAGATTCCGGCGGGAACCGTGCTTCATTGCTGCTTGCAACAACCGCCTTTGTCGCCATTCCGAGGGGGATTTTGACATTGCTGATTCCCGTCGCTCTTATTGAGCTTGAATCGTAAGCATACTTTTAGCCGCTTTTGAAGATAAATGCAAGGGCTCTATATTTATATAGAGGTTAATATCGGTTTCATCCACCGCGACATTCAAACAGACCCCAAAACGGCAATCGTTTACTTTACCCGATGACGGGCGAGCCGGCCGGACTCGGCACCACGGCACCCAGCCATTGAGCCAGGCCGTAAAGACACCCGTCATCGGTCATATCAAAGGTGAGCGGCGTGACCGAGATCCAGGCTTGCTGGATGGCCTCGACATCTGTGCCCTCCCCCGGCAAAAATCCCGGTAATTTAGTGGCCAGGCGATAGGCGGGCTCGCCATTGGGAGAATGGCCGTCGGCTTCGGCCCGGTCATTGCGGCGGCGACGACCGAGGCGGGTGGCACGAAACCCGAGTATGTCGTGCGGCGCTAAATCGGGTACGTTTACATTCACCAACTGCGCCGGTAGCGCCTCGGCCCGGGCAAAGGCCTTGGCCAGGTCCACCGCCACCGCCCCCGCGGTCGCATAATGCCTGGGATCGTGTCCCGCAAGTGAAATGGCGATTGCGGGAACGCCAAGAAAATAGGCTTCCATGGCCGCGGCGACGGTGCCGGAGTAAATCACCATGTCACCCAGGTTGGCTCCGGTATTGATACCGGAGACGACTAGATCCGGCGGTTTATCGAGCAGTGCCGTCAGCGCCAGGTAGGCGCAATCGGTCGGAGTCCCATCTACATGATAAAAGCCATTTTCGGCTTGGGCAACCCGCAGGGAGCGGTTTAGCGTCAGCGAGTTGGAGGCACCACTGTGGTTTTTATCCGGCGCCACCACGGTTATCTTGGCAATTTTCCCCAGCGCGGCGGCGAGCGCCGCGATTCCAGGGGCCTGATAGCCATCATCGTTCATTACCAAAATATGCATGTTAATAGCCACAACTTGTATTCATACCGGAGCATACGATACACCCGGGGAAAGAGAACGAGAATGCCTTTGCGAGTCTTGCCGCCACAAAAGCCCGTGGTACGCACGCGTCAGCTCACCCACTCGGGGCGGAGTTATCCCTTGTCGGTGGCCCGTAGCGGATCGGGATTACGGGCAGATCAAACCCCGAGTGGATTGCTGTCTCTTATCTTGGATTTACGCGAATTGATTTTTCTGCCCTTGGTGGCCCGGCCGGTACAGATAAAAAAGCGATCTGCTCGTTTTCGAACCGGGTTTTGTCGAAGCCAAAACCCGGTTTGGAGCCGGACTCCGGCACCGGGGCTTACTTGCCTGGATAGTTCATCCGGCTCAGCAGGTTAGCGCTTAAACTGATTCGGGCGGCCCTTGTGTCGTCGGCCTTGGCGATATGCCAGGGCCCCGCGGCATGGTGGGTTTTCAGAAACATTCCGTTGCGGTCGCGGGTGTAGCCATTCCAACATGGAGCGGCCTGCTCGTCCACCGGGCCGAGCGTCCACTGTCTGATGGGGGCATTGCGGCGGGCAATTGGGCAATGTAGCGTTGAAAATTCCGGGTGCTTTGCTCCCGGGCGAAAGGCTTGCCGAGAGAGCCCCCGGGTTCTGCGGGATAAGAGATGCTCGGTGATGCGTCCGATGATATCATCCTTGTTCGAAAATAACCAATATGTACGCGTTTTCTGTTTGCTCGGCTTCAGTTACAGCGCAACAAGGCCGATTTTAGTAAAAGCGGTTATTCATGAACCCGTATCCGGGGATGCGACGGAGAAGATTTTCTTGAGCACGGCGGCCGGAGGAAGCCCGTTACTGGTCTGGATCTCCCCTCGGCTGTTTTTCCAAACCATACCGGGCGTGCCGTTGAGCTCGAAACGCAGCATCAACTTCACATTGCTGTCGAGTTGCGCCTTAAGTGCCTTGGGAATCAGCGGCAGCGGCTTAATGCCACCATCCTCGATGCGGTAGCGCCGTTCGTTGGTGGCCAGCGCCCGGGCGGGGTCGCGGGCGGCGAGGATAGCCGCGGCCTTGGCGCTGCTCGAGGGGCCGAGAATGCCGACGATGATATAGCGCATCTGCACGCCCTGCGCCGCGGCGGGACCGGCGACTTGCCACAAGCGATGACAATAAGGGCAGTTGGGATCGACAAAGGCATAGATAACATGCCGGGGGTTTTTGGCGCCGACGCCGATCCAGTGGGTGGATTGCAGAACCTTGAATGCGGCAGCAAATTCCGGATCCCGGACATAGCGGCGCAGATGTTCTGCGGTCAGATCCTGACCATGCGCATTCACCATGTGTCCGAACAAGGCAACCGACCCATCTCGAGGGACATAAAAAACAATCCGCCGGCCTTGTGGCGTGGTGCCGACATAGCCGGTAAGCCCCCCGGGAGCGGCAAAGCGGCTATCCAGCTTGAGTCCCTTCGTTTCCAGGAAGTGGACAACGGCCGGAACCGCCCCCTGAGCCGGGACTACGGGAGCCGGGAGCAACAGAACCGAAAGCAGAAGGTATTTTTTCATTTAGCCATTATGCCGACTTGGAAGCGGTGAGGGAAGGTCGAGGCCCCGGAGCCGGGGATCAGATGGCGGTATCCATTACCGGAGCGGGCGGGCGTAAGCGGCGGCGCCGATGGTAGGGAACGGTATCGTTGATTCGACCCTTGGCGGTGTGCGCTTGAATCGCCCGCCACCAGCACGGGTCGGTGAGTTCACCATGCGCTTCGAGCAGCCAGGAATTGGCCTCGCGGTCTAACCCCCAAAAGTGGGAAAATTCTTCGGGGAAGATATCCCCCGGCTCGACGCTGAACCAGGGTTCGGCGGCGAGCGCCTCTTCGGGGTACCGGGCCTTGGGTAAGTCCCTGAAGCGGCACTCGTCGAGGGGGACGACATCATCATAGTCGAACAGCACGACCCGGCCATGGGAAGTGAGGCCAAAATTCTTGGGAAACAGGTCTCCCGGGAATAGGCCGGTGCCGGCCAAATCCTTGATGGCTTGACCGAAATCATGTACCGCGGCTCGCCGGGCACGGGAATCGGCCTGGTAGAGAAAGACGTTGAGCGGGCGCACGCGCCGTTCCACATAAACATGATGTAACACGACCTCGCTAGCGCGGATATCGATTCGCCGACTGATGGTATGGATCAAATCCTCGAGCAGGCTCGCGGAAAATGCATGACGGGGCAGTACTAGCTCGCGAAATTCCTGGGCATCGATCAAGCGCCCGGCGCGGTCGTGTTTGAATACGTATTCATATTTTTTTACTACGCCTTCATGGGTGATGCTTTTAGCCGGTCCGAACCGATCGCGTAGAACCTTGAATACCGCGGGATATGCCGGGCTGGAAAAAACCATCATCACCATACCGGGTTCGGCCGCGGCGTCGACGATCGTCCCCGTGGTTCGTGACAGGGCCGCGATCAGTTCCCGGTAGCGTTCGGTCTTGCCCTGTTTGGCGCGACCGAGGCTGGTGTAGAGTTCAAAGCGGGGCTTGGCCGGTAAAATCGAGGAGATGAAATCCACCGCATCGGCCACCGGGTCGAGGTCGGCATGAAAGTAGCTGCGTGTGTATCCGAACAGCGCGCTGACCTCCCTCGGCTCGGTGACTACCGCCTCAATGCGGATGCCGCGGGAAGTGTTTATCAGGGCAAGAACCAGCGGTCGGTAACCGTCCGCATGAGCGGCACGAAGCACAACATAGCTGCGCAGATTACGGTAAAAAAGTTCGGATAGCCTCTCGATTGGCGGATGGGCGTCAAGGAAATCACCCCATTGGTGCCTGAGCTCGCGGGCCACGAAGCGCGCCTCGATTGTGGGATTGCACAAGGGTGCCGGCAAGGGGAGATGGCACAAAAACTCGATCAACCAATCGAGCGAGACATCCAATTCTCCATGAAAAACATAGGTGCCGCCCGGGGCGTGATAAGGCGGCGGCGGTTCGACGAACTCGATTTCCGGGCGGGTTCCGACGGTATTGAACAACCGCCGGGTAATGGAATTATAAAAAGTCTTGTAAAGTTCGCGATCGGGAATCGGACGTATCAGTCGCGCGTAACGGCCCTTGATTGCCTGCCACAAGTCGATATCCAGGGCATGAGTATTCAATTTGAGGCGAATTTCGTCGAGACAGGCTTGCAGGGCCGGTTCGTACAAGTCAATTCGCTCGCTTCGGTCACGCTGCTTGCCGCTGAAATCACGCGCAGCGAAGCGGGTGGCGGCACGGCGGCTGATCCGGGCGAACTCGGTGTGATAGACCGAGAAAGCGCCGGCAATATCGCGGGCCGTAATGCGCGCGAGAAGCCCCAAGGTCGAGGAATTATCCTTGGCGAAGCCCGGTTTGGTCATTGTACGCTTGCAATAAGGGGATCATAGTGGAGGCAGATTAGACGATATTCGGGTTGGCCTGCGGGTGGAAACGATTGACCTTTCCCTCTTCCCTTTTAGCGACCATTCAATTCTAGCCGCCGCACGGCCGGGGATACAAACGCAACCCCGGGGGTGACTCAAAAGGGTTCCCCCCGTAGCCAAGGCTTATGCCCCGTCTCGCGCTCTTTCCCGGAAAATTTCGCCTCCCCGCTGGAGGCGTCGTCGCATGATGCGGAATCGGGCTTATGCAGTTTATTCGCAGGGTGGAAAATGGCGCTCCCACGGGGACTCGAACCCCGGTTTCCGCCGTGAGAGGGCGACGTCCTAGGCCACTAGACGATGGGAGCTAAGTTTAAAATGATAACATGGTTTGTACCGATAATTTAGTGAGTTACCAGCCTGTGACGATAACGGCATCGGCGGCCGAGCAACAATCCGGCTTTCCCGTGGGGCAAATGGATCCGCGTGCGGTCAGCGTAGTTGAAACTCTGCGCGAGGCGGGTCATGAGGCCTATATCGTCGGCGGTGGCGTACGCGATATTTTGCTTGGCGCGAAACCCAAGGATTTTGACGTGGCGACCAGCGCGCGTCCCAACGAGGTACGCAAATTATTCCGCCGGGCCCGTTTGATCGGTCGTCGTTTTCCGATTGTCCACGTGCTTTTCGGGCGGGATTATATCGAAGTCACCACTTTTCGGGCACTTGAAAGCAAGGAGCGCCTGCTGCATGAGTCCGGGCGTATTCTTCATGACTCGAGCTATGGCACCCTGGCCGAAGATGCGCTCAGGCGCGATTTCACGATCAATGCGCTATATTTCGATACCGCCGCGGAAAGGGTGATCGATCAGGTCGGGGGGCTGGAGGATCTGGCTGCACGCCGCTTGCGCCTAATTGGCGTGGCGGAAACTCGTTACCGCGAAGATCCGGTGCGGATGTTACGCGCGGTGCGCTTTGCCGTGAAGTTGAAGTTCGAACTCGAAGCCGAAACCCGGGCACCCATCGCGGAGCTGGCGCCGTTACTGGCCGATATTCCCCCCGCCCGTTTGTTTGAAGAGATTGGTAAGCTGCTGCTGTCCGGTCACGGGCGGGCAATGCTGACGGCATTGCGAGAACATCGGCTATTCGGCGAATTGTTTCCGCTGACCGAGGAGGTGCTCGGTTCCGAACGCGACGGGGTATTCCAGCAATTTGTGCTGGCGGCCCTCGATAGCACCGACCGGCGAATCGCTAACAAAGAACCGGTGACCCTCGCCTTTCTCCTGGCCGCCCTGTTGTGGCCGCCGCTACGCCGTTACGCCGACTGGCTGGTTGCGGAGGGCATGGGTGAGGCGGCCGCAGTCCAGCGAGCCTGCGCCGTGATCATGGCGGCAAGCAACCAGCGTATTTCAATCCCCCGGCGGCTCGGGCAACCGATACGCGAAATCGCCCAATTGCAGAGCCGGTTCCGCTACCGCCACGGCAAGCGTGCCGAGCTGCTCCTGGCACACCCGCGCTTCCGGGCGGCTTATGATTTTCTGGTGCTTCGGACCCGGGCGAATGAAGTCGATCCGGAGGTAGCCGAATTCTGGACTGCCATTCAGGAGGCATCCCCCGAGGAGCGCAAAAAGATGTTGACTCCTCGGCGACGGGTACGGCGGCATTGAAATGCCGCGGGCGTGGGTGGGGCTTGGCTCGAATCTCGGGGATTCCCGCAAAACCCTGTGTCGGGCCATCGACGAGCTGGATCTGCTTGCCGGGACACGGCTTGCGGCCCGATCCCACATCTACCGGACCCCGCCCTGGGGCCAGCATAATCAGCCCGATTTCTTCAATGCCGTAGCCGAATTGGATACGATACTCGGAGCCGAGAGACTTCTCGATGCGCTCTTGGCCCTGGAGCATCGGCACGGCCGGGTGCGGCGCACCCGATGGGGAGCGCGAACACTGGATCTGGATCTGCTGCTTTACGCTGGGATGGTAATCGATACTCCACGCCTCAAGGTGCCGCATCCCCGGTTGACCATGAGGGGCTTCGTGCTGGTTCCATTAGCGGAGCTGGCCCCGGAACTCAAAGTGCCGGGCCGGGGCACCGTCATCGATTTGCTTGCCCATGTAGATATTCGGGGAATCGACATGGTGAGGTGCGCATGAACGGGGACAACGCCTATATCGCGGTTGAAGGACCTATCGGGGTTGGGAAAACCAGCCTTGCACGCCGGCTTGCCGCCAGTTTAGACGCTGAAACCGTACTCGAACAGGCCGAGGCAAATCCATTTTTACCCCGATTTTATGCGCAGCCGCGCGAAGTGGCCCTGCCGACACAACTCACATTTCTTTTCCAGCGGGCTCGACAACTCGAAGCGTTGATGCAAAACGATCTATTCCGGCCGGCGCGGGTGGCGGACTTTATCCTCGAGAAGGATTGGCTTTTTGCCGGGGTAACCCTGGCGGATGACGAGCTTGCGCTGTACCATGAGGTTTATCGACGGGTTGCTCCCAAGGCACCCCGTCCGGACCTGGTCATCTATCTTCAGGCGTCGGTCGGGGTGCTGATGCAACGGATCGGCACCCGTGGAAGAGAGTTTGAGCGGGGGATTCGGAGGGAATACCTGGAACAAGTGGTCGCTGCCTACACCCGATTTTTTCACCATTACACCACCTCGCGGGTGCTGATCGTAAACGCCGAAACGGTGGACCTGGTTAATGGGGAGGCGGACTACCGCCGTTTACTGACCGAGATCGGCAATCGCCACGGCCAACGCAGCTACTTCAACCTGGAGGCGGACTGATGGTTTATGGAGAAGAATCACGAACCCGGCGAGCGGTAACGCTTTCCACCCTGCGCGGGATGCGGGATCGAGGCGAACCGATCGCCTGCCTGACCGCCTACGACGCCAGTTTCGCCCGCCGGGTGGATGCCGCCGGAGTGGATCTGGTTCTGGTTGGTGATTCACTCGGCATGGTAGTGCAGGGCCATGCCAGCACCGTGCCGGTCAACATGGATGATATGGTTTATCACACCCGGCTTGTGGCCCGGGGGCTGGAGCGGGCCTTTCTGGTTGCCGACTTGCCGTTCCTGAGCTATGCCGACCCGGCCACGGCCCTGGCGAATTCCGGACGCTTGATGCAACAGGGCGGGGCAAGAATGGTCAAGCTGGAAGGGACCGGTGCCCAGGCCGAGATCGTGGCGGCACTGGCCATGAACGGTATCCCGGTGTGTGCCCATCTGGGGTTGCGGCCGCAGGCGGTAGAAAAAATGGGCGGTTTCCGCATCCAGGGTCGGGGCGAAGCAGCCGGGGAACAGATGCTGGCCGATGCCCATGTTCTCGAGCAAGCCGGGGCAGATCTATTGCTTCTCGAATGCATCCCCCGACATTTGGCCGCACGCATCCATGCGGCGGTCAAGGTACCCGTCATCGGCATCGGTGCCGGGGCGGATGTGGATGGCCAGATTCTCGTGTTGTATGATGTTCTGGACATCACCTTGGGACATAAGCCACGGTTTGCAAAGAATTTTATGGTTGGAGCGCCAAGTATCGATGCCGCGCTTCGCGCCTATGTCCAAGCGGTCAAAACGGGAGAATACCCCGCCGTCGAACATGCCTTCGATTGATATATTTCCGACAGGCAGGTGGCCAGGGGACCCGCCGGGGTTTTCCCCCGGCGCAGCGCCCTGATTGCGGGCGACGCCATGTCTCCGGTTCTTAGCCTACTTAACGGGCGGGCGGATTTATCCCATTGGCGCCTGGCCCGCCGTCGTGAAGGGGCACGAATCGCCCTCGTCCCCACCCTGGGCAATCTGCACGCCGGGCATCTTGCCCTGGTGGCGGAGGCCAAGCGGCGCAGCGACGCGGTATTGGTGTCGATATTCGTCAATCCAACGCAATTCGCCCCGGGCGAAGATTATGCAAGCTATCCGCGCACCCTGCAACACGATACTTCCCTGCTGGCGCAGGCGGGCGTGGAAGCTGTCTTCGCGCCGAGCCCGGAAGTAATCTACCCGAATGGCCTTCGCAATGCGGTCATGGTGGATGTTCCGCCACTGGCGCACATACTCTGCGGCGCGTCACGCCCCGGCCACTTTCGGGGTGTGGCCGGCGTGATTACCCGGCTTTTCAACCTGGTGGCACCCGACTTGGCCGTTTTCGGAGAAAAGGACTATCAGCAGTTGCAGCTGATTCGACGCCTGGTCGAGGAATTGTTTTTCCCGGTAGAAATCGTCGCCGTGCCGACGGTTCGCGAGGCCAGCGGCCTGGCGCTCAGTTCCCGCAATCAATATCTGACCCCGGATGAGCGCGAACGGGCCCCGTTGCTCTACCGATCCCTCGAGGGGGGCGCCGACAAATTGCTGGCGGGCACGCCGGTCGAACAGGTGGAATCCGCGGGTTGGGCGCAACTCCGGGCAGGGGGCTTGCGACCCGAGTATTTTTCCGTGCGCCGCGATGATGATGAACTGGGGCCGCCCAGCACGAGTGCGCCGTTACGGATATTTGCGGCGGCCTGGTTGGGACACGCCCGTTTGATTGATAATATACCGGTTCCCAGGTAAAAGTAGCCAATGAGATTTTTGAGTTCATTCTGTCGTCCCGCTGCCGGGGCGAAAATGGGGAGTTGACATGCAGCTCAATCTGCTGAAGGCCAAACTGCACCAGGCCGCCGTAACCGCCGCGGATATAGACTATGAAGGATCCTGCGCCATCGACGAAGAGCTGCTGGAACGGGCGGGAATTCGTGAATACGAGCAGATTCATATCTATAACCTATCCAACGGCGAGCGCATTGTCACCTACGCGATTAAGGCGCCCGCGGGCTCGCGCGAGATTTGTGCCAATGGCGCAGCGGCGCATCGGATCCGCGCCGGAGACCGGGTCATTATCTGTGCTTATGCCCTCTTCGATGCGGCGGAAGCCGTTCGCCACAGGCCCCGGGTGCTCATTCTCGATGCGGCCAACCGGGTGCGCGCCGAGCGCGGTGACGTGCGCGCGGCCTGAGACCGATGGCGCTGTTTGGGCAACTGGGAAACCGATTTAGTGCTGTAGTGCAACGGCTCTCGGGCCGTGGCCGGATCACCGAAGCCAACGTCAGCGAGACGCTGCGTGAGGTGCGCATCGCCCTGCTTGAGGCGGATGTCGCCTTACCGGTAGTCAAACACTTCCTGGAGGCGGTTCGTCAGCGGGCCATGGGTGCCGAAGTCGCCAGGAGCCTTACCCCGTCCCAGGCTTTCATCAAAATTATCCATGACGAGTTGGCGGCACTGCTGGCGGCAGGCGATTCCGCGCTCAATCTGCGCGTCCGCCCCCCCGCGGTGATTTTGCTGGCCGGGTTGCAGGGAGCGGGTAAAACCACCACCGCGGCCAAGCTGGCACGGCGCCTCAAGGATGACGGGAAACGGGTGATGCTGGTTTCGACCGATGTGAGGCGCCCGGCTGCTATCGAACAACTCGAAATTTTAGCCCGTGAGGTGGGTGTGAGGTTTGTTCCGGTTGGAAACCGGGCACCACTGAAAATCGCCGAGCATGCGCTCGATCAGGCCCGGGCGCAATTGGCCGATGTATTGATCGTCGATACGGCGGGGCGATTGCATATAGACGCGGCGCTGATGTCGGAGATGCACTTGTTAGCCGAATGCCTGGCGCCGGTCGAGACGTTTTTCGTGGCCGATGCCATGACCGGACAGGATGCGGTGCGTTCCGCGGCAGCCTTCGGTGAGGCCCTGCCCCTGACCGGGGTAATCCTGACCAAGGCCGATGGCGATGCCCGCGGCGGCGCGGCATTATCGGTGGCCGAAATTACCGGGCGACCGATCAAGTTCCTGGGAACCGGCGAGAAACTCGATGGCCTGGAAGCCTTTGATCCCAAGCGGATGGCCGGGCGCATTCTGGGTATGGGCGATGTGGTTGGACTGGCCGAATCGGTGGCACGCAAGGCCGATCGCGGCCAGGCCGAAAAGCTGGCCGGTAAACTGCGCAAAGGCAAGGCGTTCGACCTCGGCGACTTTCGGGTCCAGATCGAACAAATGCTTAAAATGGGTGGCGCCCGGGCGATCCTTGAGCATTTGCCGGGAGCAAGCAAACTACCCCCCGGTGCGGCGGCCGGATTCGATGAGCAAACGCTGCGGCGACAGCTGGCTATCATCGACTCGATGACCTTACGGGAACGCCGCCACTCGGCCCTGATCAATGGCTCGCGCCGGCGCCGAATTGCGGCCGGATCGGGCACGGCGGTACAGGATGTCAACCGCTTGCTGCGACAGTTCTCCCAGGCCCAGAAGATGATGAAAAAATTCAGGAAGGGCGGAATGAGCAAGATGCTAGGCGCTTTTGGAGGCCGGATTCCACCTGATTTTTGAATCCCCGGGGGAATTCGGCGCTCCTTTGGAAGCGGCAATGGAGACGGTTCCACCACCCTGGAATGAATGATTTTTTGTTCTCTCTGGCATGGAAATACCGGGTGCCGCCCCCTCGCCCATTCCGGCCTCCTGGCGCTCGTTTTCACTCTGGGCTAAACTATGCGCTTCATTTGGCTTGGTGACAGGGTGAAAATATAATGGTAAGCATCCGGCTTGCGCGGGGCGGGGCGAAGAAACGTCCGTTTTATCACATCGTGGTAACGGATAGCCGCAATGCCCGCGATGGGCGTTTTATCGAGCGTCTCGGATATTTCAACCCTGTGGCGGCGGGTGCGGAGCGGCGGGTGCAGTTGAATGAGGATCGTCTTCGGCATTGGCTGGACCGCGGAGCCCAAGCTTCGCCACGGGTCGTGAGCCTGGTACATGAGGTTCACAGCGCTACGGCGACTGCAACCGTTAAGGAGAGTGCTCCGGCTTGAGTACGGGGCCTGCGCCCGAGGCGTGGGTGCAACTAGGTTACATCGTGGGGATATTTGGAGTTCGAGGTGGTTTGCGCATCCACTCTTACACGGATCCACGCGAAGAAATACTTGCTTATCCCCGCTGGTGGCTGGGCTCCGGGCCACACCGGTGCAGCTACGAGCTTCGTGGCGGGCGGCGCCAAGGCGGGCGGATCATCGCGGAACTCGATGGCATCGATGATCGCGAGGCGGCCCGGGACCTGCTAGGGCGGTGGATTTCCGTACCGCGTGCGGAGTTGCTTGAGATCGACGGGTATTACTGGGCGGATCTGTTTGGAATCGGGGTGGTAAACCGCGAAGGAATTCCGCTGGGATATATCGACGGTTACATCCCAGCGGGAGCCCATGACGTGATGATCGTGCGCGACGGCAAGCGGGAACGGCTGATCCCATATGCGATCGGCACTTATATACTGGAGATCGACCTAGATCGAAAGCGGATGGTGGTGGACTGGAACCCCGAGGATTGAGATGAACGTAGGCGGCCCACGGTTCGATGTGGTAACCCTCTTTCCACAGATGCTGCGTGATGCGCTGGGTTACGGAATTCCGGGGCGGGCAATCGAGGCGAAGTTGGCCCGCTTGGTATTGTGGAATCCACGCGATTATGCTGCGGATCCCCATCGCACGGTGGATGATCGGCCGTATGGAGGCGGCCCGGGGATGGTGATGAAGTTTGCTCCCTTGGCTGCAGCGGTACGTGCGGCCCGGGCGAATCGCCGTGATGCGGCACCGGTAATCTATCTCTCGCCGCAGGGACAGCGGCTGGATGCCACCGGGGCGCGGGCGTTGGCTGCGGGTCCCGGTGCAGTGCTGGTTTGTGGCCGGTATGAAGGCGTTGATGAGCGTTTTATTATCGCCGAGGTGGACGCGGAGCTTTCCATTGGTGATTATGTCCTTTCGGGGGGGGAACCCGCGGCGATGGTCGTACTCGATGCGGTCTTGAGGTTGATACCAGGGGTCTTGGGAGATGCCCAATCGGCCGCGGACGATTCCTTTGAAGCGGGGCTGCTGGACTGGCCGCATTACACTCGGCCGGAAAAAATCGAAGGCCTCGAAGTGCCCGAAGTATTACTTTCGGGTAACCACGAGGCGGTGGCCCGGTGGCGTCGGCTAGAGGCCGAGCGGCGCACGCGTGAGCGGCGCGCCGATCTTTGGGACCGATATTTTCAGTAAGATACGGCAAGACACGGAGTAAAGCATTATGAGTCAGATTATTGAGACGCTGGAGCGCGAGCAGATGCGAACCGACATCCCGGATTTCTCTCCCGGAGACACGGTAGTGGTCCAGGTGAAGGTGAGTGAAGGGGGCCGGGAACGGCTTCAGGCCTTTGAGGGCGTGGTAATCGCCAAACGCAAGCGCGGTCTGGGAAGTTCCTTCACCGTGCGCAAGATATCCCATGGTGAAGGGGTCGAGCGGGTATTTATGACCCACAGCCCGGTAGTCGCCAGCGTGCGGGTCAAACGCAAGGGAGCCGTGCGCCGCGCCAAGCTGTATTACCTGCGCGGGCGCAGGGGCAAGGCGGCGCGGATCAAGGAAAAGACCAAGTAAACAACCACCGGGCACCTTGATGCCGGGCCTACGGCAGCGACTCTGGATATCGCCAGGGCGATTGGCTAGGGGGGTGGAAATCGCTTCGCTGGCGCTCACAGTCGGTGGCCTTGCGATGCGGGCCGGTGCCTCTCCTTCCACGGTGGCTTTACCGGCTGCCGGTACGGGGACACCGGGCGCGATGGCCGCGATACAGGCCACCCGCCGCGCCGGGGCCCAGGTATTGCGCCTGGCGGGCGCCGGGGCACCCGAACTGGCGCTTGGCATTATTGACCAATCCCAGCCTGCGTACACACGGGCTCCTCAAGTGTGGTCGATCTGGGAACGGACCCGGTTCCAAGTGCTTTCCGCCGCGGGTGACAGGCAGCGGTTGTTTGTCCGGCTAAATGCCTTGCCGCTATCCGCTCCCGCCTCCTTGAGGACCTCGGCCCTGCTTCTGGGCGCACAGGCGGCGCTGAGCGGGCGGGTGCCGGCCCGGGCTCGGCATTATCTGCGGCAGTTGATCTGGCGCGGTAAGCCGGCGCCGGAACAATTGTTCGAGTATCGGCGCTTGGTCATCCGCAGCTACGTGGTGGGTGGGGACTTTGCCGATGCCGCTCGGGCGCTTACTTACCTGCACCGCTCGGGACAGAGGAAAGACTGGCGCCTGCATTTGTTGGCGGCTGAAATCGCCCTGCAACGGGGGCGTCCCCAGGCTGCCATCCGCCACTTGTCCGGTATCAAGCAACCTGCGGCCCGGGCGGCGATGCTGCTGGCAGAACTGCAGGCCGGAGTGCATCCGCCAGACAAGGTTTGGAACATGGCAACCCGGGCCGCACACGCTGCAGAGCAACGCCACCACCGGCGCCTGGCCGGGAGGCTAGAATGGGTGGCGGCTCAGGCAGCTCAGCGGACGGGAAACAAGGAAGACCGGATTCGTGCCCTATTCAATGCCCTGCGGCTCGATCCCGGCGATGTCGAGCCGTTTCGGACAAGTGCCAATAGCCTCTGGGCGGTTCTAACCGAGGTCGGACTTATGCTGGGCAATGCGGAGCAGCTCCTGATTGGAGATGCGGGACCCTGGCTAAATGCGGCGCAGGCGCAGCAGCGGCATAAGCACCCGCTGCTGGCCTTGGCCATACTGGCCGCCACGGGGTTGAACGGTCCCGATGCCCCGGGACGGGCCAAGGCCCTCGCGGCCTTTGCCCGGGAGTTGTCGCGCCAACCACATGGCGGAACATTGCTGCTGGCGTTATTTGCGGACCGGAAACGATTTCCCGAGCCCCGGAAATTGCCGGGAACGGTTCGCTACCGCCTGTTGGCCCCGGCGCTTGCAGCCGGGCGGATCGGGTTTGCTTCACGTCTGCTTGCCGGACTGAAACGCCCCCCCCAGGGGGTTGATCCCGGAGCCTGGCAGCTGGAGCGCGCCCGCCTGTTTCTTCTCGGTGGCGACATCCGCCGGGGAACGGCGGTGCTGAAACGGCTGGTTGCGGGACACCCGTCGGTGGCTCCGGCCAAGGTATTACCGGTTATCCTCGAACTGGAGACCCTAAACCATAACGAGCAGGCACTGCAGCTTCTACTCGGGCTAATAGCCCACCGCCCAACGCCGCAGGTCACGCGGCGCATCCTTTACTGGATGGGTCATGCCTATACCGGCCTGGGCGTACCGTTATTGGCCGCGCGCGCCTACCTCGAGTCGGCTACTTTCACCAGCCCCTATGCCATGGATCAATGGGCCAAAACGGCGCGTTATGCGGCGGCCGATGCGCTAACCGAGGCGGGCCTTTACGCGGATGCCCGCAGGCTGTACCAGGGGCTTTTCAATGCGACTTCCGAGCCCACCGAACAGGCACTGCTCAAACAGAAGTTGGCGGCCATCCGGACGCTGGCCGGCCACAGGGCGGAACATGGATCAAACTAGCAGCTGCACAATCGACACTCCACTGGGGCGCGTCGAATTGCGCCTCGCGGCGGGTGCGGTTACCAACCTGCGGCTTGTCGCTTGCTCCCGGATGCCGGCCCCGCCTCGGGATGGCGCGGCACGGCGGGCAACCGCTAGCCTGAGGGCGTATTTTTGCGGCCACGGAGACTTGTCCGCGATGGCGGTGGCACCGCGGGGGACGCCTTTTCAGCAGCGGGTCTGGGCGGCATTGAGGCGGATTCCCCACGGGCAGACGCGCGGCTATGGCGAACTGGCACGGGAACTCGATACATCGGCACGCGCAATCGGGGGAGCCTGCGCCGCTAATCCTGTACCGCTGTTCATCCCCTGTCACCGGGTTGTTGCCGTCCGGGGGCTTGGCGGTTTCAGCCTGGGAAAAGGACTCGAAGTCAAACGCTGGCTGCTTGAGCATGAAGGGCTCGGCCCATGATCCCGCCCGACTGGTCTTTGCTGGATGCGGCTAGCAAGCGCCTGGCCGCGGAGTTTGACTTCCTGCCTCCGTTCGCCACCTCGCTGAATCCGGAGGCCGTTGCCCGGATCTTGGACGAGGTTGCCGAACGGCTCGGTGACAATTATCCCTATCACCACCCCCTCTATGCCGGTCAGATGCTCAAACCGCCTCATCCCGTGGCGCGCTTGGCCTATGCCCTCGCGATGGAAATCAATCCCCCTGAATCCGTGATTTAAATTTATCAAAACGACATCCCCGGCAAGCACTGCAATTTCATTGATCAGGAAATGGCTGAGCGCGAATGCGCAACGGCCTTGTGGAAAACAGGGTTTGTATTTTGATGA
>JALUYA010000033.1 GCA_027018875.1 Gammaproteobacteria bacterium
CGTGCGTTGTTTGGCGATCAGCCGCCGCATGCGCTGGTATTGGCGGGCATGAGCGTAGCGCCCGGCACGTCGCGCCAGTCGTGGGCCCACGCGCTGATAGCTTTGCCGCAACGCGAGGTTCTCCCGGTGCGCCGCCTCCACCAGCTTGGCGCGTGCCGTTTCCAGCAAACGGCTGTCGGTGGGATGGGCGACATCCTTTTCCTGCACGGTGCTGTCGATCACCACGCGCTTGAGGTCGCTGCGGTGGATCGCCTTGAGGTTTTGCGCCGCCGCAATGGTTTGCGCCAGCAGCTCTTCGACACCTTCCTCACCCATCCGGTTGCGGTAGCGCGTGAGTGAGGAGTTGTCACACGGCAGGCGGGTCTGGAACACCCGCTCGCCGCAAAAGTATTGAAAGTACGGGTTCTCCAACCACCGCTGGCACACGGCTTCATCGGACAAGTCGTAGGCGTGCTTGAGATACAGCAGACCAATCACCAGCCGCGCCGGCAGCGGTCGCCGGCCGGCGCCTTCCGGAACCGATGGCAAGGTGTGTCCGATGGCAGCGATGAGCTCATCCCAGGGCATGATCTGGGCGACGCGCACCAGCGGATGTCTCATGTCGATCATGTTCTCCAACCGTGCTCGGAACAGATCCGCCTCGGTGTTGTACGGGTCGTCAGCTGGGCAGGACTGGTAAGCCATCAATTTTTCCCCGGAAATTGCAAGAAAACCGATGCCATGCTTGCAAAAAGTGGTGATTTGGCATCCAGGATGTCGCCCATTTTACTACTTGTTTCAGTGGCTTGGGGATTTTTCAGGGGCGACTGATTAGAACTCCGGACACCCTCCGGCAGGATTTCACCCACCCTGTGCCTCCTGGCACGGGGATAGTGACTGGGTACGCCCGGCCTGCAGCACGATCACCCGATCGGCGCCGGCCAGGGTCTCCGGCCGGTGCGCCAACACCAGCCGGGTAAGCTTCATCCTTTTGATTACGGTATTGACCTGCCGTTCGCGGTCGATATCCAGATAACTGGTGGCCTCGTCCAATACCAGCAGCTTGGGGCGTCGGTAAAGCGCACGCACAGGGATGACTCGCTGTTTCTGGCCGCCTGACACATATCAATGACTCTGACCCTATTGTTCTGGGACGGGGGCTTGTTCAGACATTCCTTAGCGCCAATCAAGACCTTGTTTTCCTGAACCATGGCATTAGTGACTGTAGCAAAAACGCCTCTCCTAAGAGACTGAATAATAAAAACGAACCTGCGTTTCTGTGCATTTTAGATGCCATCAAAAAAAGTAGTACGGCAACAACAATAAAAAGTGCTAAGACAGCCCATTTACTAAAATTTTTCATGTCATACCCCAAGCTATTTGAACTATATGAGCACGGCCCATGATCTAGGTATGAGCCGTGCCCTGTGTGCCAACCTGATCCCATACACTTATCGTCTGGGATAACATAGATTCCAGGGCTATGGATACAGGACTCATTGAGATGCCAAAATCTGCATCGGTATTATTCGCAAGCCAAGTAACCCCCGAACCTCGCCTTGAGAAACGCACGCGACGTCGGTTTACGGCCGACTACAAGCTACGCATTCTTACCGCAGCCGATGCCTGCCAACATGGCGAGCTTGGGGCGCTGTTGCGCAGTGAGAAGCTCTACAGCAATCAACTCTCCGCTTGGCGACGGGAGTATGGCGAACACGGGGTTGCCGGGTTGCGTAAGAGTGCGCCGGGCCCGGTGGCGTCGAGAACCCCGGAACAA
>JALUYA010000034.1 GCA_027018875.1 Gammaproteobacteria bacterium
CCTGTTTTCCACAAGGCCGTTGCGCATTCGCGCTCAGCCATTTCCTGATCAATGAAATTGCAGTGCTTGCCGGGGATGTCGTTTTGATAAATTTAAATCACGGATTCAGGGAGCAGTAACGATATCCGTTTGCATCCTGTTCCTGATGGGTTTATCGGGTTCTGTTTTTGCGGCCGATGGTCAACATTGGCAGTGGGCCAATACATTGCCACAGGGTAACACGCTCAATGCCGTCGCCTGGGACGGCGGCGGCACCTACATTGCAGTCGGAGATCTTGGCACAGTTCTATCAAGCGCAAATGCACAAACCTGGTCACACCAAAGCGCCGGGGTCACGGACATTTTTAATGCCGTTACCTGGGGGGCGGGTGTCTTCGTGGCGGCGGACAACAATGGCCATATCCTGACCAGCCCTGATGGAATCACCTGGACCACGCACGCCACAGGTAGTTACAACGCCTTGGACGATATTGCCTGGAACGGATCGCTCTTTGTTGCGGTAGGCGGTTCGGGCGAAATTCTGACAAGCGCGGATGGCCTGACCTGGACGACACGGGTAGCACCTCCAGTCTCGGGCAAAACGCTTTATGCCGTTGCATGGAATGGCAGCCGGTTTGTCGCCGTTGGCGAATCCGGCACGATTCGAACGAGCTCCGATGGCATCAACTGGGTAACTCAAAGCTCGGGGACCTCTGCGAGTTTGTTGTATGACATAACTTGGGGGGGTAGCCAATGGGTGGCCGTTGGCGATGCCATTGTGACCAGTCCGGACGGGATCAACTGGACAAAACAGAATCCGCCATCTTCGTTTCTTGAGTCAGTCGCATGGAACGGTAGTCGGTTTGTCGCCGTCGGTGGCAGTTTAGCACTGGGGGCACTTTCGCTCACCAGCGCAGACGGAGTCAACTGGACTGCGCATCGGCTTGCGCCGTTCGGACTGAATTCGCTGATGTTCGATGGTAGCCAGTTTGTAGCGGTGGGCGACGGCGGAAAAATCGCCACGTCTACCGATGGGGTGACCTGGACTTCGCAGACGCAGAATATTTTTGATGCCGGCACGATTGGCGAGTCATTAGTAAGTGCGGTGACATGGTTTTCGGGTGCAGCAAAATTCATAGCCGTCACCAATTCCGGAATGACGGCATCAAGCACCGACGGGACAAATTGGGTTACAGCCGATTCAGGCTCAACCGGAATGGAAGGACTGGCATGCAACAGCAGTCTCTGCGTGGCCGTTGGCAGTGCAATATATACGACTGGAAACGGCTCCTCCTGGACGAAGCAGACCTCGGGAACCTCTCGCGCACTGCGCGGAATTACCTGGGATTCGCGCGACTCCCTATTCGTCGCCGTGGGCGAGAGCGGAACAATCCTGACGAGTCCTGATGGCCGCACCTGGATCAGCCGCACATCCGGCACGACCAACGTCCTGAACGCCGCAGGTACGGGGGGCGGTCAGGTTGTGGTGGTTGGCCTGAATGGTACGATCCTTACCAGCGCGGACGGGGTTGCATGGATCTCGCAGACTTCGGGAACCACAAATCCGTTGGGGAGTGTGGCCTATAACGGATCCAGCTTCGTAGTCATCAGCCAGGTGGGAGATGCCCTGACCAGTCCGGATGGCGTCACCTGGTCGGCGCATCAGGTTTCTTCGATGGGTTCGGTGCTCCTGGATTCCGTAGTCTGGGACGGCCAGGTGTTTGTCACCGGGGGCGCCTATGACGGCGGCAAGGTTTTCACCAGTCCGGACGGGGTAAACTGGATCGTTTACCAGACCGGCGCCAATGCCGCCCCGCGAGCAATTGCTTCGAATGGCAGTGCCAGTGCGCCCGTCGATGTGATCGGTGGAGATTATGGCTCGCTGCTGGTTTCCATACAGCCGGCACCGAGAAACCTTGCGAACGCTACGATAACGCAGCCCCAGCCCGGCAGCGAAAGTTTTACCATTCAAGGCATGGGCGCTCTGAGCGTAGGCGTCAGTTCCAGCGACCAGGCATTGTTGCCGGATGCGAATATCAGCGGAGCATCGGGCTGCACTGCGGCGGGCAACTGCACACTCACACTCAAGCCTGCGGCGAACCAGACCGGGACGGCGACGGTCACGGTGACCGTTACCGACGGCTACGGACAAAGCGGCAGTGGCACGTTCCAAGTTACGGTCAATCCACCGCCGGCACCGGCTGTCAGCGGCCTGAGTGGAGTTTCCGTCACCCAGCCAAATAACGGCAGTGAAGCATTCACCGTAAGCGGTACCGGAGCGCTCACGGT
Organism: Gammaproteobacteria bacterium; assembly: GCA_027018875.1. Classification (GTDB taxonomy): domain Bacteria; phylum Pseudomonadota; class Gammaproteobacteria; order JAKDMP01; family JAKDMP01; genus JALUYA01. The sequence continues at coordinate 2,269 of JALUYA010000034.1, forward strand.
GACAGCAAGCTCCAGCAACCAGACGCTGTTGCCGGATGCGAATATCAGCGGAGCATCGGGCTGCACTGCGGCGGGCAACTGCACACTCACACTACAACCGGCGGCAAACCAGAGCGGGACGGCGACGGTTACGGTCACGGTCACCGACGGCTACGGCCAAAGCGGCAGTGGCACCTTCAAAGTGACGGTACAGTCCGCTCCTGGCGGCGCATCATCCGGTGGCGGCGGCAGCTTGGGTTGGCTGGTGCTGTTCGCGCTGTCCCTGTTTGTACTCTTCACGCGGCGGCGATATGGGGCTGCAATGGGGTATGAATCCGGACGCTGTAGAGGCGGGCGAGTTCAAAGCGCAACGATTGGACGTAAACGACGATGCGGTCGCCTACTGGACAACCGGGGAGCAAGCAAAATGAGCAAACGTCCATCGCATACCATCATTGTCCTGCTGAGCATACTCTTGATGCTGGGCTCCGGTGCTGTCACGGCCAAGACCGCCACCCAGACCTTTATCAAGCCGTATCCCGGTTCCACTGTGCACAGCAGCTGGACGCGCAGGTTTGACCGCGTGGTGCTGCCGGCGGGGAAGGTGCATTTCGACAACAAGACGCAAAACGATGTCGTGGACAAGACCCTCCGTGTCGAGGGCCGCCTGACCTATGTGGATTACGAAACGCCGGAGGACCGCGGTGGCCTGGAGGTGCTGGAAAACTACAAGCAGGGACTTGCCCGGGCGGGGTTCAAGATCCTGTTTTCCTGCTATGCGGCGGAGTGCAGCAAGGGCGGCGATGTCGGTTATATCCTCAACCGGGAGCAGTTCGGAGACGACCCGTCCCAGGTCGGGCGCGACCAGACCGGGTACCTGACCGCGAAGCTAGCGCGTCCCGAAGGTGACGTCTACGCCACCGTGATTGTGGATGGAAACAATCACGCCACGGACGTGGCGATTGTTGAAGCCAAGCCCATGCAGACGGGCATGGTAAAAGTCGATACCAAGGCGCTGCTAAACGATATCAACCGCACCGGCCACGCCGCCGTCTATGGCATTTACTTCGATACCAACAAGGCCACGGTCAAACCCGCGTCGAAACAGGCGCTGGGGGCGATCGCCAAACTGCTCAAGACGCAGCCCAGGCTCAAGCTCTACGTAGTCGGCCATACCGACAACGTCGGCACCCTGGATTACAACATGAGCCTGTCCAAACGGCGCGCCGAGGCGGTGGTGGCCGTGCTGGTCAAGCAATACGGTATCGCCCCCGGCCGCCTGCGCGCCGCCGGCGTGGGTCCGCTGGCGCCGGTGCTGGCCAACACCACCGAGGCGGGGCGCGCCAAAAACCGGCGCGTGGAACTGGTGGCGCAATGAGTGGTTTACAAAACGTCAATGTATTGGAAGCTTTGAGGTATTACATCATGAATAAAACAGTTATATCGCTTGCATCGTTCGCGTTGCTCTGCCTGCTGGGCGCGCAGGCCGCAAACGCAGCGCAGCCCATTGCCCCCCGGGTGCCGGTGACCAAAGAGGGCAAGCTGATCAATTACGACTGGAAAGGCACGTGCCCTTCGGAAAGCAAGGTCGGCGTGCCGGCGTATCCGGGCAGTTTGTGCACCAAAGCCGCGATGTTCAACAATTCCTCCGGCTTTGTCGAGCTGATGACAAGTGCGAATGTCGCTGAGGTCGTCTCGTGGTATTCCGGCCATCTCTCCGGTTGGGGGCATACAAAGGTCGAGAGCGGCGAGGACATCTTTGTACCACCCGGCGTTGATCTGAAACGTGTATATCCCGGCTATAGCGACACGAATATCACCATAAAAAATATGACGGCCGGAGACGTGAAACTGAAGAAAATGATTTACGCGTTCAAGGGGACGCCAAAAGCACTTATCAATATCTACTATGACATCAACAGCAAGAAAAATCGATGAAGACGTATTTTGCACTTGCATTGCTTTTTGGGACTGCCGTCTTGGGTGTTCCGTGCCATGCAGTGGCGAAATCGAGGGGCCATTCACCAGCGGTAGCCGGTGCGAAACCAAACCCGCGCGTTTATCTGATCGCGCGTGGCGACGGTGGTCGTCAGGGTGCGAAGATAGGCTGCAACGACAGCCTGGTGGCTTATGGGACACGAATACCGGCCAATATCGCCGGTCTGCGTGCAAGCCTCGAGCGCCTGTTGGCAATGCCGAGCGAATTGTCCGGCCAATCCGGCCTCTACAACGTCTTCGGCCGATCCCGGCTGCGACTCGTCGCCGTGCGCTTGCAGGACGGGGCGCTACGCGTTGCATTGCGTGGTCGTCTCGTGTTGGGCGGAATGTGCGACGGGCCGCGCGTGGCGGCACAACTGGAGCGCACCGCCGGGCAGATGCCCGGTGTGGACGGGGTGGACATCAAACTGAATGGCAAGCCGCTCTCGGCGGCCATGTCGCTGCAATAGGATCAATATGATAAATGATCGAAAAAAGATGCCAGGCAATCGTTTGAGCCGTTGTTGCGTCACCTCCGGGTCGAGGTTGCGCGCGATGGTGGCGATACAGTTCATCGTGCTGTCGGGTCTTGGAGCACCGGCGGTTGCCCAAGCAGAAGCAGAAGTAAAAGTCACCGGGAATACGCCTATCACATGCGTGGAAACACGCAAACCATCCACGGGTAAGGGTTATGACATGCATGTTCGCTGTACCGCTACCGTCAGCGGCATTATTAAATATATTTACCCGCCTAATGTTCGCTATCGGATTGGCGCCGATATCTCTTCACAAGGATTTGGCAAAAAAGATCTTCCTGTTGGTCCGCATAACAGAGTTGCTGATGGTGATTCTCCGATCATGGCAACCGGTACAGGTAAAGTCACCATTCCCGTCAGCACAGAATATGATGTTCCCATAGAGTCATGGACAAAAAAATCCGACTATTGCATAGCCGGCTCATTCCCGGCAGAGGTTGGAATTGAAGTGGCCATACCTATCGGCAATGATGGAGAGGCCGATTATGGAGACGTTCGCGACGTAACCGTACAGGTTAGCTGCACCGGTGGTTGAATGATGATGAAAAAACCCCGTGCATTTATCCGGCAACACCTGCCTGATGGACAATTGTTAAACCCATATACATACGAAAGGAGATACGCATATGAATGCTAAAACCTTGACAATGGCACTTTTCAGCATGGTCATGTTCGCGGCCACCCCCTGGGTACTGGCCGCAACCATACCATTGCCGGACCACCGACCCGGCAATGTGTCCCCGGAGTTGTTCAACTATGTGCGGCATACCATGGCCAGCATCAAGCAGTTCGACCTGGGCAAGCTGGGTATACCAGTGGAAAAGAGTCTGCGTTTGGCTGGGGGCGCCAGTAAGACCAGTCATTCGATGGCGTTCATGCTGGATGCCATATCGCCAAAGAAAATGGAACCCATGCTCGCCTGGTATCGAAAGCGGCTTCCGGGTTGGAAATTATCGGAGCATTATGCAGGTCGATTAGGCACCCTTATCTCGCCGAAATATGACGGGGTCAAGATTTCTATTATGTCCTGTACCGGTGGCACTTATCAGAATTTTCCGTGCGGCTCACATGTGCGGTTTTATAACATCTATGGCAAACAGGGATCGCCTGCAGCAAAGCGGGTGCACATTCTTTCAGGACAAAACCATTCCCATGAACCTCCTCTACCGGAACATGCCGAACACAATATGGAAAGCAAGCGGAAAGCCAATCGCCAGCCACGGGTTTCGCAAAATGCGTTGCAAGCAGATGAATCCGGAGCGCGTAAAAGCAATGTTGTTGAGGAAGATGCCAAGGATATCGCACACCAATCCGCTGATGAAGCGCATCAATCCGTTAAGCAAGGTATTCAGAATGGGGCATTCCAATGAAGAAATTAACACTCATGGCGTTGGGAGTGGCGCTCGTGTTGGTTGCCAAGGCGCCTGTCAATTACGCCGCAGAGACGCTGACCAGCCTCAAGCCAGGGGTATCGACCGTAGATGCCTTCATGGCGCGTGCACCATCGCCACCGATGTCCGGCGAGGAAGCCGTGCACATACACCCGTTGGTCATCGAACTGGACAAGAAGCTGGATGCCGAGGATACCCTGTTGGGTAATCGCGCCAACAAGCTTGGAGCACAGTCGATTCCGGACGATATGCAGGGCGGCGATGGCCCTTCACCTTCGCCCGCCCAGGCCATGGCGATGGCGCAACAGATGGCATCCGGCGGTGGAGTACAAGCCATGATGATGGTGCAACAGTTAAACTCTGATTCTCACTATCAGGCGCATCAGCACTTACAGATGCAGCGCTTACAGGAAGCGGAAGATGCGCTTCACAACGCGGACAACTGGCTTGAAAATGCCAAATCGAAGCTGTCCGAGGAGTATCAAGCCAGACAGAACAGTTGTCCGACCCGCCAGTTGGGTGAGCTGATTGAACCGGATCCAACATGTATCCGGTCGGCTGGGGTGGCATACCAGCATAAGATGCATCAACTGGCCGCAGCCTATCTAAAGAAAGTCGCCGACACGCTCAGCAATCTCCTGCTCGCAACCAAGATCCTGGTCGATGAACGACAGGAGTTTGCCAAAAAAATGGAAGGCATGGGCAAGGGCTCCATGGTTCAAGGGCAGGTTGTCACCCTTGAAGGCCTGTCGATAAAGAACATCAAGGCATACAACGACAGGCTTCTTCGAGCCGTTAACACTGCTTACGATCTTGCCATGTTCAAGGTCGATCTCGGTTATTGATCGTGACAGTTTCGTGCTTTGTTCAAAAAATAGGAGCGCGTGATGAAAAACATGAAATGGATGGTAGCTTTTCTAGGCATGGTGGTTTCCTGCCTGGCCTTGGCAGGCGGTTTGAGCATGAAGCCGGGCCTGTGGCAATTCGAATCCAAGATGACCGTAACGGGCATGCCGTTTGCCATGCCGCCGAGAGCCAATACCTACAAGAAGTGCGTAACCCGGGAAGAGGCGAAGAAAATCTGGAAAATCGCCAGCGAGAGCAAGGGCGAAAAGTGCCAATACACAGACCTCAAGAAGAGCGGGAACCACGTGGCGTGGAAGATGAAATGCACCGGGAACAGCAACATGGAAGGGCGCGGTGAAGTGACATTCGAAAATTCGAACGCCTACCACGGAAAAATGGACATGGCGATGCAAAGCGAAGGCCAGTCGATGGGGGTGCACGCGAAGTTCAATGCGCGCCGAATTGGCGATTGTGTGGCTAAATGAATGCCATCCAGGCAAGGAACCAGATTGGGCAAGACTAACGCCTTAAAAGGCATGTTAAATGGAGTAAGAGAGATGAACGGGAAAGTGTATTTTTCTAATCTGCGTAAAGCGGCCGGTTCGATGTTGGCTGGGCTTTCGTTGCTGGTGTTTGCTGTGGCGGTTATGGCCCAGCAGCCTCAGGGTGGGCAGGCACATCAACCGTACCAGCGCCCGACGGTGACGATCTACAAGTTCCGCAGCAGTGTACCGGAGGTCGATGGAGCGGCTGCGACGGACATGTTCACAACGGCGCTGATCAAGACCCACCGCTTTGCGGTCATGGAACGCCAGCGCCTGCAGCAGGACGTCATGCAGGAGAAGCAGCTCAATTCACAGGGAATGAGCACCGGCAATGCGGGCAGCACGCGGTTGACCGGAGCGCATTACATCTTCGAAGGCACGGTGAGCGAGGCCAACCCGAACGAATCCGAGACCGGGGCCAATGGCGGCGTCGAAGGGCTCGGTGTCGGCGGGCACAAGGACACGGCCATGATCGGGATCGATGTGCGCATCGTGGACGCTAACACCGGGGCGGTGCTGGATGCGGTCAACGAACGCGTGCACGTGGAAGCTGCGGGAGCGCATGTGTCGAATATCGGAGGCTTTCTCTCGAACGTACTGCACAAGGATTTGCACGGGGCCAACCTGAACATCCATCAGGAGAAACGCCAGAGTGTGGACAAGGCCCTGCGCAAGGCTATCCAGAAGGCCGTCAATACGATTGCCCAGCGTTTTGGAGGGTAAAACCATGAAAGGTATAAGCCGTGCCGGCGTGCTGCTGGCAGTCGTGGTTGCGATGGCGGGTGTGAGCCCAGCCTGTCTTGCCAAGAACGGAAGTAGCAGTGCGGTGCAGAATCGTATGCCGCCAAGAGGGATCAATCAGCCCCCCCAGCCCGATCGGATCCGGGTCGGCGGTGGATTCCATACCGGCGGCTACTTCTACAGAACCGGAGGATTCAGGTATCCCTCGCCGCTGCAGCGCAGCGTGTTTCCGAATGACGCCTGTTATGGCGTTTACGATGCCAGGGTCCGCCCGGGAGGCGTGTATGCGCTCAATATGCGTTTGCCTCGCGACGCGCGGGGTGCCCACGTGTACCTCGCCAACAGGTGGCCGGTGCGCGGGAACCAGGACCTGAGACGCTTGCCGTTCAACCAAAACGGCAGCCCGTTGCAGCGCGGAGTCTATCGCTGGCGGTTCGGAATCGCTCCAGGCGGCTACGGCGGCATCGTTTACATTGTCGTGGTGGCCCCCTGGTTATGTGGAGAAGTTTCGCCCTACTATGGGATCGGCCTGAATCCCTGGCAGGCGAATGGTGGTGCTGGCGCTGCGGCTCCCGTCATGCAGATGCAAGGCCCCATGCGGCTCGATTTGCGCCCTTCGAACATGAACGGAGACGGCGGCGCAGGTGGCGGCCGGCCGCAGGCGAGTATGCCGTTGCCCGGAGACATGATCGTCAACCCGGATTTTTCACGGGACCTGCTCGATTGGCAGGCGATCTCCGGTGGGCAGCCGACCGCCAACGCTAACTTCGTGCGTCATACCCGGCAGGGCATTGAACTGCAGGGCATGGTCGGAGCGAAACAAGTCGGGATACGGCAGCGGGTCGGCAAGAGTGTCGGCAAGGCCTCCTCGCTGATACTGGAAGCCGCGCTCATGGTCACTCATCAACATGGCAAGAGCAATCCCCATCAGCCGTCCGGCTTGACGATCGAGATCTGTTACGGAGACGCCAATGGTTACAGCCATTGCGGGCCGGATGCGTTCAGGCGGCATTTCGAGCCGCTGCCGCTGGGGAGCGATCCCGTCACCGGGGTTGAACGGGTACCGTCCGGGGCCTGGTATCGGGAAACATTCGATCTCATGACGATCAATCCAAAGCCGGTTCGTATCGACTCCATTACCTTGATCGCACCGAACAACCCGGAGGCTTCGGCATGGGTCCGCAACGTTCACCTGCTGGCAAAGAAGGGATAAAGGTCATGATTGGACCGGGTTGCTTTAGGGAACCTCGAATAACCATGCGTGGTCTGATGATGCGGATGTTTCGCTCGTGCCGATTTGAGGAAGCCACATGATGACCAGCCTGTTTGCCAATGAGGAACGTACCGCCAAGCGGGAGCGCTTGGGTGACCCACTGCAGAGGTTGGATCAGGCGATTGACTTTGCGGCGTTGGCGGCGGCGGTCGATGCGAAACTGGTGATCGGTGATTCGGGGCGGGGCGGTCGGCCGCCGTACCCGACGGAGTTGATGATTCGGTTGTTGGTCGTGCAGCAGCTCTACAACCTCTCTGATGATGCGCTGGGGAGAAAGGGGTCAATGGGGAGAAAGGGGTCAAATCTAGTAATATAAGGTTATGTATGCTATGCTTTTGGCATGACGCGGCCGCTCCGTATCGAATACCCGGGCGCCTGGTATCACGTGATGAACCGGGGGGCCGGGCGGCGTCCGATTTTCACAAGCGATGATCATCGCCACTATTTTCTGTGGCGGATTCAACTTTGAAGTGCAACAGGGATGTTGAAGAATACTTCATGAGGTGTTTTCGCGTCCAGGGTTTTTCGGGGCCGGTGATTGAGTTTGTCCATGACCTGCTGTAGCTGCTGCTCGGTGA
>JALUYA010000035.1 GCA_027018875.1 Gammaproteobacteria bacterium
ACCAGGCCCACGAGGCCATACACGCCGAGGTCGCCCGCAACGGAACCCTTCGGGGCGCGGCCTATCAACACCTGCACCAACGGCATCTGGCCCTGCTGGTCGCACAAGCGGTCGCAGAGGAGAGCTGAAGGTAAGGCTAAAGCCCACCCACACCGCCCATGCCCTCGACATCACGCATTCGTGAGATCCCTTACAACTACACCTCGTTCTCGGACCGGGAGATCGTGTTGCGATTCCTCGGCGCGGAAGCCTGGGAGACGCTGAACTCACTTCGTACCAAACGCCGTACCGGGATTTCCGCCCGCATGTTGTTCGAGGTCCTGGGTGATCTGTGGGTGGTATATCGCAATCCCTATATTCAGGACGATCTTCTTGGCAATACACGACGCCTTAAGGCCTTGATCGGGGCCATGCATCACCGTCTCGACCAGATCGTGCGCCGCGCCCACGACTACCCCCCTCCGTTGAAACTGGCCGCACAGGCCCGCCGGGCAATCAGCGAATTCGAAGCTTGGTTCGCCAGTACCCGAAAGCGACGCAAACAGGCCCGCAAGAGCTTCTCCCGGTATACCCACCACGGCAACATCCGCTTTGACGGATTGTCCCGGATCGCGCATGCGACCGACGCCACCGACTGGCGCGTGGAGCTGCCGTTCGTGATCCTAACCCCGGACCACGAAAGCGAAATTCCGGGACTCGTAAGTGCGGCGATCGAGCTTGGCCTGAGCGTTATCCCACGTGGCGGAGGTACCGGCTATAGCGGCGGCGGAGTTCCACTGACTCCCAACTGTGTGCTCATCAACACCGAAAAACTCGAGAACCTGTATGCCGTCGAGGAACAGGTTCTACCAGGACTCGACCGGCCGGTACCCGTCGTACGCGCCGGTGCCGGCGTAATCACCCGGCGGGTGGCCGAACGGGCCGCGGCCCACGGGTTGGTTTTTGCGGTTGACCCCACCTCGCAGGACGCCTCGACCATCGGCGGCAATGTAGCCATGAATGCGGGGGGTAAAAAGGCCGTGCTGTGGGGTACTTGCCTCGACAACCTAGCATCCTGGCGCATGGTAACGCCCGCGGCCGATTGGCTGGAGATCGAGCGGCTCGATCACAACCTGGGACGTATCCACGAACAAGCCACGGTGCGGTTTCGCATGACCCGCTATGCGCCCGACGGTATCACCCCCAAGGGCAAGGCTGAAATACTCGAGTTTCCCGGCTCCAGCCTGCGCCGTGCCGGACTCGGCAAGGACGTCACCGACAAATTCCTAGGCGGCCTACCGGGGATACAAAAAGAAGGCTGCGATGGGATCATCACCTCGGCAACCTTCATTCTGCACCGTATGCCCGCACACCAACGCACGGTATGCCTGGAGTTTTTCGGTACCGATCTGCGCGAGGCCGTGCCGGCCATCGTCGAAATCGTCGCCGCCATCCGCCGGGATCCGGCGGTACACCTGGCAGGACTCGAGCATCTGGACGAGCGCTATGTACGCGCGGTGGATTATTCTCCCAAGGGCTCCCGCGGGAAACGGCCAAAGATGGTGCTGCTTGCGGATCTTGCCGCCGACGAGGCATCCGCCTGTGCCGCCGCGGCCTCGCGCATGGTACGCCTTGCCGCTCGACGTAACGCCGATGGGTTCATCGCCGCCAGCCCCGAGGCCCGCAAGAGCTTCTGGGCCGATCGCGCTCGCACCGCAGCCATTTCACGCCACACCAACGCGTTCAAGATCAACGAAGACGTGGTTATTCCACTCGCCCGACTCGGCGAATATTCCACGGCCATAGAGCACATCAACATCACCCAGTCACTCGGTAACAAGATCCGGATGCTGGACGAGATTTCCGGGTATCTGCGCGGAAATTTTCCCGAGATCAACTTTCGCAGCGACTACATCGGCCGCGGGAACTACGCAGCGAGCGCGGAAAGCGAGGCAATTCTGCATGCGAAACAACAGCGGGCACTCGATCATATCGCCGGTGTGCGCGCCCGTTGGTATGCCCTGCTGCAGGCCGTCGCCCGCCCCGCTAGTCCCGGAGGCGGAAACAACCCCGTACTGCAGCAGTTCCTGCGCCACGAAACTCGCGCCTCCTACCACGAGGAAGTGCAAAAACGCCTGCACGAGATCTTCGACGGCCGGGACTTCGAACCGGTTTGCCGGCGCTTCGAGGAGATTCACCGCCGCGTCCTGTCCTCACGCCTGGTGGTGGCACTGCACATGCATGCCGGCGACGGCAATGTGCATACCAATATCCCGGTCAATTCCAACGACTACGAAATGATGCACGAAGCCGGGCGGATTGTTGAACAGGTGATGGCGCTTGCGTGCCGCCTCGGCGGGGTCATCTCCGGCGAACACGGCATCGGCATCACCAAGATCCGTTACCTCGACCCCACGGCTATTGCCCGATTCGCCGAGTACAAGCACCGGGTCGATCCCCGGGGGCATTTCAATCCGGGAAAGCTCCTCCCCGGCTCGGGACTCGACAGGGCCTATACGCCTTCGCTGCGCCTGGTGGAGCAGGAGGCGATCATCCTGGAGCAAAGTGCGTTGGGATCGCTGAACGACGATATCAAAAATTGCCTGCGTTGCGGCAAGTGTAAACCCGTATGCACCACCCAGGTGCCGCGGGCCAACCTCTACTATTCCCCCCGTGACAAGATTCTCGCCACCGGGCTGATCATCGAGGCCTTTCTGTACGAGGAGCAGACCCGCCGGGGAATTTCCTTGCACCATTTCGAAGAAATGAATGACATCGCCGATCACTGCACCATCTGCCACCGTTGCCTCACCCCCTGCCCCGTCAACATCGATTTCGGCAATGTCACCAGCCGCATGCGGGCCATTCTGATCGAGTGCGGCCACCGGCACACCCCCCTTGCCACCCGGGCCTCGATGGCATTTTTAAATGCCCGTGATCCGCGTACCATCGCCTTGATGCACAAGGCCCTGATAGAGTGGGGTTTTGCCATGCAACGCGGCGCCTCGCATATTGTCCGGACCCTGCATTTAGCGGATGAGGGCCGTACCGACGGCAAGATCCAGCACCGGCCGCGCAATACCACCGGCATGCGTCCCGTCCCGACCCGGCTGGTACATGCGCTGAACAAGCCGTTACCCAGCAAGGTGCCACGCCAAACCAGTCGCGCGCTACTCGGGCTGGAAGACGACAAGATGGTGCCGATTCTGCGTGATCCGGCCAAGGTCGAGGATCGCTCCGAGGCGGTGTTTTATTTTCCCGGCTGCGGCTCGGAGCGCCTCTACAGCCAGATTGCGATGGCCACGCTCGCCATGCTATACCACGCGGGCACCCAGACGGTGTTACCTCCTGGCTATCTTTGCTGCGGCTACCCCCAGGACGCCGAGGGCAACACGGCCAGAAGCCGGCAGATCACGACCGCAAACCGCATCCTGTTCCACCGCGTGGCCAATACACTCAACTACCTCGACATCGGCACCGTGATCGTCTCCTGCGGCACCTGCATGGATCAGTTGCTCCAGTACCAGTTCGAACGCATCTTCCCCGGCTGCCGCCTGCTCGATATCCACGAATACCTGATGGAGAAAGGCTATGAACTCAAGGGCGGCCCGGGAAAGCACTACCTCTACCACGAGCCCTGCCACACGCCGATGAAAACCTATGCCGGGACCCTCGTCGCCAGTCGCCTCATGGGCCAAGAGGTCCCGCTCAATGATCGCTGCTGCGGCGAGGCAGGTACCTTCGGAGTCAGTCGCCCGGATATCGCCACCCAGGTCCGGTATCGCAAGGAAGAGGAGATCCGTAGGGGAATCGAGCAACTCACCGGCCGGACGATAGCAGAAAAAGGCAAGGTCAAGCTGCTCACATCTTGCCCCGCCTGCCTGCAGGGGCTGTCACGCTACCGCAAAGATACCGGCGTGGAAGCTGCCTACATCGTCATCGAACTGGCAAGACAAATGTTCGGGGAACGCTGGGAACAGACCTTTATCGAACGGATTCGTAACGGGGGAATCGAACAGGTGCTCCTCTAACAGGCGCTCGGGCTTGGGAACAATCAAGCCCCAGCGCCCATGCACTTCAGCCGAAGTTGATCCTGGCCTCCAGATTGGCGCGCGAATCGGCATTGGCAGTGGCTTCGTCCAGGCTGATCAGACCCGCCCGATACATCGCCGCCAGGGCCTTGTCGAAAGTCTGCATCTCCTGCTCACGCGAGTCTTCCATGGCCTCATGAACCTCATTGATCCGCCCCTCACGGATCAAATCGGCAAGGTAAGGGGTGTTGAGCATCAGTTCAACCGCCGGACGCAAACTTTCATCCTTGCACCGCACCAGGCGTTGCGAGATGATCGCCCGCAAATTGGTCGATAGATCCATCAACACCTGCCGGCGCATGATTTCCGGAAATAGGTTTACCACCCGATCCATCGTTTGCGGGGCGTTTGTCGTGTGCAACGTGGACAGGCACAGATGACCGGTATTGGCAAGCTCCAACGCAGCCTCCATGGTTTCGCGATCCCGGATCTCTCCGACCAGGACCACATCGGGTGCGGCCCGCAGGGCGCTGCGCAGGGCGAGGCGATAGGACGGCGTATCGGTGATCAACTCGCGCTGGTTGATAATCGAATTGCGATTGGTATAGGTGTATTCGATAGGATCCTCGATAGCGATAATGTGATCGGAACGGCTCTGGTTGCGATAGTCGATCATCGCGGCAAGCGTGGTCGACTTTCCAGCTCCGGTTGCCCCCACCACCAGGATCAGCCCGCGCCGGGACAACGCCAGATCGCTCAGGACGGACGGCAAGTTCAAACCCGCCAGGGGAGGAATCTGCGAGGGAATATAGCGCACGGCCACGGCCACCAGGCCGCGTTGACGAAACACATTGAAACGAAAGCGCCCATTGTCCGGATCCTCAATCGCAAAGTCGATCTGCTGTTCTTCACGGAAACGGACCATCTGGTATTCGCTCATCAGGCTGGTGGTCGCTATTTCGATCTCATCCCCGGAGACCAGATCCTGGCCCACGGAATGAATTCGGCCGTTCACCCGCAACTTGACCCTCGCGTTTGCGGTGACATACAGATCGGATGCGCCTTGCTCACGCATAAACCGGAAATAGGATTGTAAACGCATGGTCTTTTTCCCTGTTTCAGCGCACCCGGCGCCCACTATCCTTATCTTCAAGCTGAATCCGGTCGACCCCCTCGTCGAAACTTCGCTTCTCGCGCCGGCTCTCCAACTTGATTCGGAGCCTGATTTCATTTTGCGAGTCGGCGTTTCGTACCGCCTCCTCGTAGCTCACCCAACCGGTTTCGTACAGATCGAAGATGGCCTGATCGAAGGTTCGCATTCCTAACCGGGTGGATTTGGCCATAATTTCCTTCATCCCCGTCACATCGCCCTTGAAGATCAGATCCGCTACCAGTGGGGTGTTGATCAGTACCTCGACAGCCGGTACACGCCCCATTCCATCGCCCTTTCGCAACAACCGCTGGGAAATCACCGCCTTGAGGTTGAACGACAGATCCATCAGTAATTGCTGCCGCCGCTCTTGAGGATATAGGTTGATAATACGATCCAATGCCTGGTTGGCATTATTCGCGTGCAGAGTGGAAAGACACAAATGGCCCGTCTCGGCGTAGATAACCGCCTGTTCCATTGTTTCACGATCACGGATTTCACCGATCTGAATCACATCCGGAGCCTGGCGCAACACATTTTTCAATGCCGCCTGCCAGGCCTCGGTATCCACTCCGACCTCGCGCTGAGTCACCACACAACCCGCGTGCGGATGCACGTATTCAATGGGATCCTCGATCGTAACAATGTGGCCATGGGAATTGTGATTACGATACCCCAGCATTGCCGCCAGGGTGGTTGTCTTTCCGGCCCCGGTCGCACCCACCACAATTACCAGGCCATGCTTGGTCATCACGATTTCCTTTAGAACCGCAGGTAAATTCAGCGATTCGATAGTGGGAATCCCCGGATTGATAGTGCGAATCACCGCACCCTGGTTCCCCCGCTGGATAAACGCACTGACGCGAAAGCGCCCGATATCCAACGGACTGATGGCAAAATTGCATTCCTTCGTCGCATCGAATTCCCGGCTCTGCCGATCGTTCATGATCGCGCGCACAAGTAAAGCACTTTGCTCTCCGGTCAGCGGCCGGTCCATGACCAGACGCACTTCACCATCAATCTTCATCGCGGGCGGCGATTCGGCGGTAATGATCAAGTCGGAAGCGTTTTTCTGCACCATTTCCCGCAACAATCGCTGCATGAATTTTGCTGCCTGTTCTGGTTCCATTTCTCCCTCTCCCGATTGCCTACCCGGTTTCCGGTTTAAATAAAGGCCTCCTTGTTCCGGGCCTTAACACGCGCGACCTCCCGGGTAATAAGCCCGGAACGCAGTAAATCTTTCAGATTCTGATCCAGCGTTACCATGCCCACGCTCTGCCCGGTCTGGATCGCCGAGTACATCTGCGCTACCTTGCCTTCGCGAATAAGATTGCGGATTGCGGGGGTACCGATCATGATCTCCCAGGCGGCGATTCGCCCCCCCCCGACCCGTTTCAGCAAGGCCTGGGAGATGACCGCGCGCAGCGATTCTGACAGCATACCACGCACCATTTCCTTCTCCCCCATGGGAAATACGTCCACGATCCGGTCGATGGTCTTGGCGGCCGAAGACGTATGCAGGGTAGCGAAGACCAAATGCCCAGTCTCGGCGGCGGTCAATGCCAGGCGTATGGTCTCAAGGTCCCGCATTTCGCCCACCAGGATGACGTCCGGATCCTCGCGTAACGCACTGCGCAGGGCCTCGGCAAAGCCCAGCGTATCCCGATGCACTTCGCGCTGATTGATCAGGCACTTCTTGGACTCGTGCACGAACTCGATCGGATCTTCAACGGTGATGATATGGCCCAACAGGTTTTCGTTGACATAATTCACCATGGCCGCAAGCGTGGTCGATTTTCCCGAGCCGGTAGGGCCGGTCACCAGCACGATTCCCCGCTGCTGGCTCGCGATGTCGCGCAACGTCGGCGGCGCACCGACCTCCTCCAGGGTCACCACCCCCTCGGGAATAGTGCGGAAAACGGCCCCGGCGCCGTTTCTCTGATTGAAGGCATTGACCCGGAATCGGGCAATACCGGGGATTTCAAAGGAAAAATCCGTTTCCAGAAATTCCTCGTAATCCTTGCGTTGCTTGTCATTCATGATGTCGTAGAGCATGTCGTGAACATCCTTGTGATCCAGCGCCGGCATGTTGATCCGGCGGATATCCCCATCCACCCGAATCATGGGAGGAACCCCCGAAGACAAGTGCAAATCCGAAGCCTTGTTTTTCGTGGTAAAGGCAAGCAACTGGGATACATCAATCGCCATTTGATCCGGATCCTAGAAAAACCTGGCTTACTTATAACTTGTCGAGCCTGCCGCGCGCAAGGGCTGCACCTGCGAAGGCGCAGGCAATCGAACGCCCGTTATAATGCCCGATAACCTTGATCAGATCCTCGTTGAATGTCCGACTCCGCTCGTATTACATTTATCGGCGGTGGCAACATGGCGCAAAGCCTCATTGGCGGCCTGCTTGATGCAGGCTTCCCCCCCGAAGAGCTTGCCGTAGCCGACCCCGATCCCGAACAACGCCGGCGGCTGACCCGTCACGCGGGCCTGCACATCGCGCGAACCGCGGCGGAATTGCTCCCCGGAGCCCGCCTGATTGTGCTTGCGGTCAAACCCCAGATTGCCCCAGGGGTACTGGCCGAACTAGGGCCAAGACTTGGGAGAACCCCTCCGGTACTGCTGTCCATTGTTGCCGGATTGCGGCTTGACACCATTGAACGCCATGCAGGTTGCCGCCGGCTGCCAGTCATTCGCGCGATGCCCAACACGCCGGCCATGGTGCGCCGGGGAATCAGCGCCTTTTACGCCAATCCCCGGGTCGCTGCCGATGGAAAATCGCTTGCCCGGCGGATCCTGCAGGCCGTAGGGGAAACCATAGAACTTGAAAACGAATCCGACCTGGATATTGTCACCGCCGTTTCAGGTAGCGGCCCCGCCTATTTTTTTCTTCTGACCGAGGCCATCGAAACGGCTGCCACGGCCTCCGGTCTAGCGCCCGCCATAGCCCTGAAACTCGCCCGGGAAACGGGAATTGGGGCCATGGCACTGCTGTCACACAGCAAGGCAACGCCGGGAGAATTGCGCGCGCAGGTGACCTCCCCGGGCGGTACGACCGCGGCGGCTATCGAGGAATTTAAACGGGGAGATTTCACCTCCCTGGTTCAGCGTGCCGTCACTCGTGCCACCGATCGAGCACGAGAACTCGGTATCGCCATGGAGAACGACGAATAATGGTCAACGGTACGGGCGCCCTGCTGTTTCTGGTCAATATTTTCTTCACGCTCTATATCGGTGCATTGTACCTGCGCATTTTGCTCCAGCGGCTGGGAGCCGACTATTACAATCCCTTGGTTCGATTCATCGTGCGCATCTCCGATCCGCCGCTCAAACCCCTGCGGCGCATCATTCCGCCCGTAGCCGGCTGGGACATCGCGGCCCTGGTCATTGCCATCGCCCTGGCTTTTCTCAATGCCTGGGTGGATGCCACAATTCTCGGCTTTGGCATATATACCCCGCAGATCATCCGCTTCGCCGGGATGAAGCTGCTATCGGTACTGATCAATCTCTACATCTTGTCCATCCTGATCCAGGCCTTGCTGAGCTGGTTCAATCCCAGTCAGTACAACCCGCTCCTGGTTCTGCTATGGCGCCTGAACGAGCCGCTGCTACGCCCGCTACGGCGCCTGATCCCCCCGATCGGAGGCACCCTTGATATTACCCCGCTGATTGCCATTCTGCTGCTTGAAGTCCTATCGATTTTTCTGCGTCTGCCGGGATTCCTGTGACCACTCATGCCACATCCCGGGAAGTCCTGATGGTACGGGTCAAGCCCAATGCAAAACACGATGAAATTCTGGGTATGCGCGCGGGGGCACTGGAAGTGCGCGTGGCCGCTCCTCCCGTCGACGGTGCGGCTAACGCCCGGGTTTTGCGAATTATCGCCCGCCACTACAACCTGCCTCTAAGCGCCGTACACCTTCTAGGCGGCGGGAAGAGCCGCCTGAAGCGGATTGTCCTGACCGGCAAACCACGTTGAGGCATCCTGAACAAGTTTTTTCACCCATCCACAGAGGAATGATTCATGGCAAAAACCACTGCCCGAGTAAAAAAGCCCGTAACCAAAACTGAGATTATTACCTACCTGGCCGAGGCGAACGACCTGACCCGCGCCGAAACCCGGAACATCATTGAATCACTGGAAAAGCTCATCCGCCGGGAGTTGGGTCGGCGCGGCCCTGGGATCTTCAATTTCGCCGGACTGTTCAAAATATCCGTAGTCAAAAAACCGGCGACCAAATCACGCCCGGGAAGAAACCCCTTTACCGGCGAAGAGATCACGATAAAAGCCAAGCCAGCACGGCGCACGGTAAAGATTACCGCGTTAAAAAAATTGAAGGAAATGATCTAGCCCAGGCAGCGATGTGGTTCGCCCCGGGCGAGCCACATCGTTATAGCATCAAGGCAGCGACAGCCCGAGGATTTCCGCCGGTTATCCCATCGTCTTAGCCGTGACGACGCATGACCACATGCTTGATGCGTATCAGATCGGAATGACGAACATGCAGTAAATCAGCCAGCCGATGCGCCAAATCATCTTCGTACCGATCCAATTCCCCATCGGCGAATGCGGTTTCCCACAAGGCTTCGATCACGGCAAACTTCTCCCGTTCACTCAGATGCCGATCGAGTGTGCGGGTATGCTCAAATAAGGATATAGCTTCATCGGCGGCCCGCTCACCTCGCGCCAGCAATGCCTCGGCCATGGGGCGATCCAATTTGAATCGGCGAGCAAGCATATGTAACGCCGCCCGACGTTCGGTACCGGCAGATCGTGAATCGGCCCGCATCATCTGCGCCAGCAGCGCTGCCAACGCCAACTCAACCTCGGAGCCTCTTTTGAAATCTGAGTGGGCGGCCCTATAGTAGCCGTACCTCACTGATAACGGACCGGACCCTGATGAACGAGCGGCTTTTCGAGACTGCCCTGGGGATTGTCGCCCCCTGGCACGTGGTAT
>JALUYA010000036.1 GCA_027018875.1 Gammaproteobacteria bacterium
GCACGGAGCAGTCCTATGTGCACTGGATCAAGCGTTTTATCCTGTTTCATGAGAAACGGCATCCGCGCGAGATGGGTGCTGCCGAGATCGAGGCGTTTTTGAGTGACTTGGCGGTGGCCCGGAATGTGGCCGCAAGTACTCAGAACCTGGCCCTGTCGGCCATTCTCTATCGCTAGGTGTTCGGCATCAAGCTGCCGCGGCTGGGGAGGGTATCACCTGGGCGAGCAGCAGGTTCAGCGCGCGGCACGGAGCGCGGCGGGGCGGGCGGGACTGTCCAAGCCCGTTTCGTCACATGTGCTGCGGCACTTGTTCGCGACGCATCTACTCGAGTCCGAATGGGTGACGGCGGGGATCGAGCCGGGGGGCTGTCAGCCGGTTGTTTGCAGGCCCCGGGCGATCCCGTTCACGCCGGCTACCAGGGCCCGGAACAGCGGGCCGTTGGGCCGGCCTGCGTGACGCCAGCGTTTGAGTAGGTCGGCCTGGATCAGGCTCATGGGATCGATATAGGGGTTGCGCAGGCGGATGGACAGGGCCAGGCGGGGATCGGCGGCCAGCAATTCGGAATGGCCGCTGAGGCGCAATACCCACTCGATACAGCGGTCATGCTCCGCGACCAGCCGGGGAAAGAAGCGTTCGTGGAGCGGCCCGGCAAGCCGGGAGAAGCGTGCGGCGATCTCCATGTCGGTTTTTGCAAGCAGGGTCTCCAGGTCTTCGAGCAGGGTGCGGAAGAACGGCCAGTCTCGCGCCATCTCCTCGATCTGCCCGATATCGCCGTTCGCGGCGGCCTGATCGAAGGCGCCGGCGACGCCATACCAGCCCGGCAGACCCGAGCGGCATTGGGTCCAGGAAAACACCCAGGGGATGGCGCGCAGGCTCGCGATCCCCGCGTTTCTATTGCGCCTCGGGGGGCGGGAGCCCAGGGACATTTTTTCGATCACGTCGATCGGGGTGGCGGCCCGGAAATAGGCGATGAAGTCGGGATCGGCGACTACCAGCGCCCGGTAGTGTTCCCGTCCGGCCCGGGCCAGGCGCCGCATCACCGGGCGCCACCGGGCCTCACGGGGTTCCGCGGGGCGCGGACACAGGCTGGCCTGAAGCACCGCCCCGAGCGTCTGTTCCAGGGTGCGCAGGGCGATGGCGCGGATGCCGTATTTGCGGTGAATCATTTCGCCCTGCTCGGTGAAGCGCAGCCGCCCGTTGACCGATCCGCGGGGGGCGGCGATGATCGCCCGCGAGGTTTTTCCGCCGCCGCGGCTGATCGATCCGCCGCGGCCGTGGAAGAAGGTCAATTCCACGCCATGAGCCCGGGCCACCTCAAGCAGTTCCACCTGGGCGCGCTGCAAGGCCCAGCGCGAGGCCAGGTACCCCGCTTCCTTGCCGCTGTCGGAATAACCGAGCATGATGATCTGGCGTTGGCCGCGCCCGGCCAGGTGACGGCGATACACGGGGTCGGTAAATAGGGCCTCGAACATGTCCGGCCCCCGCTGCAGGGCTTCCACGGTTTCCAGCAGCGGGGCGATGTCGAGCGGAACCCGGCCGCTGCCGTCCACCATCGCCCCGGCGCGTGCCAGGGCCAGTACGGTGAGAGGATCGGACGGCTTTTCCGCCATGCTGATGATGCAGGGGCCGAGCGCGGCGTCGCCGTAGGTTTTCCGGGCCGCGGCGAGTGCGGCGAATACCGCGATCATGGGATCGGCGGCGGCGCCCCGCAAAGGCGCGGCCGGCGCCGTGCCCGCGGCGAGGGCGCGGAGTCTAGGCAAGTCGGGGACCGAACCGCCACATAGTGTTGCCAGTGATTCGGTGAATACCCGCGCATGCTGGCGGGTATCGAGCCGGGCGAGGTGAAACCCGAAGCTGTGGATACGCCGGAGCAGTCGGCGCACCAGGAACAGTCCCGCGTGGACGCCTTGGTGCGCGCGCAGACTGGAGAGGATCAAACCGATATCCGCGGCGAATTCCCCGGGCTTGCCGTAGCCGCCCCGGCGGTTATTGCGGGTGGCTTCGAGCCGGGCCCGGATCAGGATCAGCAGGCAGCGGTAAGGCATGTTGCGGTGCCGCGGGCGGATGCCGGCGGCCGCCTCGGGAAGCCGGCGACGGTAGGCGGCAAGACGTGCCCGCACCGCCGGGCTTACTCCGACCCGATCGAGGGTCTGGCTCAGGGTTCGGGCGAGGCGGGCGCATTCCTGTTCGTAGCGTTCCAGGATCAGGCCTCGCTGGGCCCGCAAGGTTGCGCCGATGGTCGCGGCGTCGACATGGGGATTTCCATCCATGTCTCCGCCTACCCAGGTGCCGAAACCCAAAATCGGCAGGGCTTCGGGAGCCTGCCCGAAAACTTTTTCCATGGCGGCGGCGAGCGCCTCGTAGAATCGCGGCAAGATTCGATAGAGCGGGCCGGAAAGGTAGTAGCTCACATGCTCGAACTCGTCCTGTACTCCGGGCTTGATGGCGCTGGATTCGGCGGTTTGCCAACCGGCGCTCAGGGCCAGGCGGATTTGGGCCATGTCGGCGGCGATCTCATCCGGGGTGCGGGGGCCGGTGAGGCCGTTGATCAGCCGCGCCGTGATTGTGCCGTCTTTTTCTAGCAACGAGTGACGAATCGCCTCGGTCGGGTGCGCGGTCAGTACCGGTTCGACGTCGAGGCGGGACAGGAGTTCAAGCACCTGCGCGGACGAAACCCCGGCCGCGGCCAGGCGGGTAAGCACATCGGTGAGCCCCTCGGGTTGAGACCCCGCGCCTGCCAGCTGGTATTCGCGCCGGCGGCGGATGCGGTGTACCTGCTCGGCAATATTGGTGGTCTCGAAGTAGGTCGAGAAGGCGCGGCAGATCGCCTCGGCCTCCGCGGCGTGGATGCCCGCCAGGAGCCGGGCAAGAGAAGCAAGATCCAGGCCGGCTTCGCGGCGGGCTATGGCCGTTTGGCGTAGGGTTTCGATGCGCTCGTAGAAGGGCCGCCCAAGCTGCTCGACGAGCAGCTCGCCGACGAGATGCCCGAGGCGCCCGACATCCTCTCGTAGCGGCTCATCGACGGGGCGGAATGCGACTTGCCTGATCGGGTCCATGGGAAATTCTCCGTGCCGGAATGCCGGGTAGCAAGGGATCTTGGCCGGTTATCCCTCCGTCTGCATCGGGTTCGACCGCATGCCCGTGTCCCCGGATGGTTCAGGAGGGCCCGACCATTTTCGCGGGATCCATGATTCGATCGAACTCCGCGGCCGTGACGTAGCCGAGTTTCAGGGCGGCCTGCTTGAGGGTGGTGTCATGCTCCATTGCATAATGGGCGATCCGCGCGGCCTTGTCGTAGCCGATCACGGGCGAAAGCGCCGTTACCAGCATCAGGGAGCGCTCGACATACTCGCGTATCTTCACCAGGTTGGGCCGGGTGCCGCGGACCAGGAAGCGGTTGAAGTTATGGCATCCATCACTCAGCAGGACCAGCGACTGCAACAAGTTATGAATTATGAGCGGCTTGTACACGTTCATGTCGAGCATCCCGCCGGCTCCACCCAGGCCGATGGCTACGTCGTTGGCCATGACCTGGCTGCAGAGCATCGTCATGGCCTCGGTCTGGGTGGGGTTGACCTTGCCCGGCATGATCGACGAGCCGGGCTCGTTCTCGGGGATCAGCAGTTCGTAAAGGCCGGCCCGCGGACCGCAGCTGAGCAGGCGGATGTCGTTGGCGATCTTGTACAGCGCGACCGCCAGCAGGCGCAGGCTGCCGGACAGATAAACCAGGGCGTCGTGCGCGCCTTGCACGGTGAATTTGTTGGGGGCGCTCACGAAGGGCAACCCGGTGAGTTTGGCGATCTCGGCGGCTCCGGCCGCGGCAAAGCCAGGCGGTGCATTGATGCCGGTGCCCACGGCGGTGCCGCCCAGGGCCAGCCGGTAGGTGCCGGGCAAGGCGTTGTCGATCGCCTCGATGGCGTCGCCCAGCTGACCGGCATAGCCCGACCATTCCTGGCCCAGGGTGAGCGGAGTTGCATCCTGCATGTGAGTGCGCCCGATTTTCACGATCTCCCGCCATTGCCCGGACTTTTCCAGGATTGCGGCGTGCAACTCGTGCACCGGCGGCAACAGGCGCTTGACGGTGGTGACGGCCGCGGCGATATACATGGCCGTGGGGAAGGTATCGTTCGAGGACTGCGACATGTTGACGTGGTCGTTGGGGTGTACCGGGCGCTTGGAGCCCAGCGGCGTGCCGGCCAATTGGCAGCAGCGGTTGGAGATTACCTCGTTCAGGTTCATGTTGAACTGGGTGCCGCTACCCGTCATCCAGACATGCAGCGGGAACATGTCGCGGTGCCGGCCCGCAAGGATCTCGTCGCAGACGCGGACGATCAATTCGTGGCGTTGGTCGTCGAGCCGACCCAGGGTGTGGTTGACGTTTGCGGATGCCTTTTTAAGAATGGCATAGGCGTCGATCATCTCCACGGGGATCAGTTCGCGGCCGATGCTGAAGTGTTCCAGGGAGCGGGCGGTCTGGGCTCCCCAAAGCTTGTCGGCCGGAACCCGGACCGTCCCCAGGCTGTCGGTTTCTTCGCGAAAATCGGTCATGGGCGGTTACCTGTTGGTGAAATGGGGCGATGTCGCTTTAACCCGGTGATATTTCCCCGGATTTCCTACCATCTAGTTTACACAGATTGCAAAATCCGGCTGGTTCCGGTGAGCGGGTGCGCCGCGGCTGAAGCGGGGCTGATAGGATAGGCGGCATTACATCGGAACCCGGCGATGACGGCAATAATCGCGGCAATTCAACCTTATCTCGAACGTTTTGGTTATCCGGTGTTGTTCCTGGTGATTTTTATCGAGAGCTTTGGCGTTCCGGCTCCCGGGCAAACCCTGCTCATCGCCGCGGCGCTGCTCGCCGCGGGCGGCAACCTCCATATCGCCGGCGTGCTCGTAACGGCCTATCTGGCCGCGGTAATCGGCGATGCCATCGGCTGGGTCATCGGGGCGCGGGGCGGGCGCCGCTTGATTCTTCGCTACGGCAAGCGCTTCGGCCTGACCCGCCGGCGCTACCGCCTGCTGCATCTGCGCTTTAATCGCCACGGCGCCTGGTTTGTCACCTTCGCGCGGTTCTTCGATCTCTTGCGCCAGATCAACGGATTACTTGCCGGTTCGGCGGATATGCCCTTTCTACGGTTTTTGCTCTACAACAATCTCGGGGCGGCGTTGTGGGTGGGCTTGTGGGGGCTGGGAGCCTATTTTCTCGGGCGCGGCATGAAGGAGGTTGTCGGGCACTACGAGGTGGTGGTGACCTGGATCATGCTGGTCGTGGCCGGCATCGGCCTGGTAACGGGCCTGGTCTGGCTGGCGCGCCGGCTGTATCGGCGCCGGCGTGGCGCGGTGAAAGAGCCGACTTCAGGGCCGAACTGATTCATCGTGAGGTTGGGGCACCGGGATATGGCGCCAGGAGGGATGCTCCAGGCAATCCAGGGCAAAGGTGGGCAACCAGTGGCTGGCCGCGTAATCGGGGCGTAACGCTGCGGCGAGCCCGGCCCTGCGATGTTCCCAGGCGGTGGCGGCCAGCGTCCGGCACAGGCGCCGTTCCGCCGTCGTGGCCGCGGCCAACGCGGCCAGCATCCAGGCGCGGCTCAGGTTGAGCCCCGTGAGGTGGGCCAATTTGTAGTCCACGGATTCGGGCATGACCACGGGGGAGAATGCCCGCTTGCCGTCGCGGGGTAGATCAGGCAGAAAGGCTTGCAACCAGGGAAGGAATTCCACGGGTGGCAATACCCGGCGCATCAGGTCGGCTTCGGCCAGTGCGGGGGAAATGAAATCGTGCCCCGAGGGTTCCCACGCGAGGGAAGCCGCGTGGTCGGGCACATAGAACCGCAGTGCCGCCGAGCGGATCGCCGCGGTGATGGCCGTTTGACCCCGGGCGCGGGCCCAATCAAGCAACCAGCCGAGGCTCAAGGCGGTATTGGTGTGTTCGCCGCTGCGCACGGCATAGGGTAGCTGCATCAGCCAGGGCTCGATCCTTTGGCCGACCAGGGCAACGAGCGGCTGGAGCGCGGTGCGCTGCTCGGGAAGATCATCGAGTGCGAGTTCGAGCCGGACCAGCCAGCCCCAGCCATAGGGGCGCTCGAAGCCCCGGCGTCCCGGCGCCTGGAAGTAAGCCAGTTCGGCGGCGATCTTTTCCGGAGTCAGGTTTTGCTTCAAGCGCATCGCCGCCCGGGCGACGAACCGGGCATCGGGGAAGCGGTGTATCAATCGCGCCAGCAGCCAATGGTTATGCACCGCCGAGTGCCAGTCCAGCGAACCGTAAAAGGCGGGATGCAGTTTGCGGGGGATGGCCGCATCGGCGGCGCTGTTCAGGAAGTGGGTCAGGTGATTCGGGTACTCGCGCCGGCTTGCATCGAGCGCCATATCGGCCAGGCGTGCCGCCAGTTCCGGGGTGAGGGAATCCACCTAACGGAAAATTTTGCGCCTGTTGGGGCACAAGGGATGGGGACGCGGCGGGATCATGGTTTGCCTATACGCACAACGGTTCGCCCGGGCTGCGCCCGGCCGGCGAGCATCGGTTCGATCGAGTCCATGATGTCGGCGAGGGCGATTTCCCGGCCGGCAATGCGGTCGAGCAGATCCCGATCGAGGGTGCGAGCCAGGTTTTCCCAGGTTTTTATCCGTAGCGGGCGGGGCGTGGCCATCGAGTTGATGCCGAGTAGGCTGACCCCGCGCAGAATGAACGGGTAGACGCTGGCGGTAAAGGTATCGCCGCCCGCATTGCCGATTGCCGCGATATTGCCCCACCAGTCGGTTACCGCCAGGAGCCGCGGCAGCAACTCTCCCCCGACGGTGTCGACCGCACCCGCATAGTGCGCACTTTCCAGGGGGCGCGCTCCCATGTCCGAATCCCCGGGAGCAATCACTTCCCGGGCCCCGAGTCCGCGCAGCCAGTCATGGGCCGAGGGTTTGGAGCTGAAGGCCACTACCCGGTAACCGCGGCGGGAAAAATAGGCCACGGCCAGGCTGCCCGCACCGCCGCTGGCACCGGTCACCGCAATCGGTCCGGCCGTTGGCTGTTGGCCGTTGGTTTCCATGCGGTAGCAGGCCAGGGCGGCGGTGAATCCGGCGGTACCGATCTGCATTGCCGAACGGGTGTCGAGTCCGTTGGGAAGGGGAATCACGTATTCTCCGGCGATGCGGACAAAGGCGGAAAATCCGCCGTCGGTCTCTTCGCCGAGGCCGCAACCGGTAACCAGCACGTGATCTCCCGGTTTGAAGCGGGGATCGGTACTGGATTCGATTCGACCGGCGACGTCGATACCGGCAATCAGCGGGAAGTGACGCAGGATTTTACCCCGGCCCGAAAGTGCCAGCGCGTCCTTGTAGTTGAGGCTCGAGTACTCGGCGCGGATGAGGACCTCGCCGGGCCCGAGATCGTGCAGGGACAGCAGTTCGTAGCGCGGCTCGATCCGACCCGCGTTACGATGAACCCGCCAGGCGTGGAAAGGGGTTGAACTCATGACCGGCTCGGCAAATGCATACGGCGATGATACCAGGCAAGCAGGCCCGACGCATTCAATTTCATATCCGCCGCCAGCCAGGTTTCGCGGATCTCGGGAGTTGCCGCCGAGCCGTGGGCCTTGAGCCGCGCGGTGAGATAGTCGCGCAGGGCGTGGTAGGTGCTTTCCCCGGGGGATTCGGATTTCGCCTCGGCCTCGGTAACGGCCACGTAGTGGGCGATATCATGCTGCAGATCTCCGGCGAGGCGGGCGATGTCGCGTACCTCGCTGTAGTGGGTCAGGTAGATCGCCTGGGGTTCGAGAGCCACGATCCGGTCAATCGAGGCGCGCATTTGGTCCGGATCGAACTGGGTCGGCGTGGTGGTGGGGAAGATAAACGGTTTGCCCGCGGGGTCGTCGAAAACCCGGTAGGAGATGCCGAAAGCGTCTCCGGAGAAGACCGAGTTTGCTGCCTGATCGTAGATGGCAAGATGATGCAGCGCATGGCCCGGGGTATACAGGAATTCGAAATGCGAGCCGCCGAGGGTTATCCGCTCTCCATCGCTCACGCTTAGCACCCGCTCGGCGGGGATGGGTATCAGTTTCCCGTAGTGGGCATCATAGGCCGAGTCACCATAAACGGCGCGGGTGCCGGCCTCGAGTCTGGATGGATCGATCAGGTGTGGGGCGCCCCGGGGGTGGGTCAGCACGCGCGCATTAGGCAGGGCTTGCAGCAGTTTTCCTGCCCCGCCGGCATGGTCCAGATGGACGTGGGTAATAAATACGTAGTCGATATCTTCGCGTGCCAGGCCCAATGTTTCCAGGGCGGCCAGCAAACGGGGGACACTGGAGTTGGCGCCCACATCGACGAAGGCCGCGCGCGCGTTACGCACGATCAGGTGGCTGGCAGCGACACCCGAACGGACGTAATGGGTGTCGATGGCATGAATACCGTGAGGAAATTTGCGGATTGATGGGGTTGTCAAAGCTCTTCCCCGAATGATGTGATCCTTCGATTCTACACAAGATGCTTACATTGCGGCCGCGGGCCGGGTATAGTCGCACCCATGACGGTAATGCCCGGCGATTGAAAACGCCGCCGCAGGGGCGGAGATTTATCCGCCGGACTGATATGCGGACCGGGGTCCGGTCACCGGGAGTCGTTTTGGCGGGTTGCACTTGCCTTTTGGAATATCCGCCCTCACATCATTAGCCAGTTCTCGGTAGAGGACGGCCTTGGGACAGCGGATACATGTTTTAATTAGCCAAGTAGTCAAGCCATGAGTACAGCGGAAGATTCCGGCCATAAGGCCGAAGCAGAGGCAGGATTCAAATCCGGGGCGATCAGCACGGCCGAGGTGGTGCCGGTGGTGCCGGTGCGCGATGTCGTCTTGTTTCCCGGCATGGTGTTGCCGCTTACCATCGGTCGGCCGGCCTCCGTAGCCGCCGTAGAAGCGGCACTGAAGCAGGAACGTCCCGTGGGGCTGTTACTGCAGCGCGATCCCGGGATCGATGATCCCGAACCCGAGAATCTGTATTCCATTGGAACCTTGGTGAATGTGCTGCGTTTCATCACCGCACCCGATAATTCCCATCACCTCATCTGCCAGGGGATCGTCCGGTTTCGTGCCGAGACCCTGAAAAAAGGAGAGTATCTCGAAGCGTTTGCCGCCCGGCTAGATAATCCCTCGGGATCCATCGGGCCCCAGCTCGAGGCGCAGATGCTGTACCTGCGCCAGCAGGCCCTGGAGGCGCTGCAGCTTCTCCCGCAGACGCCCGAGGAGCTGGTGCGCACCGTGCAGCAGATCAAGCGGCCGGGTGAGTTGGCCGACCTGGTAACGGGGTATCTGGATCTCGAGCCGGCGGAGAAACAGCGCATTCTCGAGATGATTGACCTGGTCGAGCGCCTGGGTGAAATCAGTCGCCAACTGGAACGCCGGCTCGAGGTTTTACGTATCTCCAACCGCATTCAGCAGGAAACCCAGGAGGCGATGGACAAGCACAAGCATGAGTTCATCCTGCGGGAGCAGATGCGCCAAATACAGAAGGAGTTGGGAGAGGAGGATGCCCGGGTGGAGGAGCAGCGGGGCTTGGCCGAGGCGATAGCCGCCGCGCAAATGCCAGCGGCGGTAAAGGGGCAGGCCGAACGCGAACTGAAGCGACTCGAGCGCATGCCCGAGACCTCGCCCGAGTATTCCATGCTGCGAACCTATCTCGACTGGCTGATCGAGTTGCCGTGGAGCAAGGAGACCGAAGACAACCTTGATCTGGAGGCTGCGCGCACCATTCTCGACGAGGACCATTTCGATCTGGACAAGATCAAGCGGCGCATCGTCGAGTTTTTGGCGGTACGTAAGCGTAACCCTGAAGGCCGCGCACCGATCCTCTGTTTTGTCGGCCCTCCCGGGGTCGGTAAGACCTCTCTCGGACGCTCCATCGCCCGTGCCATGGGACGCAAATTCGAGCGCCTCAGCTTGGGTGGAGTTCACGACGAGGCCGAAATCCGGGGGCATCGTCGCACCTATATCGGTGCCATGCCGGGAAATATCGTGCGGGCGCTTAAAAAGGCGAAAACCCGCAATCCCGTGTTTATGCTCGATGAACTCGATAAGCTGGGGACGGGATTCCAGGGGGATCCCGCGGCCGCGCTGCTCGAGGTGCTTGACCCGGTGCAGAATACCTGTTTCCGCGATGCCTATCTCGATGTGGAGGTGGATCTTTCGCCGGTTATTTTCATCGGCACGGCAAACATACTCGATCAGATTCCAGGCCCGTTACGGGATCGGCTGGAAGTCATCGAGATGCCCGGCTATACCCGTGCGGATAAACTCGGGATCGCGCGCCGCTATCTGCTGCCGCGCCAGCGGCGCAACAATGGGTTGACGGAGGAGGAGATCGCATTCCCGGACGCGGCCTTGACCGCGATCATCGAACGCTATACCCGCGAGGCGGGTGTGCGCCAGCTGGAGCGGGAGATCGGGGCCGTATGCAGGCGCATTACCACGCGTATCGCCCAGGGCGAGACGGGGCCTTTCACGATTGGCGCCGAGGATCTGCACGAGATACTCGGTCCGGCCCGTTTCGAGGATGAAGCGGCGCTGCGTACCAGCGTGGCGGGCGTGGCAACGGGGCTTGCCTGGACGCCGGCCGGGGGACAGATTTTATTTATCGAGGCGAGCGCGACACCGGGGGCGGGAAAACTGCGGTTGACCGGTCAGCTCGGGGACGTTATGAAGGAGAGTGCCGAGATTGCACTGTCGCTGATCAAGGCGCGCGCGCCGGAGTTGGGCATCGATCTGAAGTGGTTGCGGGAACAGGATATTCATATTCACGTGCCCTCGGGAGCCATTCCCAAGGACGGGCCGAGCGCCGGGCTCACCATGACGATCGCACTGATATCGTTATTCACCGGAAAACGCGTGCGGCCGGATCTTGCCATGACCGGAGAGATTACCCTGCGCGGGCTGGTGCTGCCGGTGGGAGGCATCAAGGAGAAGGTGCTTGCCGCGCATACCGCCGGGATCCGGCGCCTGATTCTGCCGACGCGAAATCGCAAGGACTACGAAGAGATTCCAGCGACGGCCCGTGAGGCGATCCGGTTCATCTGGGCCGAAAAACTGGACGATGTGCTCCGGGCGGCGTTTTCCGGGTGGAAGCCGAGCTCGCAAACCAGGCACCGGAAGGAGAAATAGATGCACTTAGCAATGAGCCGTGATGGCAAGGCGTTGCGGGTCGATGGCCAGCGTGTCGTGGCCTTGGGGGACCTGGGTTTTACGGCGGATTTAATGGCGCTGATCCAGGCCGGCCCCGCGGTTTGGCGGCGTCTTGAGACCGCCGCGGGAACCACCCGGGAAACTTCGCCCAACGAGCCGTTCGGGCCGCCTCTGAGCCGCCCGGGAAAAATCGTTGCCATTGGCCGCAACTACCGTGCCCATGCCGCGGAACTACACTCGGATTTACCCACCGAGCCGTTGGTATTCGCCAAGTTTCCCACCGCCGTCATCGGTCCCGGTGACCCGATTCGGGTGCCGCGAACCCTCACCCGGGAGCCGGACTACGAGGCCGAACTGGGTGTGGTTATCGGCCGGCGGGCACGTAATGTAAACCGCGAAGAAGCGTTGGAATATGTCTTCGGCTACACCGTGCTCAACGATGTGACCGCCCGTGATTTGCAGTACGGCGATAAACAGTGGGTGCGCGGCAAGTCGCTCGACAGCTTCTGTCCGCTAGGCCCGGTGATCGTTACCGCCGCCGAAATTCCCGATCCGCAGACGCTTGGAATCGGTTGCCGGGTCAATGGCGAAACGCGCCAGAAGGCCAGTACCTCCGAGATGATTTTTCCGGTAGCGGATCTGATCACGCATCTTTCGCGCGCCTTTACCCTGGAGCCCGGTGACCTGATCGCTACCGGCACGCCGGCGGGTGTCGGCAAGGGTCGTAAGCCGCCGGTATTTCTCCGCGACGGTGATGTGGTCGAATGCTGGGTGGAGGGTATCGGTATTCTGAGCAATCCCGTCCGCGACGAGTAGCGCGTGGCAACCATGGCCTTCGCTTGAGGAGATGGCCACGGCTGAAAACCTGGGAAATTCATAGCAGCCGTGATCGACGGGAGGGGATGTGGCGGCGGGGATCAGGCGCCGGTGCCGGTCTTGGTGAGCGGTGCCCGCGGAGGGTGGCCACGGCGGCGTAATCCGGCCAGAATCACGCCTATGAGCATAATTCCGATCCCCCAGAGGGCAATCGGGGGAAGTATCTCGCCGAGAACCGCCCAGCCGAGAAACAGGGCAATGGCCGGGTTCACATAGGCGATTGTACCCAGTTGAGCGGGCCGGGCGCGGTGGATCAGCCAGTTGTAGGTTGTGTAGGTGAGCGCCGATCCGAAAATAGTGAGGTAGGCAAGTGCGCCGATCCCCGACGCGTTCCAGTGGGCGCGCGCAAAGGCACCGGTACCGATGGCCACGAAGCTGAGTACCAGCCCGCCGGCCAGCATCTCCAGCCCGGAGAAGAGCAGCGGCGCGGTGTGGATACCGACCGAACGGGCATACATGGCCGCGGCCGACCAGCTGCAGGCGGCGCCGAGCAGTGCCAAGGCCGGCCCGAGCGGGCCATGATGCCCATGGGCCCGCGACAGCAGCATGAGGCCGGTACCGAGAAAGCCGAGGGCCAGCCCGAGCAGGGTAAGCCGGGTGAGGCGGTCACCGCGGGGGCCGAAACTACCGAAAAGGGGGGTGAAAAGCGCCGAACTCGAAACAATGAAGGCCGTCTCGCCCGAGGGAACCCATTGCTCGGCCCAGGTCACCACGCCGTTGCCGATGACCACCAGTCCGAGGGCCAGTACCCCGAGGGTCAACCAGTCCCGCCCGCGCGGCAGCCGCCCGCCGCGTGCGAGCCCGATTGCGCTTAGAACGCTGCCGGCGATGACGAACCGGAGTCCGGCCAGAACCGCCGGCGGCAGGGTTTCGACCCCGATACGGATCGCCAGGTAGGTCGAACCCCAAACCAGGTACACTACCGCGAAGGCGGCGATGAGTCCCAGGCGGGTTTGCCGCCTGTGCTTAGCTTGCGTTGCCGCGGTGTCCGACGACATATAACCAGGCCGCAAGTGCGATCATAACCACGACCCCGAGCCATTCGCCGGGGCGCAGCCAGGCCGGAACGGCCAGCACATTGGCGTCGTGGCTGATGACGATGGGTATGGCAAGCAGGATTCCTACCAGGGATTCCCCGGTAATGAGCCCGGCGGCCGCAAGTACGCCTCGGGAACTCATCAACTCGGCCAGTCCCTTGGAGCCCGGATGGTGCCGTTCCACCAGCCAGGCTACTACTCCGCCGGCAAGGATTGGAGTCGAAAGTTCCAAGGGCAGGTAAATTCCGATCGCTACCGCCAGCACCGGGGCGCGAAACGCCGAGCCGCGCGCCTTGAGCCATTCGTCGAAGGCGATGATGACTCCCCCGATCACCGCCCCGATGCCGACCATGAGCCAGGGCAAGCCCCCTTCGAATACCCCTCTGGCGACCGAGGCCATGAGAACCGCTTGCGGAGCCGGCAGTTGTGCCGAGCCGATTCCATAGGCCTTGGCGAGCAGGTTCAGTATCGGCGCCATCACCAGGGCGGCGATGAGAACGCCGAGCACCAGCATGGTCTGCTGTTTCCAGGGGGTGGTGCCGATGAGATACCCGGCCTTGAGGTCATGCAGGTTGTCGCCCGCGATGGCCGCCGCGGAACAGACGACGCCACCGATCAGGATCGCGGCGGCGGCGCCGATACTCGACCCGCGGCCGACCAGGGCCGACAGGGTCAGCGCGGCGAATAGCACCGTGGCAATGGTAACGCCGGAAACCGGGTTGTTTGACGAGCCAACCAGTCCGGTCATGTAACCGGCAACCGCGCTGAACACGAAGGCGGCAAGGCCCATGATAAGGGTCATCGGCACCGAGACCTGAAGCATGCCGGTGATGATCTGGTAGACGATAAAAAGTGGAATGATCGACAGCGCCACGGAAATGAGCACCCAGCGCATCGGGATGTCGCGCTGCTCGCGGGCGATGTCGCCGAAGGAGGCCGCCTCGCGATACTGGGCCAGGCCGGTGGTAATACCCGAAAAAATTGATTTGCGGATTGCCAGCAGCGACCACAGGCCGCCGACCACCATGGCTCCAACACCCATATAGCGGATGCGGCTATCCCAGATATGGCTCGCCCAGGTCGCGGGATTCGTGTGAGCCGGGGCGGGGGCGAACCCGGCGACATAGATCGGGATGGCGATATACCAGGCAATGGCGCCGCCGGCAAACACCAGCACGGCAATATTCAAACGTACGATATAGCCGACGCCCAGCAGCGCGGGGGATAGATCGGCGCCAATATAGGCAATACTGCGTCCAACCCAGGCGGCCGCAATGGCACTTTCGCTCCACAGGTGCAACCCCGTCGCCGCGAATTTGGCCAAGCCGCCGGCCAGCGTGGCCCAGACGATGACTCCCAGGCCGCGGGCGGGATTGGTGCCGACCTTGAGAACCTCGGCGGTGGCGACCCCCTCGGGGAAGGTCAACTGTTGTTCGATAATGAGCGAGCGGCGCAGGGGCACGGTGAACAGCACGCCGAGGATGCCGCCGAGGGCGGCGATCATGAATACCCAGACGTAGTGAAAGTCCTTCCAGAATCCAAGCAGGATCAGCGCCGGCAAGGTGAAGATGACCCCGGCGGCAAGGGACTCGCCCGCCGAGGCACCGGTCTGGACGATATTGGCCTCTTGAATATCGGCGCCGCCGAGCATGGCCAGCACCGCCATGGCGATCACCGAGGCCGGAATGGAAGCCGAAACGGTCATGCCGGCGAAAAGCCCGAGGTAGGCGTTTGCCGCGCCCATGATTACGGCCAGCACGAGCCCGAGTACGATGGCGCGTGGGGTCAGTTCACGTACAATAGGAGGTGAAGCTGTGGCCATATCAAACTTGCCCGATGATGGAACCGAGCGAGTCTAACAGAGCCCGGAGATATACCGCCCGCGACTGGTACCATAACGCTTTTTGCCGGACAATTCTCCATGAGCATGAAACGGGTGCTTTTTGCTATTCACGACTGGGGGCTGGGCCATGCTTCACGCAGCCTGGTGTTGATTCGTGCCCTGGTCGAGCGCGGGAACCAGGTAACCATCCTGATGGCACCCAGCGCGGGCCTGGAACTGCTGCGCTCGGAATTGGGCGATGCCTGCGAGTTTTATCCTTATGCGGATATTCCCAAGCCGTTCAGCCGGTTTGCTCCACTGTTCTATGTCCGTATGAGCCTTTCCATGCCGGTGGTATGGACCCGGTTCAAGCTTGAACACCGTTTGACCGAGCGGCTGGTCCGCGCCCGGCACATTGACCTGGTGGTTTCCGACAGCCGCTTTGGGGTGTGGTCGCACGAGGTGCCGAGTTACTGCATTTTTCACTCTTTGCGCCAGATCATCCCGGGTCGCCTGGGGTGGATGGAACGGATGGTCGAGTGGGGCCAGCGTGGGTTGCTCAAGGGGTTTCGCAAGGTGCTGATTCCGGATGTGCGGGAAAACGGCGGTTTATCCGGTGACCTGGGGCATGATCCGGCGCTTGACTGGGGGAAGGGGCGGCTGGTTTATCTCGGGCCGTTAGCCGATGTTTACCGACCAGGTTTTGACCGAGATATCGATTATTTTTTCTCGGTTTCGGGGATCGAGCCGCAACGGGGGATTCTTGCCAAGCGGGTCATGGCCGCGCTGCCCAAGCTGTCCGGGCGGATCGTGGTGACCTTGGGGCGGCCCGAATCCGCGGGGGAGCAACGCCGGATCCACGGCGCTACCGTTTATGGGTACCTGAACCGGGAACAACAGGCGCAGATTCTGACCCGCTCGCGCATTATTATCAGCCGCTCGGGATACACAACCTTGATGGAACTGTCCGAGCTGGGTAAGCAGGCCCTGTTCATTCCCACCCCGGCGCAAAGCGAACAGGAGTACCTGGCTCGTTTTCATCGCCAGCAGGGTCATGTGTGGAGCACGACGCAGAGAGCGTTGGACATTCCTCGCGACCTCCAGCGAGCAGAACAGGCGCGGGGCTTGCCGAAAATATCGAGTGCTGAATCAGTGCGGCATTTCCTCGAGATCGTCGGGTGAGGTTTCTGTGGGGGTGCCGGGTTTGTCCCGGGAGCGCATGGAGCGCCACAGCAGGGCCACGATAGGCAAATTAAGCAGCCACATCGCCCCCGTCCATACCAGCCGGAAACCCAGCATCAGGGTCAGACCGTCGGTAAAATTGATTCCCCAGGCTTGGGCCGCGGTCATGCCGAGGATCTCCATCGTCCCGATCTGGCTGATCAGCCCGCCGAACAGCAGGACCACCGCCAAGGAAAAGGCATAGATGCTGGCCGCGGCCAGGTAGCCGAGATGGCTTACCCCGATGCTGTTACCTACCGCCTGAAAGGCGAAGGCGAGGGCGCCGAGGTAGAGCGCCGCGAGTACCATGTTGATTCCCAGCGCGCGCGCATTCGATAGTTGGCGCAACCCCCGGAGCAGGCCGATGGATTCGATTAGGGTGCGATGAACCCAAGGCTGGTTGAGCTTGTGGGCGAGGCGCACCGCCAAGTGCTCAAACCGGAGTACGCCAAAGATCAATAAACCCAATCCGAGCAGAAATACCAGAGCGATCGGGCGCAATTCGGGCCAGCGCGGGATGCCGACTGTCACCAGGAATAACAATATGACCGCGGTTTCAGTCAGCAGCATGACCACGGTCGCGGCGGAGCTGCGCCCAAAATGCGTATCGCCCGTGACACTGAGCACCCAATTTTGGGAAAAAATCCCGAACGGGAGAGTGACTGCCAGTTCTCCGACCGAAAAAGCGAGTAAAAAGCGTTTCCAGTCGGGGCGTACGCCCAGGTTGGCGAGCAGGAGATGCAATTGCCAGGCCTTGAGTACAAGGTAGGAGATGACCATGGCCAGCGCGAATATCATGACCCAGATCGGCATGGACTGTACCCGGGAGAGAACCTGGGCGAGATCGCCGAGCTTGAATGCCAGGGTGAGAAGTGCCGCGGTCAATATCAGTGGCAGGAGTACGGCGGGTTGCAGCAGTTTGTGCAGATGCCGCAGTGGGTTGCGGGAATTCATGGATCGAGTGCCGCCGCAAGCCCCGGCTCAAGATCGGTGATGTCGCTCAGCGCATTATCCAGATAGGTCACGGTTGCCGCCGGCCTGCGCCACCCCGGCAGGGTAGCGACAGGGTAGCGATTGATCCAGGCGGAGCCATCGGGTTCGATTAAACCATGGCGGGCGAGCCAGGCCAGGCGGGAGCCGGTCAGTTTGGCCTGTGGGGCCCGGTTTAGGAGCGGGTCGAGGGTTAGCCTGGTTGTCCGGATTACCCGGGTAGCCCGTTCGATCCAGGAGCGGAACTCCACCGTGGTAAAGCGCCGGGGACCCGCCCGGAGAAAACGGCTGATCAGGTGGCTGGGCGTGATGGGGTGAAGTTTTAGAATGGCCGTCTTCAGCATGGAGTCGAATGCTGCGCGGGTAGCGGGATAGGGGGGATTTTTCACGGTTCCAATTCTCACCACGATGCGCAGGCGCCCCGGACCCAGGGGATCATAACCGAGTGCCAGGGGCAAGAGGTTCGGCGGGTGAGCGGTAATTTGGCAGATTTGCCAGGCGCCGGCACGGATACGCCGGAAATAACCCTCTTCGGATATGGTGCCCTCCGGGGCCAGAAAAACAATCCGGCCGGCATCGAGCAGGTGGGCGAAGTCTTTTAACTGGGCGGCCGTTTGGGAGCGGAAAACAGGGGATATTTTCCTGATTGTCGAACGATTCAAGCGGCGTAATCCCCAGAAGTTGCGCCCGATCTCCCCCAGGCAATGGGGGTCGAGCTGCTGTAGTTTGACCGGCATGGAGCCGAGGCAATCAAGAATTTCCCGGGTGCCGCGGGCACTGAACAGGTTCCCGGGGTTGGTGTCGGGGGGAAGCGTCTCGAGCAGCAGGCGCAGGGTTTCGTCGGTGGTGAATTCACGCACCCGCCGCAGCGGCCGGGCGCGTGTAATCCGCAGCAGCCACCCCAGGGGGATGCTCCCCAGCCAGGAAGCCAGAAGGCGGTTCCAGCCCAAATCGAGCAGACGGTTGCGCAAAAATTCGGGATGAAAAATATCTTCCCGGGTGGCATAGAAAGGTAGCGGCCAGCGGATATGCAGCCCTTCGCGGCGGCAGAGTACGGTCGTTAAAATGGGTATATCCGCATCACGTTGATGGTTCGAGACGACCAGTGTCCCCGGCTCCAGCCGATAGTCGGGCGGGAGGATCTCTTCCTTGTTATACAGAACGCGCACCGTGAAATCGAAGCCACACTCGACCAGCCAGGTCAGGCGGGGATGCGGGTCGAGTGTGGCATCGGGGAGCCAGGAAAAACTCATTGTAAGGTTGCTTGGCGCATTCGCCCCGCACCCCGCAGCGGATTTTTCTGCTTCGCCATGAGTGCTCTTAGTCCTCTTCGCGGCGGTAATATCGGCCTTTCCAACTTGATCGGGTCCCACTCCAGGCCCGCAGGGCCGAATACCAGGTGAATACAAGATAGATGCTGGCGACGGCCGGCAGCAGGCCGGCGCCAAGTATCCGGCGATGATAATAGCGTAGAGTCGGTAAATAGCCGAGACCCATGGCCGCGAGCGCGGCCACGCCCATCCAGCGGGTCGGCCCCTGCCAGGTGAGCGCCACAAGCGGAATCCAGAAGGCGAATAGCATCAGGAGAGTTGTGGCGAACAACAGCAGCGCAGATTCATGGAGCTGTACATAGGCGCTTCGGGCGACCATCGAGGCAATCGCGGCAAACCCCTGTCTGCGCAGGCTGTGAGCACCCCGGGTCAGCCCCAGCCAAATCGGTTCGCCGTGGCGCTTGATTCTTGCGGCGAGGGTGCAGTCATCGATCAGGGCATCGCGCCAAGCACTAAAGCCTCCCGCCGCCGCCAGGGTTTCGCATCGGAGCAGGACGACACCGCCCGCCGCCGCGGCAATGGATCCTCGGGGACGGTTGGACAGGGCAAAGGGATAAACGAGCTTGAAGAAAAAAACGTAGGCCGGTAATAGCAGGCGGGCCCAGAAGCCTTCAAAACGGGGGTGGGCCAACACCGATACCAGGCTGTAGCCTTCTTCGGCCTTGCGTCGCAGCGCCCGGATCATTCCCGGGGCGAGGCGGATATCGGCATCGAGTAACAGTACCCAGGGGGTGGTGATCCGTGCCATGCCCTGTTCGAGGGCCCAGAGCTTGCCCGCCCAACCGGGCGGAGTCGGTGTGCCCTGGATCAGCTGAAGCCGGGAGCCCCCGATTTTTCGCGCTATTCTTGTGGTATCGTCCGTGGATTCATCGTCGACCAATACCAGGGGGATGCCGGGAGCGTCTATGGCCAGCGCAGTGAGGGTGGCGCCTATTACCCGGGCTTCATTACGTGCCGGGATCAAGATGGTGAGATCATTGTCGGGTGCCGGCTGAGAGCCGCCCGGTTCCGGTTCCAGGTGCTCGCGACAGCGCCAGGCTTGCCAAGGGGCCAGGAGCAGGCTGGCCCACAAGCCCAGCGCTACCAGTACGGCGTAGATCATGATAATCCGGAAAATGGCCTAGGAACCCGTCGGGGCTGGAAACGAGCTACCGCGGTGGCACGATAGCGGTCGGAATATCTCCGATTTCCCGTTGCGCGGACTCGCCATGCACCGCAAAACCGGAAATATTTTGACTCCCTTCCCCCCCCCATACTCGCTTCGCTTTTCCAAGCCCAGGCAGGCCCCTAGCGGGAATGCCCCGCCTCGGCCTTTTCGGAATGGACTTCCAGCGTAATATCCGCGGGCTTGCCTTCATTGCGATGATAAAGAATCGGCAGGTCGGGGGCCATGGGTCCTTTTATCTTCGGCCCCCGTAGACTGACCCACAACGTCTTGAGCGGATGGCTGAAGGCATCGTTTGCCGCGGTGCCTTCATAGCCGCAGTGGGCCATGCAGTTGTCGCACTTGGGATTGCGCCCAACGCCGTATTTATCCCATGGCGTGGTTTCCATCATTTCCCGGAAGCTGCCGGCATGGCCTTCGTCGGCAAGCAGGTAACAGGGTTTTTGCCAGCCGAAGATATTTCGGGTTGGGTTACTCCAGGGGGTGCACTGATAGGACTGGTTGCCGCAAAGAAAGTCGAGAAACAGGCCCGAATGTGATAAGGGCCACTTGACGTTCTGCTTGTGCCGGAAGATTCCACGGAACAGTTTTTTCGATTGGTTCCGGCCTATGAATACATCCTGACGCGATGCATGCTCGTAGCTGTAGCCCGGTGAGACGGTGATTCCGTCGATTCCGAGTTCGGTGGTGACGTAATCGAAAAATCGGGCGACCTGTTCGGGATCTTCGCCAGCGAACAGGGTGGTATTGATGTTGACTCGAAAGCCTCGAGCCTTGGCTTTCTTGATTGCCGAGGTGGCTTTTTCGAACACCCCTTCACGGTTGACGCTGGCGTCGTGACGCTGTTTGAGACCATCGAGATGAATCGAGAAGATCAGGTAGGGCGATGGCTGGAACAGGTCGAGTTTTTGCTCCAGCAGGATCGCGTTGCTGCACAAATAGACATATTTCTTGCGCGCGATAATGCCGGCGACGATCTCTCCGATCTCCTTGTGAATCAAGGGCTCGCCGCCGGGTATGGAAACCACCGGAGCCCCGCATTCATCGACGGCCCGCAGGCATTCTTCGGGGGACAAGCGTTGTCTTAGGATATTGGCCGGGTAATCAATCTTGCCGCAACCCGGGCAGGCAAGATTGCACTGGAACAGGGGTTCGAGCATCAATACCAACGGAAAACGTTTCTCACCCTTTAGTTTTTTGCCAATGATATAGCCGGCGATTTTCGCCTGTTGGCGGATGGGTACTGCCATGGTTATCGTCTCCTCAGGATTTTGGTGTTGCCAGGTGCGCGCGGAGTTCGTTGGGAACCCGGAAGGTAACCCGTTCGTCCGGGCCCGGAATTTCTCTTACCTGGGTGCGTCCCCAGGCGGCCAGTTGCTCGATCACGGCGGTGACCAATGCCTCCGGCGTGGAGGCCCCCGCCGTGACTCCGATGCGGTCATCGGGGCTGAACCACTGCGCTTCGAGTTCGTTGGCATCCTGCACCAGGTAGGCACGTATGGCTTCCTGTTCGCCGACCTCCCGCAGGCGATTGGAATTGGAACTGTTGCGGGCGCCGACGACGATGATCACATCGGTTTCGTGGGCAAGCTCGCGCACGGCATTCTGCCGATTCTGGGTGGCGTAGCAGATGTCTTTGGTTTCCGGTCCGACGATCGAGGGAAAACGTTTTTTCAGAGCCCCGATAACCGCGCGGGTATCGTCGACCGACAGGGTTGTTTGGGTTACGTAGGCCACCTTCTCGGGAGTTTCCACCCGTAGGGTTTCGACCTCTTCGGGTTCCGAAATAACATGCACTGGCCCGGCGACGCGGCCACTGGTGCCGACTACCTCGGGGTGCCCGCGGTGGCCGACAATAATTAGTTCATAGCCGCGACGATGATATTTTTGGGCCTGCATGTGGACTTTGGCTACCAGTGGACAGGTCGCATCGATGATGCGCAGGCCGCGTTTTTCGGCTTCATTCACCCGGGCATCGGAGACCCCGTGAGCGCTGAAAATAGTGACTGCACCGGCAGGGACGTCATTCAGCTCTTCGGTAAATATCGCGCCTTTTCCCCGCAGACTGTTGACCACATGCTGGTTATGGACGATCTCATGCAAGACGTAAACCGGTGGGCCGAAAACCTCCAGCGCCTGTTCGACCACATCGATTGCCCGCACGACTCCAGCACAGAAACCGCGCGGTTTGGCAAGCACTACCTCCATCGTGAAGTCTCCCCGAGAATAGTGTGGAACAAGCCCGAAAATTTATTCGCTTATTATATGAGTTTTTAATTGGTGTATATCATGTGAAGCCTCTGGGATACACTGCCCGTGCCTGGCCTGCACTTGGGGGAATTCGATGCCCGAGCGTGTACTGATCACCGGGGCCACGGGATTTGTCGGCTCCGCGGTGGCGCGAGCATTCTGCGAAGCGGGCTACCGGGTTCGCGTATTGGTTCGTGAGAGTTCACCGCAAACCAATCTTGCCGGGTTGGCTGTCGAGGCCGTGTTCGGGGATTTGACCCGGGCGGAGAGTTTCACTCCGGCGCTGGCCGGGTGCCAGGGATTGGTTCATGTGGCGGCGGATTATCGTTTCTTCGTTCCCGATCCGAAACGGATGTACCAGGTCAATGTGACGGGTACCGAGCGCTTGTTTCGCGAAGCGGCTCGTGCCGGAGTGCGGCGCATGGTCTATACCTCGAGTGTCGCCACTCTGGGGCATCGCCGCGACGATGCCCCCGCGGATGAAACCAATATAGCCGGCGAGAAGGACATGATCGGCCATTACAAGCGTTCGAAATTGATTGCCGAAGACCGGGTCAGGCGCCTTGCCGTGGGGGAAGATCTCGATATCGTAATTGT
The DNA here is from genome assembly GCA_027018875.1 of Gammaproteobacteria bacterium. Taxonomy (GTDB): domain Bacteria; phylum Pseudomonadota; class Gammaproteobacteria; order JAKDMP01; family JAKDMP01; genus JALUYA01. Next base: position 22,445 of record JALUYA010000036.1, read on the forward strand.
CAATCCCTCGGCACCGGTAGGCCCGCGCGACATCAAGCCGACCCCGACCGGGCGCATGGTTTATGAGGCGGCCCGGGGACATATGCCCGCTTATGTCGATACCGGGCTCAATATCGTGCATGTGGATGATGTCGGGCACGGGCATCGGTTGGCCTATGAGCGCGGGCAACGTGGCGAACGCTATATTCTTGGTGGCGATAACCTGACCCTGGCCCGGATACTGGCTATTATCGCCCGGTTCAGCGCCCGGCGGGCGCCGCGGATTCGGCTTGCCCCCGCGGTGGTGGTACCCGTGGCCTGGTTGGCCGAAGGCTGGGCCAGGATGACCCACACGCAACCGTTCGTGACGCGTGATGAACTGGCGATGGCCCGTCGGCCCATGTATTTCACCTCGGCCAAGGCCGAGCGGGAACTGGGCTATACTCATCGCCCGGCCGATTTAGCCTTTGAGGATGCGCTTACCTGGGCCGCGGCGCAAGGGAGACTGGGGCGTAATTTCCGGCTACACTGTCCCCCGTCCCAGCGAGGACCGGCGGCATGAGTGGCAAGACAACCTCGGATTTTTTGTTGCAGCGGGAACTTCTCGATGGAGTTTCACGCACATTCGCATTAACCATACCGGCCTTGCCCGATCGGCTCGAGCGCGTGGTCGGCAACGCCTACCTGTTGTGCCGCATTGCCGACACCATTGAAGATGCGGCAAACCTGACTCCGGACGGGGTGCGGGTGTATTCGCAACGTTTCATCGCCGTGGTTGCCGGACGCGCGGATCCGGGGGCCTTTGCGCGCGAGTTCGCGCCACACCTTTCTCCCGCTGCCAGTGCCGAGGAGAAGCGCCTGATTATCGAGACCGAACGGGTGCTCGGCATCACCGCAACCTTCGATACCGGGACCCACGCCGCCGTGGCCGAGTGCGTGGCGGTGATGGCGCAAGGCATGGCGGATTTTCAGTGCCGGAAAGGTATCGATGGCCTGGCCGATCTGGACGAGCATGCGCGTTACTGTTACGTGGTCGCCGGGTGTGTCGGCGAGATGCTTACCCGGTTGTTCATTGCCTATTTGCCGGAACTCGAGCCCCGGCGGGAGGAACTGATGCGCCTTTCCCTATCTTTCGGGCAGGCCTTGCAAATGACTAATATTCTCAAGGATTTCTGGGAGGATCGAAGCCATGGTGTCTGTTGGTTACCCCGGGATATTTTTCTCCAAGAGGGGCTTGATCTGGCCGAGGTTTCTCCTGGAGACCCGCGGTTCATGCTCGGTTATCGGCGTTTGATCGGATTGGCCCGGGCTCACGCCGAGCGGGCGCTGCGCTATGTTTTGCTGCTTCCCCGACGTGAGGCGGGAATCCGTAATTTTTGCCTGTGGGCCTTGTTCATGTCCCTGCTTACCCTGCGCAAGCTTCAGGCCCACCCGGGGTTTGCCGATGGGAATGAGGTTAAAATTACCCGTCGTAGTGTTCACAATACCGTGCTTTGGTGTCGTATGGCGGCGCGGGAAAATCTGCTTATCAAATCGAGTTTTGAGGTGCTTGCGAGGAGCTTGCCGTCTCCTCGGCCGGGAGATTTCGGGTCTTCCGGGCAGTTCCTGGCAAAATCCGGCCGGGTGGATCCGTTGTGATAAGACGGCTGGAGGAACCCCCCGAGGTGCAAAACTCGAATTCACGACTGGAGCAATCACTGGCCCGTGCGCGGCGGGGCCTTCTCGCCCGTCAACGCGAGGACGGACATTGGGGTTTCGAACTCGAAGCCGATTGCACGATTCCGGCCGAATATATCCTCATGATGCACTACATGGACGAGATCGACATCGATCTGGAAAAGCGTTTGGCGCGTTATTTACGCTCCCGGCAGCAGGCCGAGGGCGGCTGGGCGCTCTATCCCGGTGGAGACATGGACATCTCCTGTACCGTCAAGTGCTATTACGCGCTCAAACTTGCCGGCGATAGCCCCGACAGTGAGCACATGCAACGGGCGCGGGGACAAATTCTGGCTGCCGGTGGGGCGGCCAAGGCGAATGTATTTACTCGCATCATGCTTGCCCAGTTCAAGCAGATTCCCTGGCGCGGCGTGCCCTTTATTCCGGTGGAGCTGATGCTTGCGCCGCGCTGGATGTTCATTCATATCTACAAGGTCTCCTACTGGTCACGTACCGTGATGGTGCCGTTGTTCATTCTTGTGAGTCTCAGGCGCCAGGCGCGCAACCCGACCGGAATCGGTATCGAGGAGCTTTTTGTGACGCCACCCGCGCGCGAAAGGCACTGGTTCCCGGTGCGCTCATTCCTGAATTGGGTTTTTCTTGCCGCCGAGCGGACCGTGCGCCGCCTCGAACCCCTGATTCCCTGGGGGATGCGCTGGGTGTCGATTCGCCGGGCCGAACGCTGGATGTTGGCACGGCTTAATGGGGAAGGCGGCTTGGGGGCGATTTTCCCGGCCATGGTCAATGCCTACGAGGCTCTCGATGCCCTCGGCTATGGCCCTGGGCATCCGTGTCGACGCACGGCGAAACGAGCCCTGGAATTGCTGTTGGTCGAGCGCGGGGATATGACTTATTGCCAACCTTGCGTGTCTCCCGTATGGGATACCGGGTTGGCCGCGCTGGCGCTGGAAGAGGCGGGCGGGGCCGCCGAGGCGGTGACCCGTGCCCTCGACTGGTTGGCACCGAGGCAACTGTTTGATGAACCTGCGGACTGGAGGGAATATCGTCCCGGGTTGTCCGGAGGCGGCTGGGCCTTTCAGTACCGTAATGGTTATTATCCCGATCTCGACGATACGAGTGTGGTGGCCTGGGCGATGCACCGCGCCGACCCCGAAGGCTTCGGCCGGAACATTTGGCGGGCCGCCGACTGGCTTGTGGGGATGCAGTCAAAAAATGGCGGATTTGCTTCTTTCGATGCCAACAACACGCATTACTACTTGAATGAAATCCCGTTTGCCGACCATGGCGCCCTGCTCGATCCACCAACCGAAGATGTTACCGCCCGCTGCGTTACCCTGCTTTCCCGCCTGGGTGAGCGCTACCGGAAACCCCGGGACCGGGCGCTTGAATACCTCACCCGCATGCAGCGGCCCGAAGGATGCTGGTGGGGCCGCTGGGGCACGAACTACATTTATGGCACCTGGTCGGTTCTGATGGCTTTGGAGGCGGCTGGAATTCCAGGTTCCGATCCCCGCATCCTCCGGGCCGTGAACTGGCTTAAATCGATTCAGAACGAAGACGGTGGCTTTGGCGAATCCAACGATACCTACCGCAGTGGCACTTGCCCGGTCAGACCCGGAACCGCTCCGTCCACGCCCGAGCAAACCGCCTGGGCGCTACTTGCCCTGATGGCGGCGGGGGAAGCGGCAAGCGAGGCCGTACGTTGTGGCATCGAATGGTTGCTGGCCACGCAAGGAGAAGGGGGGTTGTGGCACAGCGAGCGGTTTAATGCTCCGGGGTTTCCCCGGGTTTTCTATTTGCGGTATCACGGCTACAGCACCTATTTTCCTCTCTGGGCGGTAGCCCGGTACCGCAACCTGGTTTGCTGACCGGAATCGTTGCCCCGCTGGGTATGGAAGCCCGGGCGGCCCGAGCGCTGGCCCGCGGTGGCGGGCGTGTTTACCGCACCGGATACGGGGCCGAGCGCGCCCGAGCAGCGGGTGAAGCCCTAGTGGCTATGGGGGTGCACCGCATTCTGGTGTGGGGAATGGCGGGCGGGCTCAACTCGGGCCTGGCCAGCGGGGCGGTGCTGTTGCCCGCCGAGGTTCGAGATGAGGCAGGTACCGCCTGGCGGATGACCTCCCACTTTCATGCCGTGCTATTACGCGCTCTGTCCGGAGTCACACGGATTTCGACGGCGCCGCTGGTCACCACGGCTCACCCGGTGGCAACACCCGCGGATAAGGCGGCGCTCGCCCACCGCAGTGGGGCCGCGGCGGTGGATATGGAAGCCGCCGTGGTCGCCTCCATTGCCGCCGCCGCGGGGGTGGATTGCGCGGTGTTGCGCGTGGTGGCCGATACGGCTCACGATACCCTGCCCGGTGTCGTTCTCGCCGCAAGGAGTCAACGCTTTCTTGCCGCCGAAGTCGCCCTGCGGTTGCTCTTCAGGCCCCGGGATCTGGGTTCGGTACGACGCCTGGCGCGGGCGGCGGGGGTGGCATGTGAGACGTTGACCGCATGTGCGCAGGCGCTGGCCGATACGAAGACCTTGCAGAAATGAGCGTAAATTACTCTTGGGAGAAATCGTGATGGGCCGGCTATGGCTGATCTCCCTGCTGTTATTGGCTTCTTAGTATTCTTGGATTGGCGCCGAAGGAGACAGGATGAATTCGATTGCAACCATCAATCCCGCCACGGGTGAACCGATTGCCCGGTATGACTGTGCCGACGACGCCCAAATCGGCGCCACCCTCGAGCGCATGAGACGCGCCCAGCGCGAGTGGGCGGCGAGGCCGGTGGGCGAACGTCTAGAGCCGCTCACCCGGCTGGCCAATCTGTTTTTGGCCCGGCGGGATGAACTCGCCCGGCTGATGACCCGCGAGATGGGCAAACCCATCACCCAGGCGCGTGCCGAGGTGGAGAAATGTGCCGGGGCGTTTCGGTATTATGCCGAGCAGGCCCCGGTGCTGCTTGCCGATAAGCCGGTGCAGACCAACGCCGCCTGGAGCGGGGTGGTGTATCAGCCGCTCGGGATCGTGTTTGCCATCATGCCCTGGAACTTTCCTTTCTGGCAGGCCGCCCGATTCGCCGCCCCGGCGCTGGCCGCCGGAAATGCCGGGCTGCTGAAACCGGCTCCAAGTACCACCGGTTGCGGGCTGGCCCTCGTCCGGTTGGCGCAAGAGGCGGGGATACCCCCCGGCGTATTGACGACCCTGGTGCTCGATAATGACTACGCAGCCCGGGTTATTGCCGATTCGCGCATAGCCGCTATTACGCTGACCGGCAGCGAGCGTGCCGGGCGCGCAGTGGCCCGGGTGGCGGGCGAGAATCTAAAAAAATGCGTGCTTGAGCTGGGAGGCTCCGATCCCTTTGTGGTGCTGGCCGATGCCGATTTGGAGCGGGCGGTTCAAGTTGCCGTTAGCGCCCGGTTTCAGAATACCGGTCAGAGTTGTATCGCGGCCAAGCGATTCATCATCGAGGCTCCGGTCTATGAGGAATTCGTGGCCCGGTTTGTTGCTGCCAGCAAGGCCTTGGAACTGGGCGATCCAGCGGCTGAAGCGACCGATCTCGGGCCACTCGCCCGGGATGATTTGCGCCTGACGCTTGCCCGCCAGGTGCAGTCCAGCCTCGATGCGGGAGCGCGGCTGGTAACCGGGGGGGGCATCCCCGCGAGACCGGGCTACTACTATGAGCCTACCGTGCTCGATGGAGTTCGTTCGGGAATGGCCGTAGCCACGGAAGAGGTGTTCGGCCCGGTGGCGGCCATCTTTCGGGCCACGGATCGTGCCGCCGCTCTGGCACTGGCGAACTCGACTTCCTATGGCTTGGGCGGCAGCGTCTGGACCGCCGACCGGGAGGCGGGAGAGCGGTTCGCGCGGGGTCTTGCCTCGGGCCTCGCCTTCGTCAACGAGATGGTGCAAAGCGATCCACGGCTGCCCTTTGGCGGCATCAAGCATTCGGGGTTCGGCCGTGAGCTTGCCACCGAAGGCTTGCGCGAATTTCTCAATCTGAAAACTTTATGGATAAGTTGAGTCCATGGTGATTGAACTCGGGCTATTTCTGGCCCTGGGTATGGTGGTGGGACTGGTCGCGCCTGCCGCCGGTATCGGCGGTGGCGTGCTGATGGTACCCGCCTTTCTGGTTATTTTTCCGGCCTTCGGGATCGCTCCGGACATGGCCGCGCATATGGCTGTTGGTTCTTCGGTGGGAGCGGCGGCGCTGATGAGTCTTAGTGCAGTCCATGCCCATGCGCGCAATGGTGCCGTGGATTGGCGCGTTTTCAAGGCCCTGGCCCCGGGGCTGATTGTCGGGGCCGTCATCGGCGGGGTAATCGCTCACGGGTTGCCGGATGATATTTTGCGCCGGGTCTTTGGTGCCCTGATGCTGCTATTGGCAATTTACCTGGTTTGGGGCCGCCAACCCCATGAGTGGCGGCACTCGGCAGGGCCCTCACCGCGAACCGCTTTATCCGCCGGGTTCGTTATTGGCGAGGTCGGCTCCATGGTAGGCGTGGGAGGGGGTTCGATGATCGTGCCCTTCCTGCTGTTCCAAGGCCTGCATTCCCAACGCGTAGCGGGTACTTCCAGTGCCGGGGTGCTGGTTGCGGCCTTGACGGCCGCGATCACCTATATCCTGGTTGGAAGAGAATCTCCCGGGCTGCCGGCCTATTCGCTCGGGTATCTTTATGGGCCCGCGGTGACGGCTACCGCGATTACCGCAATGTTGTTGGCGCCACTAGGAGCAAAAATCGCCCAGCATCTGCCGCGTAAGCGGTTTCAACGCCTGTTTGCGATATTGTTACTGATTATTGCGGTGCGGATGCTGGTGTTTTGAAACCGGATAACCGGGGAAGCATGGAAAAACCATGGCCCGCTTGGCGGGCCATGATTTGGATGGAATAAATCTTGTGGACAGACACCTGTCGGGATTGGTCAATCGGAGCGGACACCGTGGAAAGGCGAATTAAAATATCTCTGACTTCAGGGCGCATAGTGAGCTTGCGCAATGAAGAACCGGAGATATTCGGCCGTTATTCCACCACCGCGGTAGATTGTCCCCAACTCCGGCAGATTCCTAGCCGCCGGTTGCCGGTGTTGGCGCGGTATGCGGAGTTGGCGTTGTCTCCGGAGCCTTCGCCGGCATCGGTGCCGCGGCGCTTGAAGAGCTGGTACCAGCCGAAGGCGCGGCATGACGCGTTGTGGTTACGGCCGGTGCCGCCGGGGCGGGGCCTTGGGACCGAGGTTTGGAGCAGGCGCCGAGGGCAAGTAACCCGAGCGCAACGGCTCCGATAGCAAGTATACGTTTCATAAACGATCTTCCTCCAGACAATTATCCTATTCAATCTTAGCTCCGATGCCCGATTATTACAATGTCTCGACAAAATAGTTCTCGGGGGCAGGTGGTCCCCGCAGGCCTGGTTCTATCGCTGCGCAGCGGCTGGGCGGGGTTGGTCTTGTCACTGTTGGCGGTCTATATTCAGAAAGATCCGCGTGCGGATTTCATGACGGCGACGGCAATCTTTCCGGCACTGGGTTGGTATGTTCTGGACCTGATCGGGGCTTCGATCTTGTTGGCTCCGGTGATTGCGATGATGGGCGAATGCATTGTCGACGGGCGGCGCCCGCGCCGAATCCCTTGGCGGGCCTTGGCGGCGGGGTGGCGACTGGGGCTTGCCGCCCTGATTTACAACATCGGGGTTGGGCTTGGATTGCTGCTGTTTCTCGTTCCGGGGGTGCTGCTCAGCCTTGCCTGGGTGCTCTATGGCCCGGCCGTAGTGTGGGCAGAGGCCGGACCGGTATCCGCACTCGGTCTGGCTTATGCCCGGGCCCGGCGTGACTGGGCAGGGCTCTTACGCCGCATTGCCGGTCCCTATGCATTCTATGGCGTGGTTTATGTCATCGGGGCGCTGCCGGTGGTGTGGAGCTTATTCAGGAGCCTGTCTGGCGGTGGAGTTGCCGCCATGGCGGCAAGACCGGATGTGTTGGTTCATCTGGCGAGTCCGCCGGCCGAGCCCGCCTGGTTTGCCTGGGGGCTTATGCCGTTACTCCTGGCGCTCGCGCAATGGTATTTACTTGCCGGGGTGACCGGCGCCTGGTTTGCCCTGGAACCGGCAGAGGCGGGTTCAGTCCTCGGGTGAGTCCGCGGCCAGCGCGGCGATCGCGCGTTCGCGTTCGGCGCGGATCAGCGGCTCGATAACCAGGTCGAGAGCCCCCGCGAGCACCGAATCCAACTGGTACAGCGTGATTCCGATCCGGTGATCGGTTACCCGGCCCTGGGGGTAGTTGTAGGTGCGAATGCGTTCGGAACGATCCCCGCTTCCCACCTGGGCCTTGCGTTCCGCGCTCTGCTCCCGGGACTGACGTTCGCGTTCGGCGGCGAGTAACCGGGCGCTGAGAAGCGCCATCGCCCGGGCCCGGTTCTGGTGCTGGGAGCGTTCATCCTGGCACTCGACCACTAGTCCCGAAGGTCGATGGGTAATCCGCACGGCCGAGTCGGTGCGGTTGACATGTTGCCCGCCCGCCCCGCTGGCGCGGTAGGTGTCTACCCGCAGGTCTGAGGTCTTGATCTCGATCTGATCCATAGCCTGCATCTCGGGCAGAACCGCGACGGTGCAGGCGGAGGTATGAATGCGGCCTTGGGACTCGGTTCGCGGCACCCGCTGGACGCGATGCGTACCGGATTCGAAGCGTAGTCGGGCATAAGCATCCGCTCCGGCGAGGCGCAGCACGGCTTCTTTAATTCCCCCCAGCTCGGATTCACGCAGGGTTACGATTTCCAGCTGCCAGCCGCGGGTTTCGGCGTAGCGGCTGTACATGCGCAGCAGATCCCCGGCAAACAATCCGGCTTCATCACCGCCCGTGCCGGCGCGAATTTCCAGAAACAGGTTGCGCCCCTCGTCCGGATCGGGAGGGATCAGTGCATCGAGCAGCGTGGACTCCAGGGCCAGTTGCCGTGCGGTGATGCGTTTGAGTTCATCGGTGGCAAGGCGGGCAAGTTTACGATCCGAATTGCCGGTCAACGCTTCGACCTCGGCCCGCTCTATATCCAGTTGTCGATACTGGGAGAAGGTTTGAACCGCCGGGGTAAGACGCGAATGTTCCCGGGCTAGTTTGGCCAAACGCTGGGGATCTTTTGAAGTTTCGGGCTGTTCCAGTTCATGCTCGATTACGGCAAGGCGTTCACCGAGCGCGGTCAGCCGGGCGAGGAGTGACGGATTCATGCCGCCTGGTGGTCTTGATCCTGCTGGTCACGGTACTCATCGGTAAGTGCGAATAGCTCTCGTGCGGCATCAACCAACGCCGTTTGTTCACTCGCCGCGGCGTTTCGCAGGCGTACCGTGGGAGTATGTATCAGCCGATTGGTCAGAGTTCGGGCGAGGTATTCGAGCGCGGCATCGCTGCCCCGGGCGGTGGCAATGCGCCTGGCTTCGGCGAGGGTGCGCCGCCGGGCTTGTGCCGCCGCGGCCCGCAGTGCGCAGATCGTCGGCACTACGGTGCGAATCCGCCCGGCCTGGTGCCAGGTGGCGACCGATTGCATTACCGTGTGTTCGGCTTCCACCGCTGCGGCATAGCGCATTTCTTTGCTGGTGGCGATGATTTCACCCAGGTCATCGAGGCTTAAGAGTGCGATTCCGGGCAAGTTGGCCATTGCGGGATCCATGTCACGGGGCAGGCCCAGGTCAAGCAGTAACAGGGGGTGTTCGGGCTGGTGCAAGGCGAGCAGGTCAGGTGTAATCAGCGTGGTTGAACTCCCGGTGGCACTGGCCAGTAAATCGGCATCGGCAAGCAGGTCTTTCAGCGCGGACAGCGGATGGGCTTCCCCTTGATACCGATCGGCCAGGGCCTGTGAACCCTCCAGGGTGCGATTGGCGCAATGCAGTTCGCCGATGCCCTGGGCGCGCAAATGGAAGGCGAGCAACTCCATGGTTTCTCCCGCGCCTACCAGAACGGCCTTGCGGCCCTTCAGGTTACCCATGTGCTGTTGTGCCAGTTTGACGGCCGCATAGGGCAGGGAGCGTACGGCGTCGAGAGTGGTATCGCCCCGGATGGCTTTGGCCGTGTTGAATGCAAACTGAAATAATTGATGCAATTGTGGGCCCACCGCCGAGGACGCATGCGCATCCAGGTAGGCCTGTTTGACCTGGCCCAGAACCTGGGATTCGCCAAGAACCATGCTGTCCAGGCCGGCGGTTACCCGAAACAGGTGGCGGGCGGCTGCGGTGCCCCGGTGGGTATAACGATAAGGTTCCAGATCACCCGCGAGGGGGTGGATTTGGTGTATCCAGTCACGCACCAGGGGTTGGGCTGCGGCATTCGCCAAGGCATAAAGTTCAGTTCGATTGCAGGTCGACAGCAGGATAGCTTCATCGAGACCCTCGTGTTCCAGGAGTTGATCCAGAACCTCGGGTATCCGTTCCTGGGGTACGGCTACGCGTTCACGTACCTCGATCGGGGCGCTTTTGTGGCTTATGCCGACGACGAGCAAGTTGTCGGTAATTGATTCCATAATGAGTCTATTCTAGCGCAGCGCTCGGCGACTGCTGGTATAGTTTTGACTTTTCCGGCCCCGACTGTCCATGCGGCATCCTATTTTATTCATTTCGTGGCTGCTCCTGCTGCTATCGTTTTCCGGCTGTGCCAGTCATTTTTCGCCAGCCCGGCCCGCGCAGGGCGGGCTGACGCCGGTCGATGTCGAAAATTTTACGGCCATGGCCCGGCAACTGCATTCTCCACGCCTGATGGCGAGGGTATTGCTCCAGCAGGCGAGGCAGAAAAAAAGTGTGGAGCGGGCGTTATTGGCCTCGCTGGTCGCCTTGGAAGGCAATGATTCCGAGTTGGGCGCCCAGGCGGCGGGCTACGCCCGTAAGTTGAATCCCGCCAACCCCGATCCTTATGTGCTGCTTGCCCGCAGCGCACTTTTGGAGGGGAAAATGGATCGAGCCTTTCGCTATGCGCGCCTTGCCTACCGCAAAGGCGGGGCGGCGGTGATATCGTTGGTATTCCGGGGCCGGGTGGATCCGTGGCTGAACTATACCCTGGCCCGGAAGTTATCGCGGGAATACCCGCGCGATACCCACCTGCGGTTGAGCTATGCGCGCGCCGCGCTGGAAGTCGGCGATAATGCAGTGGCGTTGGCTATGGCCCGCAAGAGCCTGGCGGCCTTGCCCGGGGCGAGGCGTTCTGCCGGGATAATCGAAGCCCAGGCGCTATGGGGGATGGGGCATAAGAAACCGGCGCTTTTAGTGGCGGAAAAATTATCGGCCGGTGACCCCGGTGATTCGATGTTGCGCGCTTTTTATGCCGGATTGTTGGCGCGTGACTCTCGGTTCAAGCAGGCACGCGCAGCCCTGTCGGCTGGCCGGACGGCTGCTCCGCAACAGGTGCATATCGTACTCGTCCGGGCGCTGATCGATATCGCCGAGGGGCAGACCGGGGCGGCCCGGGACCGCTTGACCCGGCTGCTTGAAGCGGGCGGCCATACAATGGAGGCATATAATTTGCTTGGCGGGATTGCCGCCGCAAAGGGGCAATGGGGCGAAGCCTTTGGCTGGTATCGGAGAGTTCGCGAGGGCAGCCTTGTTGGCCCCGCACAGCGGGGCGCCGTGTATGCGCTGGCGGACTGGCGAGGTTCCGAGGCGGCGCGAAATTATCTGCGGATGCTGGAGAAGGTGCTTCCCGGCTATGCGCCTACCTGGGCTGGGGTGGAGGCGAACCTGGATGAACATGCAGGGCATTTGAGCGCGGCCTATGAATTGCTCGGCCGGGCCGTGCGGCGGTATCCGTGGGTTCGGCCGCTTCGGTATCAGCGTGCGGTACTGGCGGATCGGTTGCACCAGGGGCGCCAGGCGCTGGAGTTGCTGCGTCAACTGGTGGTGCAGGAGCCGGGAAACCCTGTTTACATGAATGCCTACGGCTATACGCTCACCGAACATACGCGCCGCTTGCGGGTGGCACAAACTTACATCGTCCGGGCTCTGGCGATTGATCCGGGTAATGGCGCCTACCTGGACAGCATGGGATGGGTGCTATACCGGATGGGACGGCCCGCCAAGGCGTTGCCCTACCTGCGCCGTGCCTGGGCCAGGACGGGGGCGGTGGATGTGGCAGTGCATCTGGCGCGAGCGTATCTGGCGCTCGGAAATGTCTCGAAAGCGCGGCAAGTGGTGCATTATGCCCTCAAAAAATCGCCGAAGAACTCTCGGCTCTTAAAGCTCCTGGAGCGTATTCCGCGGTGAAACGAAGCCTGGCTCTATTGCTGCTTGTGCTAAGCGCCGGCTGTACAACGTTGGTCCAACCCAGCGGGCCGCCGAACCGGGTTGCCTGGCGGATTCACCTTGCCCGCCTGGAAAAATTGCAAAATTGGAGACTGGAAGGGCGTATCGGGGTTGTCGCCCCAAGCCGGGGGGGGGCGGCCAATGTGAACTGGCGCCAGCAGGGGGCGCGGTGGAGTTTAATCTTTGCGGGGCCATTCGGCCTGGGAGCGGTGCGTTTGTGGGGTGATTCGAGCGTACTGCATATTCGCGATTCCCGGGGCCGGGAATGGTTGACCGAACACCCCGAGGCGGCCCTGGAACGTAGCTTGGGGTGGCCCGTGCCGGTTTCCAGTCTGCGGTACTGGATAATCGGACGGCCGGCACCGGGCGGTGCGCGCGAAATTCAGTTGGGGGCACGGGGACTGCTCAGGTGGATTGAGCAAGGTGGATGGACGGTCCGTTACGGCGGCTATGGCCGGGTTCGGGGAGTGTTTTTGCCCGACTCCATTACCGCCACCCGTGCGGGTGTGCGGATCAAGTTGATTGTCAGCCGCTGGCGACTGGAGTCCGGTGCATGAACATCTGGCCGGCACCCGCTAAGCTGAATTTGTTTCTACATGTCACGGGGCGACGGGGCGACGGCTACCACGAGCTATCGACCGCTTTTCAGTTTATCGATCTGTGCGACCGGTTAAGATTCAGCCCCCGGGAAGACCGGGAGGTTCGGCTTCTGAATGGGGTTGCCGGGGTTCGGGAGGAGCAGAACCTGGTCGTGCGCGCGATCCATGCGCTGCGCAAGTCCGCGGCGCTTGACCGGGGTGTTGATGTCCGGCTCGACAAGCGCATTCCCCAGGGAGCGGGCCTCGGGGGAGGCAGTTCCGATGCAGCGACGACCCTGGTGGCGTTGAACGCGATCTGGGGATTGGGCCTTAGGCCGCGGGCATTGATGACTCTCGGGCTTACCTTGGGGGCGGATGTGCCGGTATTCATCGGGGGCCTGGCAGCTTATGCCGAAGGGGTGGGCGAACAACTGGTCCCGATGGACTTTCCCGAGTTCTGGTACGTGGTCATAAACCCGGGGGTGGAGGTGGCGACCGAGGTGATTTTTCAGGCACCGGAATTGACACGCGATTCACTACCCGCGAAAATATACAATTCTCCGTTCGATGGAACACGCAATGATTGCGAGCCGGTGGTTGTGCGGCTCTACCCGGAGGTAGCCAAGGCGCTTGACTGGTTGCGGGCGCGCGGAGAAGCTCGGCTCACAGGTACCGGTGCCTGTATCTTTACTTGGCGGACGAGTCGGAGGCAGGCCGTTGACCTCGCCGCGTCCGTGCCTTCACCCTGGAGCGCCTGGGTAGCGCGAGGGTGCAACCGCTCGCCGCTGATAAGCCGGCTGCGGGATAAGGCTATATATGCATAAGCGCAGGGAGTTATCCAGACAGGTGAAGCGGAATGCCAGAGGTTGGGAGTCATCCCAGTGTCATGGGATGCCGGGAATAAAAATGGGGCGTAGCCAAGCGGTAAGGCACGGGGTTTTGATCCCCGCATTCCCAGGTTCGAATCCTGGCGCCCCAACCACTGTTGATTGGGTGTAGTTGGTATGTATCGCCGGTTATGCCGAAATAAACGGACGGTTCCGATGCTCGGGCTGCATCGGTGCGGGCGGTTTCGAGCCCCCGGCCGGGAGTACCGGGATCGTATGAGGAATACCACCCGGTAAGAGGTTGGCGGCAGGTAATTGGGAGCTGGTACTGTGATGATGGATGGGAATCGCCAGGGTGGGGAACGGGGGAGGCCGATTAGCGACATGATGGTTTTTGCGGGTAATGCGAATCCACGCTTGGCGTCCGATATAGTCGCTTCACTGGGCTCGTCGCTCGGCAAGATCAACGTGGGTCGTTTCAGCGACGGCGAGATCATGGTCGAAGTACTGGAAAATGTACGCGGTCGAGATGCGTTTGTATTGCAGCCGACCTGCCCGCCGACCAATGAAAATCTGATGGAACTCCTGGTCATTGTTGATACCCTACGCCGGGCTTCGGCGGCACGCATCACAACGGTGATCCCTTATTTCGGTTACTCTCGCCAAGATCGCAGGCCGCGTTCGCTGCGGGTGCCCATCACGGCGAAACTGGTGGCCAACCTGCTTACGCACTCGGGGGTGGACCGGGTGCTGACCGTGGATATTCATGCCGACCAGATCCAGGGGTTTTTCGATATTCCCTTTGACAACGTCCATGCTTCACCGATTCTATTGTCGGATCTGTGGAAGCGGGACTATCCGGATTTGATCGTGGTCTCACCAGACGTGGGCGGTGTGGCGCGGGCCCGGGCATTGGCCAAGCGGCTGGATGATGCCGATCTTGCGATTATCGACAAGCGTCGTCCCCGGCCGAATGAATCGCGGGTGATGAACATCATCGGCGAGGTGAGCGGGCGCACCTGTGTGATTGTCGACGACATGGTTGACACGGCGGGTACGCTGTGCCAGGCGGCGAAGGCATTAAAGGATAACGGTGCGGTGCGCGTAGTGGCCTACATTACCCACCCGGTACTGTCGGGGAACGCCGTGGAGCGCATCGGCGCGTCCGCACTCGATGAATTGGTCGTAACCGATACCATATCCCTGCGGCAGGATGCGGTAGCCTGTGGCAAGATTCGCCAATTGTCGATTGCCGAAATTATGGCCGAGACCATGCGCAGGATCAGTGACGAGGAATCGGTTTCCTCGCTATACGTGGATTAATCGTCTGGAGATATCGAATTTTATGGCTTTGATCTGGTCGCGGATCGAGCCGAAGCGAACGCGAAAGCGTTCATTGCCAAGGAGGTATGATTAAATGACTAACGAGTTTATGCTCAAGGCCGAGCCGAGAACCGATGCAGGGAAAGGTGCGAGCCGCCGCCTGCGCCGGCAAGGGCGAGTACCCGCGATTCTTTACGGGGGGGGAGGCAAGGTGCTGGCGCTTAGCCTGAACCAGAGTGACCTGGCCCACAATTTGCATAACGAGGCCTTCCACTCGCACATTCTGACGATCAAAATCGGCAGAAAATCGGAGAAGGTGATTCTCAAGGACGTGCAGGCGCATCCCTTCAAACCCGATGTTTTGCATGTCGATCTGATGCGTGTCGTTGCCAACAAGGAAATCACCATGATCGTGCCCCTGCATTTTGTGGGGGTGGAGTCGTCGCCGGGCGTCAGGCAGGGCGGCGTGTTCTCCCGTAATGTCGTGGAAGTCGAAATTCAGTGTCTGCCGAAAAATTTACCGGAGTTTCTCGAGGTCGACGTTTCGGGGCTCGATATCGGCGATGCCCTGCATTTGTCGGATATTCCCTTGCCCCCGGGCGTGGTATTGGCGGCACCGGTAAGCGATGGGGATAGTGAACGCAATGTAACCGTAGCCGCAATCCATCACGCGCGGGTAACGAGCGAGGAAGAGCCGGCGGCCGGAACCGCCGAAGCCACGGCCGAGGAGGTTGCTGCAGGAGTAACGAAGGAGCCCGGGGACAAGGCGAGTGAGCCGGCGGCCTGAAACGGCTTGCCGGGTGGTGATCGGTTAGTCGGCTCGTGGTGGAAGTTCGTATTCGTGCCATTGTCGGGCTGGGCAATCCGGGTGCGGAATATCTGCGGACCCGGCATAACCTGGGTTTCTGGTTTGTCGATATTCTGGCTGCCGAGCGGCGTGCCGATTTTCGTTCGGCGCGGCGTCTCCATGGCGTTACCGCCAAGGTGACGATCGATGGGCATGATGTGCTGCTGGTGAAACCCGATACCTACATGAATCGCAGTGGAATCGCACTGCGAGCGCTGGCGGATTACTTTAAGTACAGCCCCCGAGAAATTCTGGTGGTCCACGATGATCTGGATTTGCCGGTGGGCACGGTGCGTTGTAAGCGTGATGGGGGGCATGGTGGGCACAACGGATTGCGCGATATTATCCGTCATCTCGGCGCGGAATTTCCCCGCCTGCGGATCGGTATCGGGCATCCTGAGGAGCAGCGCCCGGTGCTGGACTATGTGTTGGGGATACCCTCGCGGGAGGAGGAAGAATTGCTCATGAACGGTATCGCTGCGGCGCATGCCGAACTGCCGCATCTCCTTGCGGGGGATTACGCGGCGGCTATGCGGATGCTGCATCGCCGTGAAGCGGGCACCTGAACGGTGGCGCTGCGCATCGGCATCGTCGGCTTGCCCAATGTCGGGAAATCGACACTATTCAATGCCCTGACCCGGGCGGAGATCGCGGCGGAGAATTATCCTTTCTGCACCATTGATCCGAATGTGGGCGTGGTTCCCGTGCCCGACCCGCGCCTCGACGCTCTCGCCGAGATTGTCCATCCCGCAAAGATCGTTCCTACCACGATCGAGTTTGTCGATATCGCAGGCCTGGTCTCGGGAGCGGCCCAGGGTGAGGGCCTTGGCAATCAGTTCCTTGGGCATATCCGCGAGACCCACGCCATTGCGCATGTGGTACGTGCATTCTCGGATGACGAGGTGGTTCATGTTGCCGGGCGGGTTGACCCCGTTGCCGATATCGAGACGATCGATACCGAGCTTGCGTTGGCCGATCTTGAAACGGTCGAACGGGCGTTGAATCGGGCCGAAAAGTTGGTCCGATCCGGCGATAAATCCGCGCGAGCGAGGCACGAAGCCTTAGGCAAGATCTCGATGGCGCTCGAAGCCGGGCATGCGGCGCGCACGGCCGTACTCGATGTGGATGAACGGGCGCTGGTGCGGGATCTGAACCTATTGACATTCAAACCGGTGTTGTTTATTGCCAACGTGGATGAGGCCGGGGCCGAGGACGAGAATTCATTACTGGGGCAGGTGCGCGCCCATGCCGAACGCGAAGGAGCCCAGGTGGTCGCGGTTTCAGCTCGGCTCGAAGCCGAGTTGGGAGAACTGGAAGAGGCCGAGCGGCAGGAGTTTCTAGCCGCAGTTGGACTTACCGAGCCGGGCCTGGATCGGGTGGTTCGGGCCGCCTATCGACTTCTGGATCTGGAGACGTTTTTTACCGCCGGACCAAAGGAGGTACGGGCCTGGACCGTGTGCCGCGGAGCTACCGCCCCCGAAGCGGCGGGGGCGATTCATACCGATTTTGAAAAGGGATTCATCCGTGCCGAGGTTATTTCCTACCAGGACTATGTTGCCTTTCGAGGCGAAGCGGGCGTACGCGAAGCGGGACACTGGCGGCTGGAAGGTAGGGACTATGTCGTTGCCGAAGGCGACGTGATGCATTTTCGATTCAATATTTAAGTCTCGGTGGGATGCGGGGCTCTCCGGTACTGCCCTGGGCTGAGAATCCCGAAGCACGGATACGGCGTTCATTCCGGTTTATCGACCGTGGTAAATAATCGGGGTGTTTCCCGGTGCCGGTCGGGAGAGAGAAACGCCTCGGTCGGGCCAGGTTGACGTATCCCCGAAGAATCGCGGAAAATATATAGCCTTACGGCTACGTAGCTCAGCCGGTTAGAGCGCGGCACTCATAATGCTGAGGTCGGTGGTTCGAGTCCACCCGTAGCCACCATTAACCCTTCCAAGCGCTTCCAGAGACTTCCAGCAAAACGGCCTGCAAGCCCGATATATCAACGAAAACCGTACCTAGGCGTTCCACACGATACCGCTTGAAGCTAGCGTCATTTGTGAGTAAACTTGTGAGTAAGATGCCTTGCGGTTCCCGATTGAGCCGCACTTTACTCACACGGGGTTACTCACATGCTGACAAACAGGAAGCTGCAAAGCCTGAAACCGCGCAAGGCGGTGTATCGCGTAGCCGATGCAAGAGGTTTGTGTATCGAGGTGCGGCCTACGGGAGCGCTGTACTGGCGCTATCGCTATCGCTGCGCCGGGAAGGCCAAAATGCTGAGCCTGGGCACTTATCCGGCGGTCTCGCTGGCCGAGGCCCGCCTGAAACGCGACAAGGCCCACAAACAGCTTGCCCAAGGCAAAGACCCCGCCACAGTGCGCAAGGCTGCCGAGGCGGAGCGTGCCAAGGCGGCGCGTGACAGCTTCGAGGCCGTGGCCCGCGAGTGGTACGCCATGCAGCGCGAGGCATGGGCTGAAAACTACCGCGACAAGGTGCTGGCACGGCTGGAAAACGACCTGTTGCCTTACCTTGGGAGTCGCCCCGTGGCTGAGATAAAAGCGCCCGAGTTGTTGCAGGTACTTCGGCGGGTGGAGTCGCGCGGGGCGGTTGAGACGGCCTACAGGGAGCTGCGTATTGCCGGGCAGGTATTCCGCTATGCCGTGGCGACAGGCAGGGCCGAGCGCGATCCTTCGGGCGATCTGAAAGGAGCGCTCAAGCCGCACACGTCGAAACACATGGCGAGCGTGACCGATCCCGTGCAGGTGGGCGAGGTGCTGCGCATGATCTGGCCTTACGACAGCCCCATTGTGGGCGCTGCGCTGAAACTCGGAGCCTATACCTTCGTGCGCCCCGGCGAGTTGCGCATGGCCGAATGGGCCGATATTGACCTTGACGCCGCCGAGTGGCGTTTTACCACCAGCAAGACAAAGACCGAGCATGTTGTGCCGCTCAGTCGGCAAGCCTTGGCGATACTGCGCGACCTGCACCCGCTGACCGGTGCCGGGCGCTATGTGTTCCCAAGTGCTCGCGGTTCCAACCGGCCTATGTCCAACATGGCCGTGAATGCCGCGCTGCGCCGGGTGGGTATCGACAAGGACACGTTCACCGGCCACGGCTGGCGGGCAGCGGCACGGACGATGCTGGATGAAGTGCTGGGGTTTCGCCCGGACTGGATCGAACACCAACTGGCGCATGCGGTACGCGACCCGAACGGACGCGCCTACAACCGAACGGCCTTCCTGCCTGAGCGGCACAAGATGATGCAGGCCTGGGCGGACTATCTGGACAGCCTGCGCACCGGCGGCAACGTGGTCGCGTTGCGCGACAAGCGGGGCGCATGAGCTTGTCCGTAGCCTTCCTATACGTTACAATGTATTCCTAGTAGTTACATGATCCGATCATTCCGGCACCGTGGACTTGAGCGTTTCTTTACCCGCGATGATGCGCGCGGCATTCCGGCCCGCCACCTGTCGCGCCTTGAGCGGATGCTGGATCGGCTGGACGCGGCAACGAGGCCCGGCGACATGAACCTGCCGGGTTACCGTTTCCACCTGCTGAAGGGCAAACGCAAAGGCACCTGTGCCGTGAGTGTATCGGGCAACTGGCGGCTGACCTTCCGCTTCGAGGGCGAAGACGCCGCCGACGTGAACCTTGAGGATTACCACTAATGGCAAAGAGTATGAGAGACCCGAGGCGCAAGCCGACCCATCCGGGCGCGATCCTGCGTGAAGACGTACTGCCCGCGTTGGGCATGACGCAAGCGGAGTTTGCCCAGCGGTTGGGCGTCTCGCGTCTCAGCGTAAGCCAGCTATTGCATGAGAAGCGCGCCTGCACCCCGGAGATGGCTGCACGGCTGGCAAGGCTGCTCGGCACCAGCGCCGAATCGTGGCTTGCCATGCAGGCCGCTGTTGACCTGTGGCAGGTAAGGCAGGATGCGGGGCGCTTCAACCGGATAGCGCCGATCCGCGCGAGCGCATGAGTAACCGCCGCGCCTAGGGTAGCTCCCGAAAAGCCGGACATTCCCTGCCGGCCTGGCGCGGCACCTTTCAGGGAGCACGGAGGGAACGTGCAATGCCAAGACGCAAGCTGCGACTGGAACCGAACGAGCAGGAGCGAAAGGCACTCGCAGAGATCAAGCGTATTCACAAAGCAGGCGGGCGCGAGCTGAGCAAAGATGAGGCGCGCGAGCTACTCGAACGCACGCGCCACGTGCCGAGGCTGCCCGGCTACAAGGCGCGAATCAGGAATGGCAAGCCACAATACAAGCCGATGGGTTTCGGTCAATGGCGTGAGTATTCGCCGGTTGCGTATTGGCTCGCGAAGCAGGAAGCCGCTTATTTGACCGCTATCGAAAAAGCCAAGATCAAGCGCGTCGTGGGCGGCACCGAAGCAAGGCGAAGGCAAGGTGAGGAAACAAGGCAGCGGATCATCGCAGCATGGAACAACAGCACGCTGCCAGAGCACAACCGTGCGTCCGTGATCGCGCGCAAGCTCGGCGTGTCTGCAAGGCGCGTCAGGCAAGTCATACAAAGCTCGAAAAAGCAGCACGCGGAAGAAAAACGGAAATAACCGGCGGTACACAATGGCGCCTATTCCGGATGGCGCCTAACTTGTTCCCAAGCTTACAAAACGAGGTTTGCAATGGAGACCGAGGATCGCCTGCTTCGAAGGAAAGACGTCGAAAAAATCGTCGGCGTCTCGCGCAGTTGGATTTACAGCCGAATGCTCGAAGGCGGTTTCCCGAGGCCGGTTCGGATCGGTCGGCAGTCCGTGCGTTGGCGCGAGTCCGAAGTGCGCGGCTGGATCGCCGAGCGCGCCGAAGGGTCGCAACGATGAGCGCGCGCCGACTGCCGCCGTACGGGCGCGAGTTGCGGGAATGGCTAGCTGCCGATCCGCGTCCCTGGCGCTGGGGCTGCAACGGTAAAACCGCGTGCATTTCGATCGGAATTGGCTCGCGCGCATGGGAGTGGGCGCGCGCGTGGCATGAACGGCGTCTGGTGTTGATTGTGCCGAACGGCGTAGCCCCGAGCACCTTCGATTGGAGATTGTGCGCCGGCTGCGGTCCCATCCTTATCGCTCGTTGCGGCGAGGTGGCCGAGGGCGAGATTGACCGTGTTGCCCGCGCGATGATGCGAGATGGCGTGCGCCGCGTGCTCGAACTCGGAACGATGGATGAGTTTTTTGCCGAGGAGGTGCCCCGTGCCGCGTGACGTTGTAATCCCCTATTCGGCGTACGCCGAAGGCGGCGCCGCTGCGCGCACTTCCCCGGCGAGACCGAACTCGACCGGCGCGGCGACAGTAGTGGCACTCTCCGCGCAAGAGCTGATAGCCCGCGAGTTTCCACCGCGTGAGGATTACTTCGGAGGCTGGCTTACCAGTCAATCGCTGGGAATGATCCACGCTTGGCGCGGGATTGGCAAGACGCATTTTTCCCTTGAGGTGGGCTACGCTGTCGCGAGCGGGGGCAGTTACTTGAAGTGGCAGGCGCCAGAAGCGAGGCGCGTCCTCTACATTGATGGCGAAATGTCTGGCTGCGTACTTCAAGAGCGTGTCGCACGAATTGCCGCGAGCGCCGAGAAGGAGCCGCCGGACGGATTCCTGAAATTCGTCACACCCGACGCGCAGTCGGGGCCATTGCCAGACCTGGCGACGCTTGAAGGGCAAGAGAGATACGAGAGCGCGTTGGAAGCCGTCAATTTAGTTGTTGTCGATAACCTGTCCTGTCTCGCCCGCCGTGGCGGGAAGGAAAACGAGGGCGAAAGCTGGCTGCCGGTGGCCGATTGGGCGCTTCGCCAGCGTGCGGCAGGGCGCGCGGTGTTGTTTGTGCACCACTCCGGCAAGGGCGGCCTGCAGCGCGGGACGAGCCGCCGAGAAGACCTGCTCGACTGGGTAATAACGCTGCGCCGCCCCATCGACTACCTGCCGGAAGAGGGCGCGCGCTTCACTGTCGAGTTCGAGAAAGCCCGCGGGCTGGTGGGCGATGCTGTAGCCGGGTTCGAGGCTGCCTTGGGAACCGACGAACACGGTAGACGTAGCTGGACTATGGCCAACGTCGAAGATGTCAAGTTGCAGCGTGTGGCCGAGCTGGTCAAAGCGGGGGCCACGCAAAAGGATATAGCAGATGAGTTAAACCTGTCGCGCTTCCAAGCCGGACGCCGAATTAAGACGGCAATCGAGGCCGGGCTGATCACTCATTCCGACTTGAACGACGGACGTGGAGGGCGGCGATGAACGGACCGATGAACGGACCGACTTCGAGCAAACGTGCAAACGTGCAACCCCTAGTGCGCGCACCTTTGCACCTTTGCCCCTTGGAGGCGCACCTATGAACGCACCTTTGAAAAAGGGCGAAAGCCTGAAAGCCGCGGCACAGCAGCGTTTGGAGCAAATGAGCGGGCGCACCTTTGCCCGCACCTTTGCCCGCACGTTTGATAAAAACAGACCGCACCTTTGCTCAGAAAATGCGGGCGCAACCGTGCAACCGACCGACGCACGCCTGCTCGAACGCTGCAAAACGGCCTGCCGGGGCCTGTCTCTGTGGCCTCAAGAATTGGCGGCTGCGTTGGACGAAGGCGACCGCGAGGCCATTCTGAGCGGCGACCCTGCTGAACTCGCGGCATTGCGAACCTTTGCCGAGGGCTTGGCCGCACGCCTGCGCACGGGGAAGCTGCCGCCGGGCATTCCCGAGGCTTACGACCGCCTGCGCGCAGAACTCAAGCGGCGCCCCGAGATTCGAACGGCGGTCGAAGTTTTGACGCCTGACAGCGATCCGGTTTTGCTGGCCGTGGCTATTCGCGGAATTGGCTGCGCGACGCTGCGGATTGCGCGCGAGCGTTACGACGCGGGCAAACTGATCGAAATCATCGACCGCACCACGAAGGAGGGAAAGGCATGAGGAGACTTAAGACTTGCGTGCTGTACACGGCCATATCCACGGCTGCACTGGCGCTGTTTGTTGGGTTGATGGCAGCGGCCTATGCGCTGGGCACGGGGATGCTGTAGTGGCGCGTAAGCCGCCCTTAACCCCCACGAAACGGACGTCTGACCGCCCGCTAGCCCTTGTGCCGAGCGGGAAGAGCAAAGACCCCACCCCCCGGCGGTTTTCGCTCAATACGCTGAGGGGTATCAGGCGTGAGCTGGGGCAGGTATATCGGTTGGCGAGGGAGGGCGAGTTGGACCTAGCTGCCGCCTGCAAGCTGGGCTATCTGCTGAGCACGTTGGCGAAGGTGAGCGAGTCGGAACTGTTGGAGGATCGCCTTTCGCGGCTTGAGCGAGCTGTTAGCGAGGGGCAGCAGAATGGCAACGATTGAACGCCGCTTGGAGCGCCTGGAGCAACGCCTGGCCGCACGTGATACGCGGCCCATGATTGGCTTCCTGGTGGGTGTTGAGGCAGACGGCGCGCGCTGTGACCCTGTACGCGGGGGCACATTGTCCGGTCATATGATCGAACGCGAGCCGGGCGAGCCGCTGGAGGCATTCGTGAGGCGCGTTGTGGAGGCATTTCCGCCTGCACGCGGCGCAGCCCTTGCGGTTTACATGCTCGCTGGGCCCGTTTGAACTTCGTGCACTTGTGAGTAAGATTGTGAGTAAGATTCAGCCAGCGATTCTGAAAAGCCAGTAATAATGCGGCCTGTAGGCTGCTATTGGATGGCACCCGTAGCCACCATTAACCCTTCCAAGCGCTTCCAGACGATTCTAAAAACCAAGAAAAGGGGACACCATTTCGCCGCTCCTGTCAATTGGGTATAGATATCCGTCTCCCCATTTTCGGGGAGTTGCGTGCCACGCAGCCTTCGTTCCGACTCCCGTTGTGTTTTCACGCGGTGCGAGGAT
>JALUYA010000037.1 GCA_027018875.1 Gammaproteobacteria bacterium
GGAACCGCTCGCGAGGCGTCGGCTTGCGCTACTTCTCGAACCCTTCCTCGGCAAGGCTTCCCTGGCGCATTCCGCCTCCTTCGTTCATGCTCGCAATACAATGCGCGTACTATCGCCGAAAGCGGAAGATCAGAGTTTCCTTAAGAAAGTCCGCCCTCCATCCGGCCACACTCAGGGTCACCTAGGCGAATGGATCGCCGGCGTGGTTTGTCCGGTTCGCATCCCCCGGCACGGGTGCCTGCCTCTTGCCTGCAACCGATCACATCCCCGGGCCGAACCGCCTGGTGAACCACCCCGCACCAGTCACCGGCAGTCGACCATCTCTTTCCTAGGCGAAGGCCGCAAGCGATGTTGGCGTGCCCTTAGCATCATTCAAGCCTGCCCCGGCATCCGGCACCCGTGAACCGGTTCTCAATCGGCCTGGCGACGAAGGAAAGCCGGAATATCCAGATACCGTGGATCGTCCCGATCCATCTGTATCGGCTGTTTGTTCTCGGCCTCACGCAAGGCAGTCGGACGATCCAGGTGCTTCCAGTCGCGCGGCAATGCCTCGGGCTCTCCTCCACCCTGAGCAACAATCTTGATTTTCGGGCGTTCGCCGAGTTCACGAGCCTGCGCCAGGCCCGTCGCCACAACGGTAATCCGGATCTCGCCTTCGGTCATCGCCGGATCGATCACCGTGCCGACTACAACCGTCGCATCATCCGATGCAATGTCGCGCAATACACTGCCGACCTCATCAAACTCCCCGATAGACAGGTCCAGTCCGGCGGTGATATTGGCGAGAATTCCCTTGACTCCCGAAAGATTGATGTCTTCGAGCAGGGGACTTGCGATCGCGTCCTCCGTGGCCCGCCGGGCCCGCTCGTCTCCCACGGCCGATCCCGACCCCATCATGGCCATGCCCATCTCGGACATCACCGTGCGTACATCGGCAAAGTCCACATTGATCAGCCCCGGGCGCGTGATCAACTCGGCAATCCCTTGCACGGCGCCATACAGCACGTCGTTCGCCGCCTGGAACGCTTCCAGCAGGGGGGTCTTACCATCCAGCACCTTAAGCAACTTGTCATTCGGAATGGTAATCAGTGAGTCAACATGATGACTCAATTCCGCAATCCCCTGTTCGGCTATTGCGCCGCGTTTCTTGCCTTCCCAATAGAAAGGCCGGGTCACCACCGCAACGACCAGGGCCCCGGCTTCCCTGGCGATCTGGGCCACGACCGGTGCCGCTCCCGTGCCGGTACCGCCCCCCATGCCCGCGGTGATAAACAACAGATGACACTCGCCGATTACCTCACGCAGGCGTTCCCGATCCTCCAGCGCCGCCTGGCGCCCGGTATCGGGGTCGGCCCCCGCCCCCAGACCGCGGGTAATTCCCGCACCCAGCTGCAATACCGTCCTGGCATTGGTGCTGCGCAAAGCCTGGGCATCGGTATTGGCACAGATGAAATCGACCCCATCAATGCCCGAAGCCACCATATAGCGTACGGCGTTGCCGCCCCCACCGCCGACACCGATCACCTTGATCACGGCATCCTGACTCATTCCATCCATCAACTCAAACATGGCCATGTCTCTCTCCTGTTAAAAATTACCTTCAAACCACCGCCGCATACGCGCAAATACCTCTTTAAATCCTTTCGGGCCGGCGGATACGGGGCCACGCCCTCCGGCCAGGTCATCCCGGCCATAGATCAGCAGTCCAACCCCCGTAGAATGAATTGGATTGCGAACTACATCCGCCAGCCCGCCCACCCCGGTAGGCGCTCCCAGGCGCACCGGCATATGAAAAATCTCCTCGGCCAACTCGACCGCTCCCTCCATCTTTGACGCCCCACCGGTGAGCACGATGCCGGCGGCGGCCAGATCCTCGTAACCGCTGCGCCGGATCTCATCCTGGATCAGCGCAAACAGCTCGGCATAGCGGGGTTCCACTACCTCGGCCAGGGTCAGGCGCGCCAGGCGCCGAGGTGGTCGTTCCCCCACGCTGGGCACTTCGATCGTTTCCTCCCCCGAGGCAAGCTGGGGCAAGGCACAGGCATATTTAAGTTTGATTTCCTCGGCGCTCTTGGTCGGAGTTCTGAGCGCAATCGCAATATCGTTCGTCACTTGATTTCCGGCGATCGGGATCACGGCGGTATGCCGTAATCCCCCTTCGGAAAAGATGGCGATATCGGTCGTGCCTCCCCCGATATCGACCAGGCATACGCCCAGATCCTTCTCATCCTCCGCGAGTACCGCGTAGCTGGAGGCCAACTGTTCGAGGACGATGTCATCTACCGCCAGGCTACAGCGACGGATACATTTTTCTATGTTTTGAGCCGCAGAAACCGACCCCGTCACGATATGAACCCGCGCCTCGAGACGCACACCCGACATCCCGATAGGCTCGCGGATTCCATCCTGCTGGTCGATGATGAATTCCTGCGGAATGACATGCAAAATCTTTTGATCGGAGGGAATGGCCACCGCCCGCGCGGCATCGATGACCCGATCCACATCGGCGGCGGTCACTTCTTTATCCCGGATCGCTACGATGCCATGCGAATTGAGACTCCGCACATGTGCCCCGGCAATCCCGGCATAAACCGAGTGAATCTGGGCTCCCGCCATCAGCTCGGCCTCTTCCACCGCCCGCTGGATCGCCTGCACGGTGGACTCAATATTGACCACCACTCCCTTTTTAAGCCCATGCGAGGGGTGCATGCCCACGCCACCCACCTCGATAGAACCATCGGAGCCGAACTCTCCGACGATTGCAACGATTTTCGAGGTCCCAATGTCCAACCCCACCGCGTGGTGGCGTTCAGCCTTTCTTACCATGTCCACTCCTGTCTTTCCAGCCAACGGCAAAGCCGTTCGGATAACGCATATCGACCGAATTCGCATGGCCCAGGGCCGTTCCCAACGCCGGTGCCACGATACCCACAAAACGCTCCAGCCGCCGGAAAGGTTGCTTGCGTCCCAGTGACAGCCTCAATCCCCCGAAAAGCTCGATCCGGATCTCTCCGCGATCATTCAATCCGAGTTTACGAATCAGAAATCCTTTAGGGCCAAGCAGTCGGCGGGCATGAACCAGGTCACGCCACAAGGCAGTACCCGAATGCAGTGGGCCCGACAACAACGGCAAGTTCCTGAACCGCGCCGAATTCACGGGTCCAAATACCCGGCCCCGGGCATCGATCAACCCATGCGGCCCCCACCGGGCCACCGCCCGGCGCAGCTTCACCGTAACCACCAGGGAATCGGGCCACGCCCGGCGCACTTCGGCATGGGCCACCCAAGGCAGAGACTCGACCCGCCGGCGCACCACATCCAGGTTAATCGTCAGGAGCCGCTGGTGCAGAATCAATGGCCATACCGCCCGCCGGATGGCGCCGGGCGAGAGTTCGGCATTAGGAGCCAGCCTGACCCCGACGGTTCGCACCGATGGCCCGGAAAGCGCCGGCAACCATTGCCAGCCCAGCAAAAAAAACAGCAACAGGAGAGCCGGAGGCAGGAGATATCTCAGCCACAACCGCGGCAAGGGAAATGCTTGGCGCCGCATCACTTCAGCCTCCATGTTCACTGGTCCCGTCGTCGAGGGTCTGGGCAAGTATTTCCAGCACCAGTGACCCGAAGTCGATCCCGATCGCCTCGGCCGCCATGGGCACTAAACTGTGCCCGGTCATCCCCGGAACCGTATTGGCTTCAAGCAGCCAGGGACGACCCTGCCGGTCACGCAACAGATCCACCCGCCCCCAGCCGCTCGCACCCAGCGCTCGGAAAGCCTGCACACAAAGGTGTTGCAGAACCGACTCCTCCCCCTCATCCAGGCCCGATGGACAATCGTAGGCCGTAACCGGAGACAGGTATTTCGCCGCATAATCATAAAAACCGGCTGCCGGGCGAATACGAACCAGCGGCAGAGCGCGTCCGCCAAGAATCGATGCCGTCAGTTCTGTCCCTTCCACCCAAGACTCCAGTAACACCAGGTGATCGCACTGGAATGCCAAGTCCAGGGCCGCCCGAAGCTCACCCCGCTGGCGCACCCGGCTCAAGCCGATAGTGGAGCCTTCCCGGGCGGGCTTGACGGCGAAATCCCCCCCCAAACGCTCGAATAGATCCTGCGGCGGCTCCTCCCCGGCTTCAAGCTCTATCCACTCGGGAGTCGGCAGCCCGCAGGCCCGCCAGATCCGTTTGGTCGCAAGTTTGTCCAGCGCCAGGGCCGAACCGAGTACGCCACTGCCGGTATAGGGAATTCCGAGGGTGTCGAGAAACCCCTGGATGCACCCATCCTCTCCACCGCGCCCATGCAGCACGATAAAACAGCGATCGAAGCGGCCTTCGCACAGGCTCTTCAGGCCATCATCGCAGGGGTCCAGGCCGTGGGCATCCACGCCCCGGGCACGCAAGGCCTCCAATACCCGCCGCCCACTCATGAGCGAGATCTCCCGTTCGGCGGAGCTGCCCCCCAACAGCACGGCAACTCGTCCGCACCGACCGGGCAGGGCCGCCAGGTCCGACCGGCTCATGATCCGCGCTCCACCGTCAACGGCAGCCGCCGGGCATACTGTCCAATATCGCCGGCGCCCAGCGTCAGCACCAGGTCACCGGGGGACAGTAAGGCCTCCAGGATTTTCCCCAGATCATCCGGATCCGGGAGGAATACCGGCTCCACCCGTCCCCTGCTACGGATCGCCCGCGCCAGCGCCCGGGCGTCGGCGCCGGGAATCGGGGCCTCACCGGCGGGATAGACTTCCGCCAAGACCAACAGGTCCACCGCATCCATGGCGGCGGCAAAGTCATCCAGAAGATCCCGGGTTCGTGTATACCGATGCGGCTGAAATACCACCACCAGACGTTTCCCCGGCCAGGCCGCGCGAACCGCTTGCAGGGTGGCGAGAATTTCCCGTGGATGATGCGCATAATCATCGACCAGGGGCACGCGAACCCCCCCCAGGGACAATTCCCCCAGTACCTGCAAGCGCCGAACGATACCGTCAAAATTCGCCAGTGCCCAAACGACGGCCTCGTCGGCAAGCCCGAGTTCCGCCGCAATCGCCACCGCCGCCAGGGCATTGGCCACGTTATGCCGCCCCGGAAGTTTAAGCCTGAGTTCCAGCGCCGCGGCTTCGGGACGTTCAACCCCGAAATACATGTACCGACCCTCGGCGCGTAGATTGACCCCATGAAAATCGGCCGGTCCAAACCCGTAAGTCCACACCGGCCGCCCCAGCCCGGAGACCATTTCCAGTAGATGAGGATCGTCGGCACATACAACCGCGCGGCCATAGAACGGCAGTTGCAATAGAAATTTTTCAAAACTTTCAATCAGGCGACCGAAATCGCCGCCATAGGCTCCCAGATGATCTCGGTCGATATTGGTCACCACCGACAGCATCGGCTTGTACAGCAGAAAAGAGGCATCACTTTCATCGGCTTCGGCAACCAGGTAGCGGCCCTTGCCAAGACGGGCCCCACCGCCGGCGCTTTCCAGCCGGCCGCCGATCACGAAGGTCGGGTCACAGCCTGCCTGCATCAGCACGCTGGCAATCAGGCTCGTCGTGGTCGTCTTACCGTGGCTTCCGGCAACGGCAATACCGTAGCGAAAGCGCATCAGTTCGGCCAGCATCTCGGCCCGGCGAATGATGGGAATGCGCCGGGAACGGGCCGCCAGCAGCTCCGGATTATCCGCTGCAATCGCGCTCGAGGTCACCAGCACATCCGCATCGATAAGGTTCTCGGGGCGGTGACCGATGCCAATTCGGGCACCGCGGCTGCGAAGATGCGCCACGGCGGCGTTCTCCTTAAGATCGGAGCCCGATACCGCATAGCCGAGATTCAGCAGTACTTCGGCAATACCACTCATGCCGACACCGGCAATACCCACCATGTGGATCCGGCGGACCCGGCCGAATACACCGTTCATCGCCCCGCCTCCCCGGCCACTGCAAGCACCGCAAGCGCCACCTTCTCGCCCGCGTGGGGCCCGGCAAGATCCCGGGCATGCCCGGCCATAGTAATCAGCCGCTTCCGCTCACCCGCATCATCGGTCAGCTCACGCAGGAGCGCCGCGAGCGCCGCGGGGGTCAACCGTGATTGCGGTAATACCCGGGCGGCCCGGGCGGCAACCAGCACCTCGGCATTGGCGCTCTGATGATCATCGGCCGCCGTGGGGTAAGGAACCAATATGGCGGCAAGACCCGCCGCACAAAGTTCGGCCAAGGTCAACGCCCCGGCGCGGGCAATTGCCAAATCGGCCCAAGCATACGCCGAACTCATGTCGGATTCGTAAGCCCGGACCCGGGCCCCGACGCCCGCTTCACGATAGCGTTGTACCGTAGCCTCGGCTTGAGCCGCACCGGCAAGATGCAGTACCTCGAAGGCGGGCACAATCATGGCCAGGGCGGCGGGGACAACCTCGTTCAGTGCCTGTGCTCCCTGGCTCCCTCCCATGACCAGCAACCGCAGCGGCCCCCGGCGACCGTGCATGCGCTTGCCGGGAGGGGCAATTCGGGAGATGGACTCGCGCACCGGGTTACCGGTAAGTTCCGCATCGCGGGCAAACGCCCCCGGAAAGCCTTGGAGTAACCGCGCCCCCAGGCGGGCCAACACCCGGTTGGTGAGCCCCGCCACCGCATTCTGCTCATGCACTACCAGCGGGTAACCGGCGAGGCGGGCGGCAAGCCCCCCGGCACCACTGGCATAGCCGCCGAAACCGATCACCACACGCGGTTGCAGGCACCGGATTATCCCCCCGGCACGAATAACGGCAAAAACAAGCCGCGGCAGCGCAACCAGGCGGTTGAGCACCCCCGTGCCCCGTATTCCCCGGCCCGGTAACGCGATAAAGGGAATACCGGCCGCGGGTACAAGCCGGGTTTCAATTCCACTGCCACCGCCCAGCCAATGCACCGGGATCATGCGTTGGCCAAGCACCCGAGCTACCTCAAGCGCGGGATAGACATGTCCGCCCGTGCCGCCGGCCAAAATAAGTACCGGGCGGGCGCTCATCGGTTCACCCCCCGGCGCGTGGCTTCCTCGATCTCGCGGGCGGCACGCAAAATCAGCCCGCAGGCGGCCAGATCGACCACCAGGCTGGAGCCTCCCAGGCTCATCAGCGGCAAGGTGAGCCCCTTGGTCGGTAAAACGCCCAGGTTGACTCCGATATTAATAAACGCCTGAATCCCGATCAGCAGGCCGAATACAAAGGCCACGTTGGCGGCAAGAAATTTACCTGCATTCGCTCCCCGGCGGGCAATCGCAAAGGCACGCAGAGTAAAGGCCAGATAAAGCGCGGTAACCCCGGCCACCCCGGCCAAGCCCAACTCCTCGGCCAACACGGAAAACAGAAAATCCGACTGCGCTTCGGGCAGATAAGCCAACTTTTCAATACTCTGTCCCAGGCCTACCCCGAAAGCCCCTCCATGTCCAACCGCGATCAGGGCCTGGGTCAGCTGAAATCCGCTGGTTTGTTCCACCACCCAGGGATTGAGAAAAGTGGTCAGGCGTTCCAGCCGATAGGGCGAAGTGAGCGCCAACACCAGCGCGACCCCGCCGAATACCAATGCCAGTATCGCCGTATCGCGATTGCGCGAACCGGCAAAGAAAAGCACCCCGATCGCGGTCACAAACAACACGATGGTGCCCCCAAAATCCGGTTCCGCAAGCAACAGCACCCCGGCCAGCGCCAGCAGCAGCACCGGCTTGGATAAACTCAGAAACGAATCGGCCAATGTCTCCCGATAAAGAGCGGCATAGCCGGCAACATACAGCAGCAGCAGCAACCGGGCCGGCTCCGATGGTTGCATGCGCAACGGTCCTAGCGCCAACCAGCGCGCACTCCCGTTGGCGGAATGACCCAGGCCGGGAATCAGCACCAGAACCAGCAACACCAACCCGCCGATCAGGGCGACATGGCGCAGCCGCAAAACCCAATCCAGCGAGATACCATATAAAATGGCGGCACAGGTGATCCCGATAAGCGCAAAGGCCGCCTGCCGTAAAAACTCTTGCCAGGCCATGATCCCCCCCGTGGTGGCGATCACGGTGGATGAGGCCACCATAACCAGGCCGATGGCCAGCAATGTAAGCGCCAGGCCGAGAAGAATCTTGTCGGGAGGCGTTGCAACCCGGCGATTGACACGAGTATCGAGGCTTAGCGCATCAACCATTCGGCAGATCCTCCACAGCTCGCGTAAAGGCCCGCGCGCGGGCGACATAGTCCCGGTACATATCCAGGCTGGAACAGGCGGGAGACAGAAGCACGGTATCCCCGCGCCGGGCAAACCCGGCGGCGGCATGTACGGCCTGCTCCATGCCACGGACGCGGCGACAAGGAATGCGCCCCGCAAGCGCGGTCTCGATTACGGCCGCCGCCCTGCCGATCAAGACCACCGCCCGCGCACGGCGGACCAATATCTCGGCAAAGTCGCCGAAATCCTGACCCTTGCCCTCCCCCCCCGCAATCACCACCAGCGGCGCTCGTAAACTGCGCAGGGCGGCGACAGCGGCAGCGACATTGGTTGCCTTGGAGTCGTCGTAATAGTGAACTCCGCAACGCTCGGCGACCCAGTCAAGCCGATGTGGCAGGCTCCGAAAGCCGCGCACCGCGGCGGCCATCGCCGGGTCGGGCAACCCGACCGCCGCCCCGAGAGCCCAAGCCGCAAGCACATTGAGATAATTGTGCCGCCCTTTAAGATTCGCCTCCTCGATTTTCAGCAGGGCTTTCTTTCCCCGCACCCACTTCGACAGGCCCGAGGCATCGGTAACCAGCCCATAATCGACGTCCCGTTGCGGCGCATCCAGTCCGAAGGTCACAACGGCTGCATCCGCCCCGACCATTGCCATCACGCGCGGATCGTCACGGTTTACGATCATCGCCCTGGCTCCGTCGTAGATACGCGCCTTGGCCGCGGCATAGGCACTCATATCCCTGTGCCGATCCAGGTGATCCGCGCTTAAATTGAGCACTACGGCCGCCTGAGAACGCAGCGAATAGGTTGATTCCAGTTGGAAACTGGACACCTCAAGGACATAGAGATCCACCTGGGCATCAAGCAAATCCAGCGCGGGTGTACCGATATTACCTCCGAGTCCAACTCGCAAGCCGGCCGCACGGGCCATCTCCGCAACCAGGCTGGTAACCGTAGTTTTACCGTTGGTTCCGGTCACCGCCACGATCGGAGAAGACGCCGCACGAGCGAATAACTCCAGTTCGCTTACGATTTGGATCCCCCGATTTCGCGCCGCAGTAACCGGAGCCCATGTCGGCGCTACTCCGGGAGAGATCACCATCAATTCGCTCTGCCCAAGAACCTCATCGAGCCTTTCCGGTGCCCGCCACGCGGCCCCTGCCAGTACCGAGCGGGACGCCTCACGATCGGTCGCAAAAACCCGCCAGCCCGCGTGTGCCAAATACCGCAAGGCCGCCCGGCCACTGACACCAAGTCCCGCCACCAATGCCGTTCTTTGAGTTTGCGTCGCCCCCATCATTCTCAGCGCACCTTGAGGGAAGCGAGCCCGATCAGCACCAGGATCAGGGTCACAATCCAGAATCGAACGATTATCTTAGGCTCGGGCCAGCCCTTGAGTTCATAGTGATGATGCAGCGGGGCCATGCGGAATACTCGCCGTCCGGTAAGCCGATACGAGCTCACCTGAATGATGACCGAAAACGTCTCGGCTACGAACACCCCCGCCATGACAAAGAACACCACCTCCTCGCGCACCATCAGGGCCACGATACCGAGCGCCCCGCCCAGGGCCAACGAGCCGGTATCGCCCATGAATAACTGGGCGGGGTAGGTGTTGAACCAGAGAAATCCGATACCCGCCCCGACCAACGCACCGCAAAAAACCGTCAGCTCCCCCACTCCATACACATAGGGCATGGCCAAGTAATCGGCGACTCGGAAGTTACCGGTCACGTAGGCAAATATTCCGAGAGCGCCGCCGATCAGCACCGCGGGCATGATCGCCAGGCCATCCAAGCCATCGGTCAGATTGAACGCATTCGAGCTGCCTACCACCACCAGGTAGCCCGATAACAAATACCAGCCTCCCATGGGGATCGCAATTTCCTTAATGAAAGGCAGGTAAAAAGTAATTTCGGCCGGATTCTGAACCGTCACGTAAAGCCACACACCAATGCCGACCGCCGCGAGCGACTGGAGCAAAAATTTTCGTCGGGCACTGAGTCCCTGGGACCGCCCCCGAACCAGTTTCAAGAGATCATCAGTGCCACCGATGGCACCAAAGACCACCAAAGTCACCAGGGCCACCTCGACAAACCGGTTACCCAACCGCCCCCACAGAAGCATTGCCGCCACCACCGCGACAATAATCAGCACTCCCCCCATTGTGGGTGTTCCCGCCTTGCCAAGGTGACTTTGCGGCCCCTCTTGGCGTACCCGTTGCCCCACTTTATGCAAGGTTAATTTACGGATCAGCAAGGGTCCCAGGGCAAAAGAAAACACCAAGGCCGTCAGGGTTGCCAGCACCGTCCGCAGGGTGATGTAATCCACCACCCGAAACCCCGAAATATAACGACTGAGATACTCGGCCAGCCACAACAGCATCAGTCGCCCCTCCCCCCGAGTGCCGTCACCACCCGATCCATACGTGCGGCCCTAGAGCCCTTGACCACGATGGTCGCCGCCTGCTCCATACCCGATTCGAGTTCGCGCAGCAGCGCCACCACCGAATCGAAGGCCATCCCCCCGGGGCCAAACTCGGCCGCTGCTTCCGCGGCCATCTCCCCCAAGGCCAGCAAGCGCACCCCCCCCAGCTCCCGCGTTTCCTTGCCAATCCTCCGGTGCCACACGGCGCTTTCCCGCCCCAACTCGGCCAGGTCTCCCAGCACCAACCACACCGGGGCACCCAGCTCAGCGGCGGCGGCAACCGCCGCCATGACCGAGGCGGGATTCGCATTGTAGCTGTCATCAAGCAGCAACGCTCCCGAGGCTAGGCGACGGGGTTGCAGCCGTCCGGGTTCCGGGGCCACCGTGGCCAACCCCCGGGCTATCACCCCGGGATCGATTCCGAAGCCGGTTGCCAGAGCGGCCGCGGCCAGGGCATTGGCCACGTTGTGCCTTCCCAAAAGCTGTAGTTCCACCGCCGCCTCGCCAAGCGGAGTCAGCAGCCGGAAACGACACCCGGCGGCATGCGCCACAATCTTTTCGGCGAAGACATCGGCCCGCTCATCAAACCCAAATAAAATCCACCGCCGCACCGGGCTCGAACGGCGCCACGCCGCCAACCAGGGATTGTCCCGGGCCACCACGGCGATTCCCTCGCGACTCAACGCCGCGGGGAGGCTCCCCTTTTCTGCGGCAATCCCCTCAATGCTCCCCAAACCGGCAAGATGCGCCGGGGAAACACGGGTCACGATACAGGCATCGGGGCGCGCAATCGAGGCCAAGGTCGCAATCTCCCCGGGAGCATTGGTACCCATTTCGACCACGGCATAACCATGGCGATCTTCAAGCCGGTTCAGCGTTAACGGCAACCCGATCTGGTTATTCAGATTACCGCGGGTCGCCAGCGTCGGCCGTACCTGCGCCAGCACGGCCGCCAAAAGATTTTTGGTCGTGGTCTTGCCGTTGGAGCCGGTAACGGCGATGACCTGCGCCGCCGCCGAGGATCTCCAGGCGCGGGCGAACTGGCCCAGTGCCAATACCGTATCGCCTACCTCGACCCGGGGCCTAGCCGGCGCGAGCGCCCGCTCGGACAGAAAACCGGCCGCACCCGCCGCGGCCGCCGCGGCCGCATGTTCATGCCCATCATGATGGGGGCCTTTGAGACAAACAAACAGGGCATCCGGCTCCATTGCCCGGCTGTCGCTCAGCACGGCGCCAAACCGCGCGTCATCTCCCACCAGGCACCCCCCGGTAATCTCGGCCAGCATGGAGAATCGCCGTGGAATCACGCCTGAACTCCTGCTACAAGCCGTCTGACCACGTCGCGATCGCTGTAGTGGTGGCACTCGTTACCGATAATCTGAACCGCCTCGTGACCCTTTCCGGCGACGAGTACCACATCTCCGGCATCTGCCCCGGCATAGGCCCGGGCAATGGCTCGAGCACGATCCCGTTCCACATCGAAGGCCGATCCCGCGGGAATACCGGCACGAATGTCGGCCAGAATGCTTTCGGGATCCTCACTTCGGGGGTTATCATCGGTCAAGATGATGGCATCCGCTCGCCCGGCCGCCACTCGCCCCATTTGCCCGCGCTTGCCCCGGTCACGATCGCCGCCACAGCCAAACACCACGATCAGGCGCCGGCGGGTGTGCCGCCTCAAGGCGTCGAGCGCCTGGGCCAATGCGTCCGGCGTGTGGGCATAATCCACTACCACGAGCGGGTGCATCCCCCCGCCAAATTTTTCCATCCGCCCGGGAATTGTTTGTGCTTGTCCGACACGGGCCAGGGTTTGTTGGAAATCGAATCCACGAGCTGCCAGGCCGGCGACAACGGCAAGTAAATTGAGCGCATTGAAGTGCCCGAACAGGCGGCTACGCAGGCGTCCCGCACCAAAATCCCCCTCAATGCCCAGATCCAGTACACACTCCCCATGTAAAGGTCGGGAGAACACGCGCGGCCCATGAAACCAGCCCGGGGGCGAAGCCCCGAAACCATACCCAACTTGTTGCACCTCGGGATGGGCTCTCGCGGCAAAATATTCGGCGGCCGGATCATCCAGGTTCAACACCACCCGGCGCAACCCCGGCCACTCGAACAGCCGGCCCTTGGCCGCACGGTAGGCTTCCATGTCACCGTGATAATCCAGATGATCCCGGGTTAAATTGGTGAATACCGTGGTTTCGAAATGCACCCCCTCCACCCGACCTTGATCGATTGCGTGGGAGGAAACCTCCATGGCCGCATCACGCGATCCTTGATCACGAAAATCGGCCAGTACCGATTGCAAACGCACCGCATCGGGCGTGGTTTCAACGCCCGGTGTCAACTTGCCAAAAACCCCATATCCTAGGGTTCCAATCACCCCGGTCGGCCGGTCCCAGTCGCTCAGAACCTGGGCCAGGATCATAGTAACACTGGTTTTACCATTGGTTCCGGTCACCCCGGTAACCGCGAGATCCGCCGAGGGATCAGCGTAAAAGCGGGCGGCAATCGTCCCCGCCCTGTGCCCGAGTCGGGCGACGGGAATCAAGGGAATACCATTCGCAAGACCCGGTGCGGCAATTCCATCGGCGGGCTCATACGCAACCGCTGCGGCTCCCTTTTGTATGGCCTCGGCGACATACCTCAACCCATGCTCGCGGGTTCCGCACCGGGCCAGGAACAACCCCCCGGGGGGTATGCAGCGGCTATCCAGTGACAAGCCACGCACCGCGATATCAGGCACTGCTTCTCTCGTCAAGCCGCGTAAAAGCTCCGGGAGCATTCTTGCGTACGCCGGTTTTCTCATCGTGCTCATGCCGGCCCCTGTTGCCACGCCGCCCGGGGCTTCAACTTAGCGAGCACGGTACCGGGGTCCGGCGCAATGTTAAGCAGGCGCAATGTGCCTGCCATGATTTGTTGAAACACGGGTGCCGCGGCCAATCCTCCAAAGGCAATTAAATTCCGCCCACCAAAAGAGACTTGATGCGAGGCATCCTGAATGACCACCACGACCACCAGCCGCGGATGTCGCGCGGGAGCCATACCGGCGAACACGGAGGTATAACGCCCGGGGACATAGCCCCCCAGGCGCACCGAGTACAGCCGCGCGGTACCGGTCTTGCCGGCCACCCGGTAATTGGGCACCTCGGCAAGAAAACCCGTCCCCCGGTCCGACACAACCGTGGTCAGCATCCGACGCAACTCAGCGGCCACCCGAGACGAGATTACACGCACACCGGAGTCCGAGCGCTTGCGCTTTAAGAAACCGACCGGGCGAAAAATCCCCCCATCGGCGATTGCCAGATAGCCCTGGGCCAACTCGAGTGCCGTCACCGAAACTCCATAGCCGCGGGAGATAGCCGCCTGTTGCGCCGGAACCCAGCGCCCATAAAATTCGAGTCGTCCCGGCACTGTACCCGGAAAGCCTCCCGCGGCCAGTGAGCCAAAGCCAAATCCGCTCAACACTCGATACAAGTACTCGGGATTCAACGACAGGGCAACCTTGGCGGCACCGACATTGCTGGATTTCTCGAGTAGGGTTGTCAGCGAAATACGCCCCAACGCCCGATCATCACGGATCCTATATCCCCCAATATCCAACGTTCCATCACCGGTGTTGACCCAACTCTCGGGCCTCCAACGGCCGGTCGCCAACGCGGCGGCAATGACAAACGGTTTAAATACGGATCCGGGTTCGAACAGGTCGGCAACCGCG
This sequence comes from Gammaproteobacteria bacterium, assembly GCA_027018875.1. GTDB lineage: Bacteria > Pseudomonadota > Gammaproteobacteria > JAKDMP01 > JAKDMP01 > JALUYA01. The sequence goes on from JALUYA010000037.1 coordinate 14,326, forward strand.
CGGTTGCGATAGAGCGAAGCCTTGAGATCACTGCGGACATTGGGATTGTAGGAAGGCACGTTCGCCATAGCCAGGATCCCGCCCGTCTTGACGTCGATAACGATCGCCGCCCCCCAGCTCGCCCCCAGGGCCGCAACCTTTCCGGCCAGGGCTTGATGAGCCAGGTACTGAATCCGCATATCGAGGCTGGTCACCAGGTTGCGCCCGGGACGTGGTGCGGCAATCAGCTCGTCATCCTCCACCGGGGTTCCGGTGGCGCTGGTCACGACCCGCATGGCCCCCGGCTTGCCTTCAAGCCAGTGATTGTATTCTAGTTCTAATCCGTATTGACCCCGATCATCGATATTGGTAAACCCGACAACGGAGGCCGCTACCGGACCGGCGGGGTAGTAGCGCCTGTATTCCCGTTGCACATGAACCCCGGGAAGCTCCAGACCAAGAATCGACTGTGCCCGGGCCGGCGGCAATCCCCGGGCAATATAGAGAAATTCCCGCTTGGGAAAGCCCTTGACGCGCTGCGCAAGGCGCTCCGGGGCTTCGCCAAGCATCCGTGCCAGCGGGGCAAGATTGACTTTCTGCCCCAGGATAACCCGTGGGTTTGCCCAGACTGAATCCACCGGCGTTGAAATCGCTATCGGTTGACCTCTACGGTCGAGAATCATGCCCCGATGCGCCGGCAACCGAATGGTGCGCAATTGCTGATGCGCCGCCCGCCCGGCAAAAAAAGATTGTTTGATAACCTGTAGATCCACGGCGCGTAAAACCAACATCAACGCAATCAGGGAAAACAGCACCCCGGCGACCACGGCCCTGCGCGCGTGTACTTTCACGGGCGCACCACAATAATCTTGACCTGCCGTGGAGATATCATGCCTAACCGCTTGTGCGCCAGTCGGGCCACGCGTGCATGAGCCGCAAGTGTCCATTCCTCGATTTCCAACTGCCCCCGGCGCATCGTCAATTCGTTGTACCGCAGTCGTTGTGAAGCCAGCTCCGAAAACAATGTTCGGTTGCGTGCCGCCGAATAAACTACCCCCAATGCGTTGGCGAACACGATTAGCCCAAGCAACCCGAGCACGGCAACCGATGGCACTTTCATGCCGGTGCTTCCGCCACCCTCAGGCGCGCACTGCGGGCACGTGGGTTCGTCATCGTCTCCGTATCCGCAGGCTGAATCATCCGGGTCACGATCCTTAGCTTCGGCGGTTCGCTATGGGCGGCAAGGCGCATGAAACGCTTGACGATTCGGTCTTCAATTGAGTGAAAGGCAATCACGACCAGCCGCCCGCCGGGCATGAGTAGGCCGGGCACGGCCTCGAGCAGACGCCGCAGTTCGCCCAACTCGTCGTTGATATAAATGCGAATGGCCTGAAAGCTGCGGGTGGCAGGATGAATGCGGCGTTCCCGCCGGGGTATGGCACGGGCAATGGTCTCGGCCAGTGCCCGCGTCGTGACCAGAGGATGCTCCTCGCGCCGGGTCACGATGGCCCGGGCAATTCTGCGGCTGTAACGTTCGTCGCCATAGTAATAGAGCACATCGGCGATCTCCTGCGCCGCGGCCCGGTTAATCCACTCAGCGGCGCTCCTTCCCTGTTCCGGATTCATGCGCATATCCAGGGAACCCTCATGGGAAAAGCTAAACCCACGTGCCGGATCTTCAAGCTGCGGCGAGGAAACACCGAGATCCGCCAGCACCCCGGCAATCCGCCCCGCAAGACCCTGCTCGATAACCCATTGCGGCAAGTGCGAAAAAGCCATTCCCATAAACCGGAACCTCGAATCATCACCAAACCGGGCGCAGGCATCGACCCGAGCCTCCGGATCCCGGTCACAGGCCACCAGCCTCCCCTCCGGACCCAGGCGCTCGAGTATCAGGCTGCTGTGACCACCGCGGCCATAGGTAGTATCCAGGTAGAATCCATCGGCACGTATCGCCAACCATTCGATCGCCTCCTGCGCCAGAACCGGAATATGAGTCCCGGTCACAGCGAAATATGCTCCAGGGCGGCCGTGCCCTTTTCACCCAGGCCGATTCCCGCAGCCCAATTACGCTCGATTTCCGCCCAATTGGCCTCACTCCACAATTCAAACTTATTGCCCTGGCCGATCATGATCACCTTATGATCAAGCTCGGCGTACTCTCGCAAGGGAGGCGGTAAAAGTACCCGCCCATGACCATCCATCTGCATGTCCGTGGCATAACCGAGCAGCATCCGCTGCAGGGCCCGGGTCTCGGGCTGAAGACTGGGCAAACGTACCAGTTCACGCTCGATCTCTTCCCACCGGGGACGGGGATAAAGCAACAGGCAACGATCGCGGTCCACGGTTGCTATCAGGGCCCCTTGGGCATCCTCGGTGATGGGATCGCGATAACGTGCCGGAATGGCGAGCCGCCCCTTGGAATCAAGACTGATCTGATTCAGACCACGAAACATGAATAAATGGCTCCCAGAAAATCCCACTTAATCCCACTTGTAGACACTATAGGTACAAAAATACCCAAAAGTCAAGGGAAATTGATACCTTAAACTCCAATTTCCTAGGATAAACGTACTGCTGTACTAGGGACAGCAAGAATAATAATTTTTATTATCATCAAGTTGAAGCTTAAAGCTAAGAATCGTGGGGAAGAGTGGGGAGTCGGTCGATAAGCCGGGTTCTGTCGTGGGCGACCATTCATCTGGGGCGCCTGTCGCCATGCGCCTCTAGCGGCCTACCCGGAAGCAGGATGTGGATCTCATCCGCGGGCGAACCCGCCACTTCCCTATTTGGCCTTGCTCCGGGTGGGGTTTACCTTGCCACGGTGTGTTACCACCCGCGCGGTGCGCTCTTACCGCACCTTTTCACCCTTGCCTGTGCCCCGAGAGGCCATCGGCGGTCTGTTTTCTGCGGCACTTTCCGTCGGCTTACGCCGCCCAGGTGTTACCTGGCACCCTGATCCATGGAGCCCGGACTTTCCTCCCCGCCGTACCCGAAGGCACCACAAGGCGGCCGCCTAACCGGCTCCCCAGTGCGTATTATACGCTCGTTACGCCCTGAAAGCCGCCGGGAAACTTCTAACACGCAATTCCCGACCCGCCGCGGTGCCACCGAAAAAATCGGCTTAAACGCGCTCGAAAATACCCGCTGCCCCCATTCCGGTGCCGATACACATGGTAACCATCGCCCGCCGCAGATTACGCCGGCTTAACGCGTGTAAAGCCGTAGCGGTTAATTTTGCTCCCGTGCATCCCAGGGGGTGCCCCAGCGCGATCGCGCCTCCCAGTGGATTGGTCTTCCTCGGATCCAGGCCGAGTTCACGTATCACTGCGATCGATTGTGCGGCAAAGGCCTCGTTAAGTTCTATCCAATCGATATCATCGAGCTTTAACCCGGCTGCCTCGAGCGCCTTGGGAATCGCCGCCTTGGGGCCGATACCCATAATCTCGGGAGGAACACCGGCCACGCAATAACTGACGAGGCGCGCAATCGGCTCAAGCCCATAGTCCTTCACCGCCTGGGCGCTTGCCACCAAACATATCGCCGCCCCATCGCTCATCTGGGAACTGCTGCCGGCGGTCACGGAACCGTTAACGGCGAATACAGGCTTGAGCTTACCCAATACCTGCGGTGTAGATCCGAGACGGGGGCCCTCGTCCGTATCTACACGGCGGTGCTTGAGCTCGATCTCGCCCTGGTCGCCGCATGGAACGGGCTGCTCGATATCATAGGGAAGAATTTCCTCCTTGAATTCCCCCTTTTCTATGGCTGCCAAGGCACGGGCATGGCTCTGCGCGGCGAATTCGTCCTGCTCCTCGCGACCGACCTTGAACCGCTTGGCCACCTCCTCGGCCGTGGCTCCCATACCATAGGCAATGCCCCAATTCTCGTGTTGCGCGAACACGGCCGGATTGTAGGCCGGGTGATGCCCGCCCATGGGTACCAGACTCATACTCTCGGTTCCACCGGCGAGCACGAGATCCGCCTGCCCGGTGCGAACCCGGTCGGCGGCAATCGCTATGGCCTGCAGGCCGGAGGAGCAAAAACGGTTAACCGTCATCCCCGGAACCGAATCCGGTAATCCCGCAAGCAGCGCCGCAGTGCGGGCAACATTCAGGCCCTGCTCTCCCTCGGGCATCGCGCAACCGACGATAACATCCTCGATCCGGCTTCGATCTACGCCGGGATGGGCCGCCAACACGCCGCGGATAACATGCACCAACAGGTCGTCCGGACGTACCCGGCGGAACATGCCGCGGGGCGCCTTGCCAACCGGAGTGCGCAACGGGGAAACGATAAATGCATCCTGAATCTGGGTCATGGTTCTATCCTCGAATTCAATGGTTCAGTTACGCAGTGGTTTGCCGGTCTTGAGCGTATGCTCGATGCGCTGCCGGGTTTTCTCCTGCCCGAGCAACTCGAGAAAATGTTTTCGCTCCAGGGCCAACAGGTATTCCTCACTGACCAGCTCACCCTCATCTAGTGCGCCCCCGCAGAGAATATCGGCGATGCGGGTACCCAACTCGAAGTCATATTCCGAGATGAATCCACCGGCGAGCAGGTTGACCAAGCGGGCCTGGATGGTGGCAATGCCGGTTTTACCCATAACGGGAATACCGGCAGGCGGAAGCGGTGGGCGATAACCCGATTCGTACAGCGCCAAAGCCTCGGCCTTGGCCACATAGAGAAGTTCGTCGGGGTGAAAGACAACCACGTCGGAATTCCGCAGGAACCCGAATTCCCTGCCCTCCTGGGCGCTGGTCGCCACTTTGGCCATGCCGATCAGTTCAAACCGCTTGGCAAGCCGATCGAACAACCATCCCGTGGCGCTCTCCTGCGCGGCACGCAGGGCAAATTCCTTGGTCCCGCCCCCGGCCGGTACGAGTCCCACACCGGCCTCGACCAGGCCGGTGTAACTTTCCAGTGCGGCGACAACGCGGTCACAGTGAAGCATGAATTCGCAGCCACCGCCAAGCGCCATGCCCCGAACCGCGGCCACAGTCGGAACCCCAGAGTAACGCAGGGCAAGCGAGGTATGCTGAAAATCGTAGATCAACCGGGCGGGATCGAGCTTACCGGTGGCAACACCCTCACCGATCTCCTTGAGATTGGCGCCGTAGGAAAACGGTTCGGAATCCTGCCAAATTACCAGTCCCTTCCAGTCCCGCTCGGCAATGGAAAGCGCCTCTTTCACTCCCGCCAAGACCATGGGACCAATGGTATGCCCCCGGCTCTTGAAAGACAGAACAGCTACACCATCGTTGCCATCCCACAACCGCACGCCATCATTCTCGTACACGGTTGAAGTTTGCGGCACGGGCTCTCCCACCACCCGTTGGCGGAAAACCTGGCGGCGATATACCGGGTGCGTGGACGGGGGCATCATCCGCGCCGAGGCGGCATCCCAGGACCCCTGTGGCGTATGCACCGCCTTCAGCTCACGCACCCAGTCCGGCAGCGGGGCGTCACTCATGGTCTCACCCTGCTCGATAGCATGGGCAAGATCGGCGGCGATTTCCCCCCAGCCAAGCGCCTGCCAGGTCTCAAACGGTCCCAGTTGCCAGCCGTAGCCCCAACGCATCGCCAGATCGATGTCGCGGGCGCTGTGAGCGATCTCGCCCAGCATGAAACTGCTGTAGTGAAACAGGTCGCGAAATACCGCACGCAAAAATTCCGCTTGGGGATGTTGAATCGCGGCTAGGAGTTCAAACTTCCTGCGGGGATCGCGCTCCTTCAACATGGCACGCATCGCACCGGTCAACGCCGATTGTACCGGGCGGTACTCCCCCTTGGCCGGATCCAACACCTCGATTCCGCCCTTGCCCTTGCGATAGACACCCGCCCCGGTTTTTTGACCCAACGCACCCGCCTCAATCAAGGATTCCATCCACCCCGGCAACCGGAAGTATTTGTGCCAAGGATCCTGTTTCAGCGTTTCCGCCAGGCCGTCCACCACATGTTTCATGGTATCGAGGCCGACCACGTCGGCGGTGCGCAAGGTCGCGCTTTTCGGCCTGCCGATGCCCGGGCCGGTGAGTCGATCCACCAGATCCAGCGGCAACTTCAGCCGCTCCGCATGATGCAGAACCGCCAAAATGGCAAACACCCCGATACGATTACCTATGAAGTTGGGCGTGTCCTTGGCCCGAATGACCCCCTTACCGGCCACCGTGGTCAAGAACCCTTCCAGCCGATCGAGCACCTCGAGATCCGTGTCGGCATGAGGGATCAACTCCAGCAGGTGCATGTAACGGGGTGGATTGAAGAAATGCACCCCGCAATAACGCGGCCTGAGCCCCGGCGGCAGCGCTTGGGCCAAATCCCCGATGGGAATACCCGAGGTATTGGTGACGAACAATGCCCCGTCGTGAAGATACGGGGCAACCTGGGCATAGAGCGATTGCTTGATATCCAACCGCTCGACCACGGCCTCGATAACCAGGTCGCATTGCTTGAGTCGATCCAGATCGGTGGCGTAATTGCAGGCACTGATCGCCTCCAGGGTGTGGCTGGAGGCCAACGGGCTGGGCTTGAGCTTGCCGAGCCGCTTGAGCGCTCCCTGGGCGATTTCATTCGCCGCCTTCTTGCCCGGCAGGTCGTACAGCAACACCTTGAGGCCGGCACTACCGAGATGGGCTGCAATCTGGGCTCCCATGACTCCGGCTCCAAGAACGGCAACGTTACGGATCTGACGATTAGGGTCTAACATTTCTGGCTCCTTACAATAACTTTGGCCGAAGGCCACCTATCGGGCGGATGCAATCATTTTAAACGTTTGACTGAATTTTTGGGTCGAGTCTCCTTTACCGATATGCGCGCCCGTGGATAGGTACGCAAACGCAAGAGTATCAAACGGCTCGCGGTCCGTTGCAACGAGGCCAGCAGGGCATCCGCCTGGCGCCCACTGGCCAGTTCGGTCCGTACCGAATAGGCATAGGTACGTTCCAGACGAATCTCGCGCTCCGGAATCAACATCCGGCCCCCGGGCGCAAGCAGGCGATAACGAACCCGGTACACCAGCATGTATTGTACCGGTCGGCCAAGATTATTCACTGCCAATAACCGCCGCTTGGTCGTAGCCCGCTCGATATCCAGTACCGCGGTGGCCCGGTCGCGGGTTTCCACCACCTTCACCCCACTGTCGGTCAGGGTACGGCGCAGAAGATTTTCCAAGTTTCCATATGGATTATCACTCTCTATGTAAGTGATCCGCATCACCCGCGGGAGCAGCACCTTCCCGGCAGGATGAAATCCACAACCCGACAGGATCACCGCCAGCGGCACCAGTGCGAACCCCGGGAAGAAAAATCTAGCCGACGACCACATTGACCAGCCTCCCCGGCACCACCACCACGCGGCGGATCGTTTTCCCTTCCAGATGCCGGATGACCTGCTCATCGGCCAGGGCCAACCGTTCGAGGCTCTCCCGGGGTTCGTCCGCAGCCGCCATAAAGCGTGACCGCAGTTTGCCATTGACCTGCACCACCACCTCCACCCGGTCGAGAACGAGCGCGGCGGGGTCGAATTCGGGCCACGGCGCATCCATGACCAGGCCTTCGCCGCCGAGTGCTTGCCACAACCGCTCGGCAATATGCGGCACGATTGGTGCCAACAGGCGCACCAGAACGGACAAGGCCTCATGCACCAAGGCATACTCATGCGGTTGCACGGGTACGTAGCGGGCAAGGTCATTGGCCAGCTCCATGCAGGCCGCAATCGCCGTATTGAAGGCATAACGCCGTTCGAAATCATCACTGACCTTGGCAATGGTCCGGTGCAACTTGCGGCGCAATCGTTCACCGGCCTCCTCCCGAGCCTCATCCCGTTGCGACGCGGGCGGTGGCACGGGCATAAGCAGGTGATCTCGCACCAGGCGCCACAGGCGACGCAGAAACCGGGCTCCGCCCTCGACCCCGGCATCCGACCACTCGAGCGACTGCTCCGGCGGCGCGGCGAACATCGCAAACAGGCGCACCGTATCGGCTCCGTAGCGCCCGACGAGCGTCTCGGGATCGACTCCATTGTTTTTTGATTTCGACATCTTCTCGATGCCGCCGAACCGAACCGGCCGGCCATCGTCGCGAAGGTAGATCCGGGTCGGCGCGCCGTGTGCATCCCGCTCGATCTCAACTTCCGCGGGGTTGAACCAAACCCGCCCGCTCTGCTCCTCACGATAATAGGTCTCCGCGACTACCATGCCTTGGGTCAATAACCGGGTGAACGGCTCGTCCCCGGGCACGAGTCCCTCATCCCGCATGCACTTGTAAAAGAACCGCGCATAGAGCAGATGCAGCACCGCATGCTCGATGCCGCCGATGTACTGATCGACCGGCAGCCAGTGGCGAACCCTCGCGTCGACCATTTCCTTGGCATCGGGACAACAGTAACGCACGTAATACCAGGAGGACTCGAAGAAAGTATCGAAGGTATCGGTTTCGCGCTCCGCCGCACCGCCGCAACGGGGGCAATCCGTTTTACGCCATTCGGGATCGCTCTTGAGCGGTGACGCAACCCCCTCAAAGCGAAGGTTCTCGGGAAGCACGACAGGTAAATCCTTGTCGGGCACCGGCACCGGGCCACAGCGGTCGCAATGGATGATCGGGATCGGGCAACCCCAGTAGCGCTGCCGTGAAACACCCCAATCGCGCAACCGATATTGCACCTGCCGGCGCCCATGGTTCTTGGACTCGAGCAGGTCGGCCACCTTCTCGAAGGCCGCAGTAAAACCCAACCCATCCAGGCCGAAACCGGAATGAACCACCCGGATCGACTCCTTGGCGTCATACCAGTCCCGCCATTGCAACGGATCAAATTCCCCGCCCTCGCGTGCCAGAACCTGGCGTACAGGCAAACCGTAGTGCCGGGCAAATTCAAAGTCCCGGCGATCGTGCGCCGGAACCACCATGACCGCCCCGGTGCCGTAACCCACAAGCACGAAGTTCGCCACCCAGACCGGGATCTGTTCGCCGCTAAGCGGATGCACCACCCGGATGCCCGTATCCAGGCCCAGTTTCTCCTGGCTCTCGATGGCCGCCTCGCTGACCCCGCGACACCGACAATCGGCAATAAACCCGGCCAAGACTTCATTCTTTACGGCCGCCTTACGCGCCAGGGGATGCTCGGGCGCGACCGCGACACAGCTCACCCCCATCAAGGTATCGGGCCGGGTGGTAAAGACCGCAAGATCTTCGTCCATCCCCACAATCGGGAAGCGAACTTCAATACCCCGGGATCGCCCGATCCAGTTTCGCTGCATGGTCTTGACCTCGTCGGGCCATCCCTCCAGGTAATCCAGCGCCTCCAACAACTCATCGGCATAGGCGGTGATCTTGAGAAACCATTGGGGAATCTCGCGCCGCTCGACCGCCGCCCCGGATCTCCAGCCGCACCCGTCCACCACCTGCTCGTTGGCGAGCACGGTTTGATCCACCGGGTCCCAATTGACCAGGGCGTTGGCGCGATAAACCAGCCCCTTGGCAAACAGCCGGGTAAAAAACCACTGTTCCCAGCGGTAATACTCCGGGTCGCAGGTCGCAAACTCGCGTGACCAGTCGAAGGCAAAGCCCATGCGCTGCAGTTGCCCACGCATCGTGGCTATATTGGTGCGGGTCCATTCGGCGGGCGGAACCCGGTGCTGGATCGCGGCATTTTCCGCCGGCAGCCCAAAGGCGTCCCACCCCATCGGCTGCAGCACATTATCACCACGCATGCGTCGGTAACGCGTGATCACATCGCCGATGGTGTAGTTACGCACATGTCCCACGTGCAGCCGCCCACTCGGATAGGGCAACATCGAGAGGCAGTAATATTTCTTGTGCCCCAGCGCTGCGGTGACCGTGAAGGCGGAACATTCCCGCCACAGGCCTTGAATTTCGGACTCAACGCTTGCCGGGTCATAGCGTTCGGGCAGGTCTTGCCGATCATTCTCCGTGCTCATACTTCACGCTTCCGGGCCAGGGTCAGGCCATCTCCGATCGGCACCAGAGAGAGATCCACCCGCTGATCCCCGAGCAGTAGATCATTAAAGGCGCGGATGGCGCGGGTCTGCGCATCATCCACATCCGGCGCGGCGACTCGCCCGCCCCACAGGGTGTTATCCACCGCGATCAATCCACCGGGACGCAGTAAACCCAGCACCGACTCATAATAGGTTAGGTAGTTGGCCTTGTCGGCATCGATAAAGACGAAATCGAATTCGGGCGGAGCATCCTGTTGATTCCAAGTCGCCAGGAATTCGGTCGCCTGCCCCAGGCGTAATTCGATTTTCTCCTCAACGCCGGCCTCGCGCCAGGTCTCGCGGGCAATCGCGGTCCACTCCGCACTGACATCGAGACACACCACGCGGGCACTACGCGGGAGTGCCAGCGCCACGGCGGTGCTGGAATAGCCCGTAAAAGTGCCGATTTCCAGGCACCGCCTAGCCCCGATAAGCCGCACCAACAGAGCCAGGAACTGCCCCTGTTCCGGGGAAATCTGCATATTCACCAGCGGCAACCGGGCGGTTCGGTCGCGCAATCGGGCAAGCACCGGCGGCTCGCGTAGGGAATGTTCGATCAGGTACGGGTACAACTCATCCGTGAGCGGCAAGGTACGCGTGGACATCAGACCCCCTGCAATATTGACGTTTTCCGGTCATTCTAACGGCTCCCGTTAACCGGACAAGCGGGTACCGCCCGCCAACGTGAATTTCGGGTGGAATCGGCTTATGCAAAACCCGTTTTTTTCGAACAGGCCGGATAATATCCGACTTCGGTCACCTTGGCACCCGGCGCGGAGCGCCGACCCGACCTGGGTTCCATCCCCAGTGCACACGAAGCCTGCCAAGCAAACGCACTGGGCGGCGCCAACCCGGCGGAACCGCCTTGGCACCGGGATTCCGCCTGCCTGGTTGCCGCGGAAGCCGGACAGCTACCCGATTCCCTGCCTTTCATTACCCCTATCCAGGGTCTGCTTAACCCGGTTTGGATTATTATCTTGTGATGGTTGAGAAATGCCGATTCAGGGCATGAGGAGTGTAGTTTGGTCATCCCCAATGAATGCCGAACAATAGCAAGTAGCGCCTTTTCAGCCGTGCCCCGAAAGGCCGGTATCCTGCTTCCGTCCGGCTCCGCTGGCGCCTCTTTGGTCCGCCCGGCCACATGGGGCCGCCTGCCGCCTTGCCGATCTAGCCAACCGCCCCCGGAAGCGCCCTATCAAGTGAAGCCGATGGAACCTAAGAAAACAAACGATACGGCTACGCTGGATAGCGCCCGCTTACGGTGATTAAAAACATGGACAATCCTCCCACCACCACGCTCAGCGGTTCCTTATTGCTTGCCATGCCCACACTGAACGATCCCAATTTCGCGAAAAGCGTGATATTGCTCTGCGAACATGGCCCCGATGGCGCCCTCGGCCTGATCATCAATCGCCCGCTCGATCTGTGCCTAGGTGAAATACTGCAACATCTTGCCATCCGCCCATCTAACCCGGAGATTCCGCGGCGTCAAATTTACTCCGGGGGGCCGGTCGAACCCGAACGCGGTTTCGTGGTTCACACGGCTCCGGTACGTCACCCCGATTCAATTCGCATCGGCGAAACATTGGTGGTTTCAGCCTCCAGCGAAGTACTTGCCGGGCTGGCTTCCAATGCGGCCGCAGCGTCACGCTTTATCGTTACCCTGGGTTATTCCGGTTGGGGTCCCGGTCAGCTCGACCGCGAGATTGTGGAAAATGCCTGGCTCACAATCCCGGCTTCACCCGCCCTGGTATTCGAAATCCCCGTGGCTGAACGCTGGAACCAAGCCGCGGCCCGCCTGGGCATCGACCTTTCCCGGCTATCCGGCGAAACGGGACACGCCTGAGTGCTGCTACACTGGCGCTTCGGATGTAGTTCCCCAGAACAGTCGGCGTGGCAAATATTCTTCTCGGATTCGATTATGGTCGTCACTGGATCGGCATCGCCGTGGGGGAAACCGTGGCCGGCTCTTGTCGCCCCTTGACCGCAATCGAAACCCACGGAAAACAGATCCCCTGGGTCGATATCGACCGCCTGATCCGGGATTGGCGCCCCGCCCGGATGATTGTCGGCCTGCCGCGACACCTAGACGGCCGGGAATCTCCGTTGGGAACCGAAGTCCGGGCCTTCGCAGAGACACTCGGACGACGCCACGACCGTCCGGTCGAACTCTGGAATGAAGCGCTCAGCACCGAAGCCGCCCGCAACGAACTCATCCATCGGCGCAGCCCGGAAGGCCGGCGCACAGACCGACGGCAACTCAATGCCGCGGCGGCCCACCAGATCCTCTCCGGCTGGATCTTGGAGCACCCACATGGCTAATCCCGGCCTGCGGAATCTCGTTTCCATACGCGATCTGAGCCCTGCGGAACTTATCGGCCTACTCGACCGGGCCGAAGATTTTCTGGCTCCGCAAGCCATCAGCGCTTATCGCAACCGGTTTCCCGGGCAAGCCCTGGTGCTTGCCTTCGAAGAACCCAGTACCCGCACCCGGTTTTCCTTCGAACTCGCGGCCCACCGCCTCGGCATGGACGTATTGAATTTCACCGCCACCGGCTCCTCCCGCAGCAAGGGCGAAAGCCTGGGCGAAAGCTTCACTACCTTTGCCAACATGGGCGTTCGACTATTCGTGTTACGACATGGCAAAAATGGCATCATGGCCGAAGTCGCCGAACGGCTACCTAGGGGTACTGGCTTGATCAACGCCGGAGAGGGCACCCGTTCCCATCCGACGCAAGGTCTGCTGGATGTGCTGACGATCCGTCGGTACCGCCCCGAATTCGACTCGCTACGCGTTGCCATCGTGGGTGACATCGTCCATTCCCGGGTTGCGCACTCGACTCTCGATGCACTGACGCTTCTGGGAACCCGCGACATTCGCCTGGTCGGACCTCCCGCCTTATTGCCGCCCCCCGGAGAATGTCCGGGGACCAAGATAGACAGCCTTGAGGCCGGGCTCGCCGGGGCCGATGTCGTTATCGCCCTACGCATCCAAAACGAACGCATACCGGCCACCGAGCGGCTCGATCTTGCCGATTTTCGCCACAGCTACGGCCTCGACCGCGACCGTCTCGAACGACTGGCGGCTCCCGACAGCCTGCTGCTGCATCCGGGTCCGGTCAACTGGGGAATCGAGTTGGCCGAGGATCTGATCGAGCGGCCGCGAACCCTGATCCGTGAACAGGTCAGCAATGGGGTTGCGGTACGCATGGCCGTACTTGCCCACATTGCGGAATCCCTGAATGCCCCGGACTGAACCGGCAAACCTGCGGGTCGAACAGGTGCGGGTCACAGCGCATCAGCGCCGCCCCGGAGCACAACATATCCTGGAGTTCCTGGCGCCGGAAATCGCTGCCCGCGCTCGTCCCGGGCAGTTTGTTCATATCGAATGCGGCCCCGAATGCCTGCTGCGTCGTCCCATGTCCATCCTGTCCGCGCAAGGCGACAAGATCGAAATCCTGTTCAAGCAGGTCGGCCACGGCACGGGCTGGCTCGCCGCACGCAAAGTCGGCGACAGCCTAAGCCTGATCGGCCCTATCGGCAATACCTTCCAGCCCGACACCGACCGGCCGCTGCACCTGCTGCTGGGTGGGGGCGTCGGCCTACCCCCGATCCTCTTTTTCGCCGAGTGGCTGCATCGCCACGGCGCGATGCCGGCTTGGGTCATTGCCGGATCGGAAGTTCCTTTCCCCCTTGCGACCCGGACCGCCCATCTGCCCCTGCCCGGTATGGAGTCCCCCCGGATGCATTCCCTCGTCCGCCTCGAACGATCCGGTGTGGCGAACCGCCTGGCCAGCCTTGCGGGACTCCCCGGCTGCTTTACCGGCCAAGTCACCGAGCCGGCCGAGAATTTGATCCTGGCACTCGATCCCCGTGATCGCAATCGCCTGTCGCTTTACGCTTGTGGCCCCACCCCCATGCTACGGGCCACCGCGGCCCTGGCGGCACGCTATAAATTGCCCTGCCAACTATCGCTCGAGGAATATATGGCCTGCGGGATAGGCGGCTGCGCCGGGTGCACGGTGAAGATCGCCACGGCGACGGGGCCCGCCATGAAACGGGTCTGCGTCGATGGTCCCATATTCGAGGCCGCAGAAGTTTTCCCGCCAGGGCCACGAGAAGAAGAACGCCCCGGTTCCGAACTCGATTGAGCAGGCCCAGCCCCTGGGAGGCCGCATCAAATCGGCGGATCGCCGCCAAGTACCGCGGCGGCGGCCACACGCACCGCGTGAGCGGGATGAGATGTGGCAAGGTGCTCAAGGGCGGCCGTACGTTCCGTCCCGGGCGCAAGTCGGCTCAAGCTATGCACGATCTCCAACGCCTGCACTATATCGCTGGGATAGGCAAGTGCACAGCGCGTCAGCACAGTGGCGGTCGTAGGATCGGCGCGTCTGCCCAGGGAAAGAATCGCTCCCATGCGGACCTCGGAGTTGGGGTGAGCAAGCACATGAACCAAGCGTTCAGTATAGGGTTGCCGGCGCCACTCGGCCAGGGAACCATCACAGGTGGGGCAACGGTCAACCCTGTTCGGGATTTCCGTGAAACACCAGGGGCAATAGTACTTCACCTGGAGTACCAACGTGGGATCCAAGCCGACACCACGGCGAGGCCGATCAGCACCAGACTCAGGATAACGACCAAATAATTACCGAATCGAACAAAGGGTGTCGCACCGGTGCGCGGTCGAATCATCCCGCTGAGCACCCCCTCGCGATAGGGCGGCAACCGGCCCCGAACCTCACCCCGGGGATCGACAATCCCGGTGATACCGTCATCGGCGGTCACAAGAACGAAGCGCCCGGTTTCCAATGCCGCCAGGCGAGCCATCTGAAACTGCTGTGGGAGGGCGATGCTATGGCCAAACCAGCCATCATCCGAAGCATTGACGATAAATTCCGCCGCCGGAAGTTGACGAATCAACAAACGACCAAAAGCAATCTCGTAACACAGCGCGATTGCCGCCTTCCAACGACCGAGACGCAATGCCGGCTGATCGGCGGCCCCGGGCGTAAAACTCGAGTAGGGCAACGCATGCGCCTTGAGCCAGCGTTTAAGCCGGCCCGGCACCGGGAAGTATTCCCCGAACGGAACCAGGTGCCGCTTGTAATAGGTCGAGAAGCCGCCCCGAGGTGAGACCCCGAGCAGTGCGTTGTAACCGGCATTGCGCGCCGCATCGTACACGGGAATCCCCAGGGCAAGCGTCGTGCCATGCGCCCGTGCCGCCTGGAACAGCGGAGTGAGCAACGGCATGGCCTCGCGAGACCAGATCGGGACCGCCGACTCGGGCCACACGATTAACCGGCTGGTCCAATGCGCCCGAGTCAATTGTGCGTATCGTTCCAGGGTCGGCAGCAACATCCGCGGCGACCATTTCAGAGTCTGCGGAACATTCCCCTGAATCAGGCTGACCCGGAAAGCCGGCCCTGAAAAGCGTGTCCAGCCATGGCCCGTAAGCACCGCACCGACAACCAGTAAGACGCCGATGCCGCCGAACGCAAGCGCGCGTGCCGCAAGTCCCGCGCGCGCCACGAGGCCATAGACCAGAAACATCGCCACCGCCATCACCGCCAGGCTCACACCATATACACCGGCCACCGGCGCATAGCCCGCGAGCGGCGAATCGACCTGGCTGAATCCCAATGCCAACCACGGAAAACCGGTAAAAAGAAAGCTCCTTACCCACTCCAGTACGGCCCAGGCCGGGGGAATAAACAACAGCCAAACCCCACCGGGATGAGACTGCAGTCGCAGCGCACCATAGCCGAGCGCCCCCGGAAAAACCGCACAGGCCAGGGCCAACCCGATGTAGAGCAGCGCGCCGAGCCAAACGGGCGCACCGCCGATCACGGTGACCGCAATATAGACCCAATAGATGCCCACCAGAAACTCGGCCGCACCGTAGAAAATTCCTCGTACCAGAGCCCGCCGGGGGGTCACACCGATCCATAAAAAAATCAGTACGGCCGGGCTCAGGACGGCCAGCGGCCAGAGGCCAAACGGCGCAAAGGCAAGCACGCCGATTCCACCGGCGGCGAGCGCCGTAATCTCGCCGATCCACCCCGAAAATAACCGTGCGATCGCCCCCAAGCCGCCCCGCCGAGTGTATGGTTGGGTCATAGCGGCCATCCAGTCATGATCTCAGTCGGTGACCGGAGGACTATCGCCGCCGCCCGCCCGCCCGGCGGCGGTCACCTCGAGCGAATGTACCCGTCGGCGGTCGGTCCGAAGGATACGGAACCGGTAGCCGCCGATTATGACCTGCTCCCCCGGGCGTGGCAGATGTCCGATCTCATGAACCACCAGGCCGCCGACGGTATCAAAATCATCATCGCTAAAGCGGGTTTCAAAGCGCTCGTTAAAATCTTCGATCGGCATCAGCGCGCTCACCGTCCAGCGTTGCTGATCGCGCTCGATGATCGGTGCCTCGTCCGCGATGTCAAACTCATCATCGATCTCGCCCACAATCTGTTCGAGTACGTCCTCGATGGTCACCAATCCTGCCACGCCGCCGTACTCATCGGCCACGATAGCCAAGTGGCTCCGCCCGGCACGGAATTCGGCCAGCAGTACATCCAGACGCTTAGACTCGGGGATATGGATCGCCGCGCGGAGATAGTCCCCGATTGCGAAACCACTCATACCGTTTTGGGCAATGTGCCGTAACAGGTCCTTGGCCAGCAACAAACCAACAACCTGATCACGGTTCTCACCCATGACCGGAAACCGGGAATGACCCGACTCGACCACGACCGGAAGCAATTCGTCCAGACCGTCATCGTGTCCGACCATCACCATCTGGGCACGGGGAATCATCACATCACGCACCCGCATTCGATCGACGGCCAGCGCGCCAAGCAGCATGGCAAGGGTAGAGGGGCCGATAATCCCGCGTCCCGCCGCGTCACCTAAAATTTCGATCAGCGCCTCACGGTCGCGTGGCTCGGCGGCAAATGCCTGGGCCAGTTTCTCCAACCAGCCCCCACCGCTTCGTCCTGCATCATCAGTGTTCATCGTTACCGGCATTATAGGAATATGGAACCCGGTACGGGTCGGGAAAACCGAGGCGGAGGAGAATTTCGCGCTCACGCGCCTCCATCCGCTCGGCCTGGGTATCGTACTGATGATCATAGCCCAACAGATGCAGACAACCATGCACTACCAGGTGCGCCCAGTGCGCCCGGGCCGGCTTGCCCTGTTCCGCGGCCTCTCGCATCACCACCGGCGCGCAAATCACCAAGTCCCCCAGCAGCGGGCGGCTCCCGTCGGGCAACGGCGAGGAAGCAAAGGACAATACATTGGTCGCCTGGCGGTGATGCCGGTACCTCGCATTGAGCCGCCGCCCTTCGGCTTCGCCGACGATGCGCAGGGTCAACTCCCCCGCCGCCCCATCCAGCGCGGCCCAGGCCCAGGTTCGCAGGGAGCGGACCGCGGGCACACCCCGGCGCGGCGCCGCAAACTGGATAAAAACCGGCGGAGTCATCAGCCTATTTCCGATTCCGCTCATCGGCCTCATACGCCTCGACGATGCTTGCCACCAATGGATGACGTACCACATCCTTGGCCGTGAACCAGCTGAAAGCGACTCCGGGCACTTCGCGCAGCACCTCGACGGCATGGCGCAAACCCGAACGAGTTCGTGCCGGAAGATCCGTTTGGGTCACATCGCCGGTCACCACCGCGCGTGTTTCGAATCCGATCCGGGTGAGAAACATCCGCATCTGTTCGATGGTCGTGTTCTGGGCCTCGTCGAGGATCACAAAGGCCTCGTTCAGGGTACGCCCGCGCATGTAGGCAAGCGGGGCAATTTCGATCACCCCGCGCTCGATCAGACGCCCGACTCGCTCGAACCCCGACATTTCATAGAGTGCATCAAAAATCGGGCGTAAAAAAGGATCGACCTTCTGGGAAAAATCACCCGGTAGAAACCCCAGCCGTTCACCCGCCTCCACCGCCGGGCGCACCAACACCAGCCGGCTGACCGCCTGGGCCTCCAGTGCTTCCACCGCACAAGCCACCGCCAAATAGGTCTTGCCGGTGCCGGCCGGGCCAATACCAAAGCTCAGTGTATGAGTGCGCATCGCGGCGACATAGGCCTGCTGATGCACCCCTCGAGGATTCACCGCACCCCGGCGCACATGCACCCCACCCTCCCCATAACCAGCCTTGAGTGCCTGGCCGGCCTGTTGCAACAGACGCTGGATCTGCTCCCGGCTCAGATCCCCCCGGGCGGTCGCCGCATAGAGTTCACCCAACACCACAGCGGCCTGCTTGGCCGCCGCACGCGGGCCATGGATGAGGAACCTCGCCCCACGATTGGCCAAGCGCACACCCAGCATTTTTTCGACCAGGCGCAGATACTCGTCGCAGGGGCCGCACAAGGCGGCAAACCGCTGCGTATTGACCGGTTCCAGCCGCAACTCGACGGGATCGGGATCACTCAAGAAAGTCTCGGGTTCAGCCAATATCCCCCCTGAAACCCGGTGGGCACCAAGAATTTCCGAGCATATTCACAAGGTGCGCAGTACGGCCTCATTCGGGACCGTGGGAGCAGCGACAAGGCGACCGCGTAGAGAATTGCTCAGCACGGCGGTGATGGTTACATCGACGAATTGTCCAATCAGGTTGGGCGTGGCGGGAAAATTGACCCAGCGGTTGTTCTCGGTCCGCCCGGCAAGCTCATTCCGTGGATTTTTCACACTGGGCTTTTCGGCCAAGATCCGCAGGGTGCACCCCCGCATGGCCTCGCTGATGCTGCGGCCCTGGGAATCGAGGAGCTCCTGCAATCGATACAATCGATCCTGCTTGATAGCGGCGGTGGTCGCATCAGGCATCATGGCGGCGGGGGTTCCCGGCCGCGGGCTGTAAATAAAGCTGAAGGATCGATCCAATTCGCACTCCCGGACCAGACGCAATGTGGCCTCAAAATCCGCCTCGGTCTCCCCCGGAAATCCGACAATGAAATCCGAACTGACAACAATTTCGGGACATGCCGCACGCAACCGCTGCAGCTTCGCTCGGTACTCCTGCACGGTATGACCGCGCTTCATCGCGGCGAGTATCCGATCCGATCCCGACTGCACCGGCAGATGCAGGTGCGCCGCCAACTTCTCTTCCTCGGCAAAGGCGCGGATCAGCCGATCGGAAAACTCCACCGGGTGGGAGGTGGTGAAGCGGATACGGCCGATGCCGTCAATCGCCGCCGCATAACGGATCAGCGAGGCCAGATCCGCAATCGAGCCATCATGCCGCACGCCCCGGTAAGCATTGACGTTCTGGCCGAGGAAGGTTACTTCGCGCACTCCCTGTTCGGCCAGTTCATAGACCTCGCTGATCACCTCGTCAAAGGGCCGGCTGACCTCCTCGCCACGGGTATAGGGAACCACGCAATAACTGCAATACTTACCGCATCCCTCCATCACCGATACAAACGCCGTGGGTCCTTCGGCTCGAGGGGGGGGCAGGTAATCAAACTTCTCGATCTCGGGAAAGGAGATATCCACTACCGGATGCCCCTGCACACGCCGGGCCTTGAGCATCTCCGGAAGCCGATGCAGGGTCTGAGGCCCAAAAACCAGATCGACATAGGGCGCGCGCTTGAGCAGCGCCTCGCCTTCCTGGCTGGCGACACAGCCTCCAACGCCGATTACCAAGTCCGG
The DNA here is from genome assembly GCA_027018875.1 of Gammaproteobacteria bacterium. Taxonomy (GTDB): domain Bacteria; phylum Pseudomonadota; class Gammaproteobacteria; order JAKDMP01; family JAKDMP01; genus JALUYA01. Next base: position 33,958 of record JALUYA010000037.1, read on the forward strand.
ATGCGCCTGCTTGAGCGGGCGCCACTGACCTAGTTGCGAGAAAACCTTCTCCTGGGCCTTCTCCCGAATCGAACAAGTGTTCAGGAGAATAATATCGGCCTCTTCCGGGCTTGCAGCCTGCTCGCAGCCGGCCTCGGCGATCAACACATCCAACATCTTGCCGGAGTCGTATGCGTTCATCTGACAGCCCCAGGTCTGAATATAGACTTTCTGTGTCATGCTCTCGCGTACAGGCAGGAAATCCTTCTCAATCATGATCCGTATTGTACCGAAGCGCCATCCCCGGGGGAATTACAGCAGATCCGGAAGCAGCGCCCGGATCTGCTGTGGGTCCAGGCGGGAAAAATCTTTCGCCACTTCTGCGATCACCGCATCGCGCAAACCGGGCTCAATCACCCGGCGCAGCTCGCCGAGAAAAGGCGCCGGAGCGGCCAGAAACAGCCGTTCGAATTCCCCGCTGCGGTAGGCTTCATGAAGCCGCCCGGCCAACTCCCGGGCAAAACGACGCACCCCTTGCTCCCGCGGATCGCGATCGGTGCCGACCGCATGCCAGGCATAACCGGCCCGATCATGGCTCGAACCGGGCTGATCGGTGACGATATCTCGAACCCGTCCGCGACTATCCGGGTTCACATGATCTTCGATCTCCACAAGTGGTGCCGCGCGGTCGGTACAAAATATCCGCACTCGAGCACTATCTCCTACCACAACCCAAATTTTGGCCATCACCCTCTCCGGAAATCAAATTCAGGAATCGACTTGGAATACCCGCTGCAAATACTGCCCGCCATCTCCTGGCGAGGCACCACCGCGCGAGCGGGTGTCGCTAGCCACCGCGGGCGGATGCAGGAGCACCACCGCGGACGAGCTTTTTCTCCCACGCCCAGGCATCGCGAACGATGGTATCGAGCCGACCATACCGCGGAGTCCAGCCCAGCACCCGGCCAATCTTCTCGTTGGCCGCAATCAACCGCGCCGGATCACCGGGGCGGCGGGGAGCCTCACGAACGGTAAAGTTGATCCCGGTCACCCGTTTCACGGTCTGCAACACCTCGCGTACACTCGCCCCGCAACCATAGCCGACATTGAGCACCTGGCTCTCGCCTCCGCGTTCGAGGTAACCGAGTGCATCCAGGTGCGCCCGGGCCAAATCTTCTACATGAATATAGTCGCGGATACCGGTGCCATCCGGCGTCGGGTAATCCGTACCGAAAATATCCACACCATCGCGTTCCCCGAGTGCCGCCTGGCAGGCTACCTTGAGCAGATGAGTCGCCTTGGGCGTCGCCTGGCCGATCCGCCCCTCGGGGTCGGCCCCGGCAACATTGAAATAGCGCAGGATCACGTAATCCAATGCCGGGTGGGCGGCGGCCGAATCCATCAACATCCGCTCGCTCATCATCTTCGAGGCCCCGTAGGGATTGATCGGAGCCAAAGCCATCTCCTCGGTTACTGCCTCGACATCGGGTACTCCATAGACCGCGGCGGTGGAGGAAAACACAAAATGCCTTACCCCGGAGCGCACTATCCGGGCGAGCAACCCGAGCGTATTGCAAGTGTTGTTGCCATAGTACTTCACCGGTTCCGTGACCGACTCCGGTACCACGATACTCGCCGCGAAATGCAACACCGCATCGAAATGATGGCCTGCAAACAGCGCATTCAGCCGATCGCCATCGGCCAGGTCCCCAACCACCAGTTCGGCACCTAGTACCGCCCAGGCGTTGCCGGTGGAAAGATTGTCGTAAACCACCACCTCGTGACCCGCCGCGGCGAGTTGGCGGGTCACGTGTGATCCGATGTAGCCTGCCCCGCCCGAAACCAGTACTTTCACAGCGCCCATCCGTCCCAGGAAAATTGGTGCTAATTCTAACAGTTATACGCCAGAACCGTGACTTTCCCACAAGCCGTAATGGGACTGGCCAGACGCTTACATGCGTCACCGGAAAAACCTCTGCACCCCCGGCATAGGGCTTCCTGCAGTAAGTTTGCAAACATCACCGACGTTCGGCAGCGCCAGGCGAGTCAGACAAAAACTCAGCGCCGTTGATTGCGTTCGCGTTGACGCTGAATCAGATGCAGGCGAGCCAGGGCCTCGGCCAGCTCGGCCTGAGCACGGACCAGATCGACTTCATCCTTGCGTCGCTCGGCAAGCGTCGCTTCGGCCCGCCGCTTGGCTTCCAGCGCCGCATGTTCATCGATATCGGCCGCACGCTCGGCCACATCAGACAAGATGGTGACAACCGAAGGCTGGATTTCAAGGATTCCGCTGGAAACAAAAAAACTCTGCATCCCCTCGGGGGTCAGCACTCGAACCTCACCCGGAACCAAACGGGTGAGAAGCGGTGCATGCTCGGGGGCAATTCCCACTTCTCCCTGCTCTGCGGGAGCGAAAACCATTTCCCCTTCGCCTGAATAAAGGGATTCTTCGGCACTCACGATATCGACATGCAGCATAGCCATCAGAGTGTCTTCGCCTTTTCCACGGCCTCATCAATGGTTCCGACCATGTAAAAGGCCTGTTCGGGCAAAGCGTCATATTTCCCCTCGACAATATCCTTAAACCCCCGAATGGTCTCGGCGAGCGGGACATATTTACCGGGCGATCCGGTGAATACCTCGGCCACAAAGAAAGGTTGGGAAAGAAATCGTGAGATTTTTCGGGCCCGGGTAACGATCAGCTTGTCTTCTTCGGAAAGTTCATCCATACCAAGAATCGCAATGATATCCCGCAGCTCTTTAAACCGCTGTAGTGTATGTTGCACTGCACGGGCGGTATCGTAATGATCCTGCCCTATCACGTTAGGGTCAAGCTGGCGACTCGTAGAATCGAGGGGGTCCACTGCCGGATATATCCCCTGCTCGGCAATCTGGCGCGAAAGCACGATGGTGGCATCGAGGTGCGCGAAGGTGGTAGCCGGCGATGGGTCGGTCAGATCGTCGGCGGGCACATATACCGCCTGCACCGAGGTGATCGAGCCCTTCTTGGTGGAGGTAATGCGTTCCTGAAGCTGGCCCATTTCCTCGGCCAGTGTGGGCTGGTACCCCACCGCGGAAGGCATCCGTCCAAGCAACGCCGAAACCTCGACACCGGCCAGCGTATAGCGGTAGATGTTGTCGATGAACATCAGCACGTCGCGGCCCTCGTCGCGGAAATACTCCGCCTGGGTCAGGCCGGTGAGCGCCACGCGCAAGCGATTACCCGGCGGCTCGTTCATCTGGCCGTACACCATCGCCACCTTGTCGAGTACGTTCGAATCCTTCATCTCGTGATAAAAGTCGTTACCCTCGCGGGTGCGCTCGCCGACGCCGGCGAATACGGAAAGCCCCGCATGCTCGGCGGCGATGTTACGGATGAGTTCCAGCATGTTGACCGTCTTGCCCACGCCGGCGCCACCGAACAAACCCACCTTGCCGCCCTTGGCGAACGGACACAGGAGATCGATCACCTTGATGCCGGTTTCGAGCAATTCCTGGCTCCCGGCCTGATCCTCATAGCTGGGAGCCTCGCGGTGGATCGGCCAACGCACCTCGGACTCGACCGGCCCGGCCTCGTCCACCGGCTCGCCCAGTACATTCATAATCCGTCCCAGGGTTGACCGGCCGACCGGAACGCTGATGTACTCACCGGTATTGGTGACTTTCATACCCCGGGTAACCCCTTCACTGGTACCCATTGCAATCGTGCGCACAACCCCATCACCCAGCTGCTGCTGGACTTCCAGCACCAAGTCCTTCTCCTCGATCTTGAGTGCCTGGTAGATCTTGGGCACCTCTTTACGCGGAAACTCCACGTCGATAACGGCCCCTATAACCTGAACGATTTCTCCGTTGCTCATGCGTTTCTCTCTATGCATCAAACCGTATTTGAGGCGGACACCGCCTCGCTAAAAAATCAAACTGCGGCCGCACCGCCCACGATCTCCGCCAACTCCCGGGTAATCGCCGCCTGGCGCGCTTTGTTGTGGGCCAACTGCAGATCGTCGATCAACTCGCCCGCGTTTTCCGAAGCCGATTTCATCGCCACCATCCGCGCAGCCATCTCACAAGCCACGTTCTCGACCAGCCCCTGATAAACCTGCATTTCGATATACCGCATCAACACCGACTCGATAAGCGAGGCATCATCGGGCTCATAGAGGTAATCCCAATAGCCGGGCATTCCTCTTTCTTCGATCGGCTCCAGCGGCAACAGACGTCTGATATAGGGCTTTTGTACCATGCTGTTGATAAATTGATTCCCCATCAGATACAGTCCATCGATCTCTCCGCTCTTGTAGGCATCCAACATAACCTTCATCGGCCCAATGGTATCCGCCGCTCTCGGACGATCTCCAAGCTGGGTTTTCTGGGCCTGAAGAGCACCTTGGATTCTGCGGATGAAGCCCACACCCTTTTGTCCAAACACCGCATAACCGACTTCTATACCCTTGTCCTTACGCGCACGTACCGCACCAAGCAACATTTTGAATAGGTTGATATTCAGACCCCCGCAAAGCCCCCGATCCGTGGAAATCACCACTAACCCGATACGCTTGCTTTCTTCTCGATGTTCCAAGAACGGATGGTTAAAGGCCGCATGCGCCCGGGCCAGGTGCCCTACCATCCGTCTGATCTGCCCGGCATAAGGCCGACTTGCCGCCATAGTTTGGCGGGCATGACGCACCTTGCTTGCGGCCACCATCTCCATCGCCTTGGTGATCTTCTGCATATTCTGGATGCTTTGGATCTGGGCCCGAATCTCCTTGCTGTTTGCCATAATCTCCTGCCTACCAGGAACAATTCGCCCTGAAATCATCGAACGCCTGCTTAAAGCGCACGGCAATCTCATCGTTCCAATCGCCACTTTGATCGATTTCCTGCATTAACTCGGAGTGCTCGTGGCGCAAATAATCATGCAAGGCAGCCTCGTAATCCCCGATCTTTTCCGCCTCAATCTCATCGAGATACCCCTCGTTTACTGCATACAGCGAGGCCGCGATTTCGGCTACCGAGAGCGGCGAATACTGCTTTTGCTTCATTAACTCGGTCACCCGTTTACCGCGTTCAAGCTGCCGCCGGGTCGATGCGTCCAGATCCGATGCAAATTGTGCAAATGCTTCCAACTCCCGATACTGGGCCAATGCCAAACGCACGCTACCGCCGAGTTTTTTGATGACCTTAGTCTGCGCCGCACCCCCCACTCGAGAAACCGAAAGGCCCGCATGAATCGCAGGCCTAAGCCCCGCATTGAATAGATCCGTTTGCAAATAAATCTGGCCGTCGGTAATTGAAATGACATTGGTAGGCACAAAGGCCGAGACATCCCCTGCCTGGGTTTCAATGATTGGCAAGGCGGTAAGCGATCCGGTCTTGCCCTTGACCCTGCCCTCGGTGAATTTTCCGACATATTCGGCATTGACGCGCGCGGAGCGCTCCAGTAACCGGGAGTGCAGGTAAAAAATATCTCCGGGATAGGCTTCGCGACCTGGTGGACGACGCAAAAGCAAGGAAATTTGGCGATAGGCCCAAGCCTGCTTGGTGAGATCGTCATAGACGATCAATGCATCTTCGCCCCGGTCGCGGAAATATTCTCCCATTGCGCAACCCGCATAGGCGGCCATGTATTGCATCGCCGCCGAGGCAGACGCCGCAGCGGCAACCACGGTCGTGTGCGCCATTGCCCCGTGTTCTTCAAGCTTTCGCACTACGGTGGCAATCGACGAATTCTTCTGACCGATGGCAACATAAATACACTTAATGCCGCTGCCTTTCTGGTTAATAATGGTATCGATTGCTACTGCCGTCTTCCCGGTCTGGCGATCACCAATAATCAATTCACGCTGTCCCCGACCGATAGGCACCATCGCATCCACCGCCTTCAGGCCGGTCTGTACCGGCTGCGATACGGATTGACGCATAATCACCCCGGGAGCAACTTTTTCAACAGGGTAAGTCTGTTCGGCTTTGACGGGTCCCTTCCCATCAATCGGCCGCCCCAGGGCATCAACCACCCGCCCCAGCAATGCCTCGCCAACAGGAACCTCGAGAATCCGATTCGTGGTTTTAACGCCTGTCCCTTCGGAGATTCCGGTATATTCCCCAAGAACCACGGCACCGACCGAATCACGTTCCAGATTGAGCGCCAAACCGAAAGCGCCATCGTCAAATTCGATCATTTCTCCATACTGCACGTCCCCCAAGCCGTGAATGCGTACGATACCGTCGGATACACTCACGACAGTGCCCACCGTACGCTCCTCCGTGGCAGGCTGAAAACTCTCGATGCGCTCCTTGATCAGCGCGGTGATTTCGGATGGGTTGAGTTGATCCATAATCTTTAAAAAATCCTCGTAAATTCGTTAGTTGTTCAAGCAATCATTGCACGGGTCAAACGTCGGAGTCGATTCGCCAAGGTCGCGTCGATTACATGATCCCCAATTCGCACCATCAGCCCGCCGATGATTTCGGGTCGTTGTTCAAAGCTTGCTTCGATCTTATGTCCCAAACGCCTTGAAAGCGCTTCCACCAACTTGGCATGAATTTCCTGGGTCAATGGCACAGCGGTAATAATAGTGACATCAAGAGTTTCCGCGGCCACGTCCTCAAGTCGTGTAAACTCCTCTGTTACATCCCGCAACACGCCCAATCTTCCATTCAGAGCCATCAGACACAGCAGATTAACAGCCCCTTTCGGTGGAGTGACACCACCTAGGTCGACTAACACTTGCACCCGCCGCTCAGGGCTCACGCCCGGAGCCGTCATCAGGTCACGCACCGGGTCGAGTCCCGATAATTCCGCCATGCGGACCAAGAATTTCCGCCATGCTCGTAGCACATTTTGCTCGCGGGCATAAGTAAATGCGGCACGTGCATAGGGCCGGGCGATGGTGATTTGCTCTGCCATCAGTTGACTTCCCTTATAACTCCGTCGCCATTTTCTCGATCACGCCGACATGCATCTCAGGATCGATTTCACGCTCGAGAATCTTGCCCGCCGCCTCGGCGGCAATCTGAGCAAGCCGTCCACGGAGGACTTCCCGCGCCTGACGGCTGGCCTGATCAATCTCGGCTTGGGCCCGTTCAGCGGCACGAATACGCTCCAGATCCGCTGCATTTCGCGCCTCCTCGATCAATTTAGCGGCCCGTCGATTAGCGTGTTCCACAATTTCACCGGCCTGCCGCCTGGCCTCGGCGAGCGCCTGCTCGGCACGAGCCTCCGCCTGTTCCAGGTCGTTTCTGCCCTTTTCGGCCGCAGCCAAACCATCGGCAATCGTCTTCTCGCGCGCCTCAAGCGCTCCGATAATCGGCTTCCACAGGAAACGCTTGAAGGAGTAAACGAAGGCAAGAAAAGCCAATATTTCAAAAATCAGGGTCAGATTAATGCTCACGACGGTGCTCCTGGTTTAGCATTATTCCGAATTCAATGGCCCGTTAGATGAACCACCGCATTCGAGAACAGCGGATTGGCAAAAATGAGCCACATCGACACGCCGAGGACGATGAACGGAAAAGACTCCATCAACCCCCCGGTAAACAACGTCTGGGTCAGCAACTGGGGGCGCAATTCCGGTTGACGGGCAATGCCCTCGATATACCGTGAGCAGATCAGGCCCCAGCCGATGGCCGAGCCGAGCGCGGCAAGACCCAGGATGATACCCACGCCGAGCGCGGTAAAGGCATAAATCTGGGCGACAAATTCGGGGTTCATAGACAAGTTACTCCTTAGGTTTCAACGACGAATGGAAAAGATATCAATGGTGCTTTTTTTCTGCCGCCATCGCAAGATAAACGATGGTCAACAGCATGAATATGAAAGCCTGCAACAAAATAACCAGGGTTTCAAACCAGCTCCAGGCCCAGCCAAGCATGACCTGCCCGGGTGACACCCAAAGGGAAAAACCGAACAAGGCGATCAACATAAAAATCAGTTCGCCGGCAAACATGTTCCCCCACAGTCGCAGGGCCAGTGAAAGTGGTTTTGCCAACTCTTCCAGCAGGCTCATCATCAGATTGAATGGAGCCGCCTTGGGTCCGTAAGGATGAGTCAGAAAATATTTTATATACCCCCCGACACCTTTGCTGCGAATGTTATAGATAATGATCAGCACAAACACTGATAATGCCAGCGCCAACGGCACATCCAGGTCTGCAGTTGGCAGGATATGCATGTAAACGCGATTCATTTCCAAGCCAAAGGCATAATAACCTATCCACTGGGCAATGCGGGGAATCAAATCCACTGGAATCAAATCCATCGCATTCATCATTGCCACCCACAAGAAAACGGTAAGGGAAATAGGTCCAATGTAAGGATCCCGTGCGGGAAAGGTATCCCGGACCTGCTGGTTTACAAAAGCAACCGTCGCCTCCAGTACATTTTGCAGCTTCCCGGGACGACCCGCGGTGATGCGCCGCCCAACCCACCAAGCCAAAACGACAAAAAAGCCCCCACACAGCAGGCTGAAGAGAACCGTGTCCAGGTTGACCGCAAGCAGGCCCTGCCCTACTTGCCAATTCTGTAAATGGTGCTGGATATACTCAACGGGGTTTTTACCGACTGTCATCTGTTACCTGCCTCCTCGGCATCGGCACCCTCGCGGGTCAGCGAAATGGTGATGAAATAAGCCAGTTCCGCTCCCGCAAACCCGGCCAGAAGAGCCATGGGGGCCAATTTAAGCACGGCGATCCCCACCGCAAAGGCCACACCCACGAATAGAAACCGCTCCAAGGCCCCCAAGTACAAATCCATAGCGCCCGCACCGGGGCGATTGGCACGCACAAACCGGAAGGCCAACAGCAACGACACCAACAGGGCGATCCCACCGCCGTACAAGGTCGCCAATCCCGCCCCCTTACCACGGTATATAAAAAAACCCGCGGCAATAGCCAAGGTCATCCCGGCTTGCATTGCCAACAGGCTGATAAGAATTTTTCGCATCCGCGCTATTAGGCGCGACTCCGCACCCTACCCCCCTGCAATTGGATCCATTTTAGCGGTTTTTGCCTTCCATTTCAATCATTGTCACCGCCGGTCCCCTTTCCTGGAACATAGGGTGGTGGATCCAGCGCAAACCGCGCGGCTACCGCCGGTGCAAGGCTCGCCACGGAAGCCAATTCATTGCGCAAAAAAACCGCCAACCCCCCCCGATTCGACCACCCCGGAGATGGCTCGGGCCCCGGAACGCGGCGCCAGCCCCCCTCCACGGCTTCAACCAATCCCGCCCGCCGAAGCCAGTCCAGCCGCAGCGGCGCGGCGGCGGCGGCATCGGCCGCCACCCGCAGTCCGGCCTTGCTGAGCGCCGCGCCGAGTGCCTTGGCAAGGCGGGAGAATCCACCGACATCCAGTCTTGCGCCTTGGGCCGCGCTTAGCGCGTAGTGAGCCACAAGATGACTACCGCTCACCGTGGTCGCCCGTAACACACTTCCCGCAACCGCGGCATCAAAGTCCGCCCGGAATGGGTAATTCCCGGCGGAGAATGGCACCCCCGCATGCACGAAGACTCGCATGCGCCGTCCCATACTGGGATCATAGGCCAACCCCACCGGCAATACCGGCAGGCTGGCGGCCGCACCGCGGGCAAGACGATACGGTCCGGCACGGGGTCGCTGAAAATACCCATCCGGAGAATTCGCTCCTTCAGGCGCCACCATCACGGCCCCGCCGACCGCGAGTTCACGCGAAAAGACATCAAGATGGGCATCGATACGCCGCCGCTCGATCGACTTGAACGCCCCAAAGATCTGCCGATTCAAGCGCCGATGGCCCCACCCGCCGCCCACCAGATCGACAAAAACCCGCTCGCGGCGCAGCAGCCAGGAGATCGGCCGTGTCAGATCGGCTCCCGCGGCCGCCAGCCGCGCCGCCCACCAGCGATTGAGTACGGTGTCAAGGCGCCGATCACCGAGCCAGCGCCTGACATCGTTCAGCACGATAGCCAGGCTTTGCTCGGGGATACGATGGATCGGGTGCGCCTTGAAGGCCCGCATGATCCGAGCGAGCGGGATCAGCGGCGAAATCAGCTTAGGCAGCGTAAGCCAAGGCGAGGACCAATAGTGCCAGAGAAATCCGGGCTCGAACAGATCCTCGCGCGCCACAAAGTACGGCAGAACCCCGGTGATGCGGGTCCCTCGGGCACGGCCGAGAAAGGCGCCGAGAATCGGAATATCGGCGTCGCGCCGGTGATTGGCAACAATCAGGCAAGGCCGCGGAACCCGTTGTGGCAGGCCGCTTTCCTCGATACGAAAGAGCGTGCGCACGATCCGATCGAAGCCGAGCAGAAAGGCGCGTGTCGGCAAATTCGGTTGTGACGGCAGGGACTCGGGTTGTTCGCTCATCGGCTCGTGAATGGGAACTTGGTGCATAGCTTACCCGCCGCCCGCTTATCATGGGCGAACGACCAAGCACCAAGCCGATATTCAGGCCAAGGCCCGCGGCACGACGGCGCCGCCCGCCGGCCGTTCCAAGCCACCCGACCACGGCACAACCGCCTTGAGCCGGCCCCGGGACCCGATTTCGCGATCCGGTTTTCCCCCAGACTCGGGGCCCCGGAATTCCGGACGACCGCTCATGCGTCATCCGAAAATCGTCAAGCGGTGCGAAAACCGCTACGGCGCCGATGCCGGCCAATCATCCCGTTGCCGAATCCACTGCAGCCGCAATCCCCTGGCGATACGACGCCTTGCAACGCCCCACGCTAACCGCCGCCGTTGCCGGGCATCCTGGGTCCCCAACCGAGGAATACTTCGTAGCGAAGCAGTTTCGCCGCCTGCTGACAGCGACCGGCCCACACGGAAGTTCCGGCCGCCGGCGCTTTGATGGGTGGCTCCCAAATCGCCAGGGCCTTGAACGCCGGACCATGGCGGATCGGACCTATCGTCACGGCACTGGTGATCGGTATCAACAATAACCCGTTGGCGCCAAATCCGGCAGCCTGCCGGCGCAACTCGCCGATCCAGCGCATGTTGAATCGGTACGAGGAAAAATTGCCGAGTCGGCTCGCATCAAGCTTTGCCACCACCTCGTAGTGAGGGGGTTTGCATTGCGGCACATACAACCGGACAGCATGAAAATCGATAGGCGCCCGCATTCTACCTGCCATCCGCGGCGGTTGCGGGCCCAGGCTGCAACCCGCGACCAGCAGCAGCAAAGCCGTCAATAAATAGTAAGGTTTCATGGTTTATCCTCCTGTTCGCCGGCAACCGCTACAAGGCCGCCGGGAGCTTCGCCCAAATGCTGCGGTGCAACATAGGCATAGGCGATCGGCAGCCCCTCTTGAGGCACGTATACAATCCAGGTCGGCGTAAGCGATCCGCGATGCGCTGCATTGAAACGCCCCCACCAACAATGATCGGCGACCACGGTCTTCATGTTTGTTTCTACAACAGTCACGAAGCGTAGCCTGAAGGCTGTCGCTTTGCCATTGATCAGCAACGGCTGAAAGCGCCAGCCAGCCTCCATCGCTTGCGGGCCTCTTTTGAAATCTGAGTGGGTAGCCCTATAGTAGCCGTACCTCACTGATAACGGACCGGACCCTGATGAACGAGCGGCTTTTCGAGACTGCCCTGGGGATTGTCGCCCCCTGGCACGTGGTAT
>JALUYA010000038.1 GCA_027018875.1 Gammaproteobacteria bacterium
GCTTGCGATACTTCTCGAACCCTTCCTCGGACAGACTCTGTTGGCGCATCCCCGATTACTCCGTGCAGCAGAAATCCATAACGCGTATTATCCCAAATCAGGGGAATTAATCAGAGCTTACTTAGATATATAGACGAGACCTTCTCGTAAGAATCCATTACTGTGAACATTTTGACTTCTGATTAGCGCGACATCCCCTTGTGCTAGATAAACTTTACTTCCTCCTCTAGGTGTCGCACCACTCCCGACTTTTGAACAGGCATTTCCAAGCTTGACTGTAGACCACTTCCCCCCCATCCCTTAATCCTCCGGTTTCTGCAAAACCACTCGCGCCTGATAGATCTGATCCTTAAACGATTCCGGCACTTCATCCCACAGGAACAGATCCACCCGAAAGGGTAGGTCGCTTTCTTCAAAGGCTTCCCGAAGCTCGGCTACTGCATCTTCCTGTGCGGGATCCGCAAAGACCACCAGATCCAGATCCGACCAGGGTTTAGCCGTGCCCTTGGTGCGGGAACCATAGGCCCAAACTTCTGTATCGGGCAGATAGCGCCTCAGCAGCCCATGAACTAGGGCGCGATCTCTCCCGCTGAGCTGCAAGGTTTTGGCTATCTGGGCCTTCATAATCCGGTGTGCCCCCTGAGCTGTTCGTACAGGGCGGTAGCATCTCGGATGAAATCTTCCATGCGTGCCAACGCTTTCTGGGCCTTTTCGCCGCTGTAGTCGTGGGCGGTGTCAACCCGAAGGTTGGCGTACTCGATCCAGTCCTCCATGGAGCCGGGCAATAGGTGATTTTCGTAGGCTAGGCGAAAGATGGGTTTGGGACTGTTGGGTACCTCGGGAACGCCCAATTCCTCCGAAAGATAGCGCTTTAACACTTTCCACAGGCAGTCATACAGGGTTTCAAAGCGCTGAATTACCGACTCAGCTACTGCTTCTTGTAGCAAGTCGGGCAAGGCAGTATCCAAAGAGCGGTAATTCTCGAACTGTGCTTGCAGGTGGCGAAGCGCTTTTTCAAATTTGCTGTAGTCGATCATAACTCTTTCCCAAATCTCAGCCCCTCCAGATTCTTCTTGATGGTGGTTTCAAGCCGCATAACGCAGCACTTCCAGCTCGGCGTTGCGTTCGAGGGCTTTTTCCGCCTGTTCATAGAGCCGCCGGGTGGTCTGTTCGTCGAGGTAGTATTCCCCGCATTGGGTGCATACCTGGGCGGGGACCTCCTTGACGAGCAGGACGGTCGAGCCGCGTTCCAGGGTGACAGTGACCTTGCCGGGCGCGGTTTCTCCGGTTTTGCAGATGATGCATTTCATGGTGATTTCCTCCGTTTGAATGTCCCGTCCCATTGTCCGGGGTCGGGGCGATAGACGGTCACGATCCAGCAGACGCGGCTTTCCTCGTCCCGCGCCAACACCAGATGGATCGGCTGCTCTTGCCAAAATCCGAGCAGCAGCCAGGCGGGATAGGGCTGCTCGTCGGGGTAGTGGTGGATGATCTCCCCCTCCCGCGCCACATGAAAGACGGCTTCTGGTGGTATACGGCGTTCGAACATGCGCTTGAAGGCATGTTTGGAGAGCTGGATGTCACTACAATCCATAACCCAACCCCTCCAGATTCTTCTTGATGGTGGTTTCCAGCTCGCGGCTCTTGTCGAACTGCCCGTAGAGCTGTGCGGTCAGCTCCGCCATCTTCTCCTCGAAGGGCACGCCGTCGTCCTTCACGGCTTCGGCGCCCACATAGCGGCCCGGAGTGAGCACATAGCCATGCCCCTTGATGTCTTCCAGCGTCGCGGATTGCCACCAGCCGGGCTTGTCTTCGTATTCACCGCCTTCGCTGCGCCAGGCATGATAGACACCGGCGATGGTGTCGATCTCTTCCGGGGTCAGTTCCCGGTGCACCCGGTCCACCAGTCGGCCCATGCGGCGGGCGTCGATGAAAAGCGTCTCGCCGCTGCGGTCGCGGAGGGTTATCCCCTCACCCCCGGCCCCTCTCCCGGAGGGAGAGGGGGGAACTGGGTCGGCCCCGTTCCTGGAGGGAGAGGGGAGCTTACGGGCGTTCTTGTTGCGGGTGAGGAACCAGAGACAGACGGGGATCTGGGTGGTGTAGAAGAGCTGGCCCGGCAGGGCAATGATGCAGTCCACCAGGTCGTCCTCGATGATCCCCTTGCGGATGGCCCGCTCGGCGTTGGTGGCGGTGGACATGGAGCCGTTGGCCATGACGAAGCCGGCGATGCCGTTGGGGCCGAGGTGGTGGATGAAGTGCTGGATCCAGGCGTAGTTGGCGTTGCCCGCCGGCGGCACGCCGTATTTCCAGCGCACATCTTCTTTCAGGCGCTCGCCGCCCCAATCGGACATGTTGAAGGGCGGATTGGCGAGGATGGTGTCGGCCTTCAGATCCTTGTGCAGATCGTTGTGGAAGCTGTCGGCCTGGTGGGGGCCGAGGTCGGCGTCGATGCCGCGGATGGCCAGGTTCATCCGGGCCAGCTTCCAGGTGGTGGGGTTGGACTCCTGCCCATAGATGGCGATGTCGCCCAGCCTGCCGCCGTGCTCCTCGACGAACTTTTCGCTTTGCACGAACATGCCGCCGGAACCGCAGCAGGGGTCGTACACGCGGCCCTTATAGGGCTCGATCATCTCCACCAGCAGTTGCACTACGCACTGGGGGGTGTAGAACTCGCCGCCGCCCTTGCCTTCGGCGGCGGCAAAGTGGCCGAGGAAATATTCGTAGACCCGGCCCAGCGGGTCCCTGACACCGGATTCCCTGGCCTTCAGGTCGATGTCGCCCACCAGCTTGACCAGCTCGCCAAGGCGGGTCTTGTCCAGGGTGGGCCGGGAGTAGTCCTTGAGTAGCACGCCCTTGAGGCTGGGGTTTTCCCGCTCGATGGCGGTCATGGCCTCGTCGATCACCTTGCCGATGGTGGGCTGGGGCGCCTGGGCCTGGATCTGTTCCCAGCGGGCCTCGGGCGGCACCCAGAAGATGTTGTCGGCCAGATATTCGTCCCGGTCTTCGGGGTCGGTGTATTCCGTCTCCGCCGTGGCGGCCAGCTCGTCATACTTGTGCTGGAAGGCGTCGGAGATATATTTGAGAAAGATCAGCCCCAGCACCACGTGTTTGTATTCCGAGGCGTCCATATGGCCGCGCAGCTTGTCGGCCATCTCCCACAGCTTGCTCTCGAAGCCGAGATTGGCGCCGTTATTGGTCTTGCTCATTCCTTCCTCCCATCATGAACCTTAAGACTGAATCGTCTCCCCGGCACGATATGCAAATACCCCGAACATCAGTCCTGGGATGCCGTGCTTTGTTGTTTTATCCAGTGGTCGATTTCCGTGTGCGAGAATCGCCAGGCTCCGCCGGCCTTGAACGCAGGAATCTTCCTTACTGCCGCCAGCCGATAGATCGTGCGTTTCCCAACCTTCAGATAGGCAGCTACTTCATCGAGGGTGAATATCTCACCGGCTTTGTCAGTCATTTCTCTCACTAGGGGTTTTCGCCTTATGAATATTGGCAATTTTGGTAAGGATACGTCAAAATCAGGCAGGATGGAATAATAATTGGGGAGCAACATGGCCGAAGAGGCGGGATCAAGGGAGATGATTGTCCCCGTGATGCTCCCTTTCTATCCCCGGGAGTCTGCCGGGTTTGCAGGTTGCATTGCCCTTCTGTCTGAGGAGGGTAAACTGCGCCCTTTGCGGTTCGTGATTTCGTCCGAGAAACAGCCGGTAAAACGATGAAATTGTTGTGACGGGCCGGGGAACCTTTTCTCTTGCGCCGCTCTTTCTGGTGCAGCTCCAGGGGGCGAGTTCTGATAGGATTTTCCCGCCGACCAGGGTAAGGAGGGGGCGCATGAGAAGTTACAGGTAGCCTTGCGGAAAGGCCGTTTTTCACGGACCCGGCGACAGGGTGGCAGTGTGCTTATCGGTCGCAAGAGTCATCTACGCCGGTCACCCCTTTCAAGGCACCGATTTTTCCGAAGGTGCGGGCTCGCAACTGGGGGGTGGGGAAGGGACCGCAAAAACTGATCTCGCCGTCGTGAACAAAAAATTTCAGCTTCAGCGGGGCCAGAACGGGATCGGATCCGAGGCGCTTGCGCACCGCAAGGGCAAGCCGGCGGTTCCGATCCGCTTGCGTTGCCTGATGGCGGGCATAATTGCCGGCCCATTCCGCGTGGGTGTCGTGATTGGGCGTGATTACGAAGACGCAGCCGCCCAAGGCTCCCAGGCCGAGCAGGGCCAGCGTGGCGGCCGCCAGGCCGATATGCGGCGGGTGTTTCATGGTTCGATTCCCTTGGTGAGCGGACTTCCCAGGGACAAGATTACATTGCCGATTCCCGCCTGGAGCTTGTAAGCCGTCTTGGCGTCGCCACGGAGCTTCTGCGTGGCGGCGGTGATATTGCGTTTGTAGCCCTTGCGGATGCGTTTTCCGTCTACCTGTAGTTGAACGTTACCGATGCCGCTGGCAAGGTGGATGTTGCCATAGTCGGAGGCGGCGATGCGCACGCGGATCTGGCCCGTTCCGAGTTCGGCCGTTACCGGGCCACGCGGAAGCTCGGCCTTCAAGCGCCCTACGCCGAGCTTCACCTTGAGTCCCCCGTAGAGCCCCTGAACCTGCACCTCCCCGACACCGCCGATCAGCGAAAAGGCCATCCGTGGTGGTAACCACAGGGTCCATTGGGCCGACCAGCCGGTCACATTGATATCGGTTTTGCTAATTGCGTTCGTTTCAATGGTGATGGTAGATCCACTCTCGGAGGTGGCCGGGGTGGCCGCGCTCGAGGAGTTGGGTGCCGGCAGTTGCATTGTCTGGTTCCGGGTGTTCAGTCCGATCACCAGCGTATGGCCTCCCCGCCGAGTCCGGATCGCAAGATCCCTTGGCGGACGCTTTCCAGGTCCCCCTATCCTCCAGTCGAAGATAAAGTGAAGCGTTTTACCGGAGTGAATTTTGGCCCTCAGGCGGATGGTATGGTCTGTGCTCGGGAGCACGCGTACCTTGCCCGTTGACAGCAGCAGCTTGATCTGGTCGATACCGCTGGCGGGTAGGGTTTTTGTGAGTGTCGGCAGGGTCCCGGGAGCGGGGGCGGGTGTCGCCGCCGCGGCCAAGGGAAACAGGAGTACGAGGGTCAGATATAGTGGAGTGGTTTGCATGGGAAAGCTCCTCAGCGGGTGGCGGTGTAACGCCGGGCGATGATGGCCAGGATGATCAGGATAATTCCGATTCCAACGCCGATCCACATCGAAGGCAGGGTGAGAAACCGGGTGGTGCGATCGAAATTTGAACCGGCAAAGCCTAAAGCGTTGAGCTGGGTGGGACTCCAACTGAATGCGACCGGACCAATGGGCATGTTGGCGAGATGGCGGGCAAAGAAGGAAAACAGGTGACTGCTGCGCAACGCGATCAGCTCGATGAACCCGGCGATAACGGGAGGCAGAACGGCCCAGAGAAAGGGCACCCGCGGCGCGGCCGCCGAGGCGAAGAGCAGCCAGCCGATGTAGGGCAACCACCACAGGAACTGGATCAGGATGGCGTAGGCAAACAGGCCCCAGGCGCCGAGCAGCGCCAGGGGAGAGAAGACGCTGAAGCCGGCGGCGCCGCGGGCGCCCGCGGCGAGGGCGAGCATGACGAGCACTAGAAGGCTGGTGGCCACGGTTACCAGCCAGACGAATGCCGGCCCGACCAGCCCCGCGGTGACAACCTTTCCGAGTACATTGCGCGTGTCGGAAACGGGCAGCGAGCGCCAGAACAGGACGGAGCCGTTGCTCCGGTCGGAATACAGCGCCTGGATTAGGTAGATGGCCAGGGCGTAAGCGAAAATCCCGTAGATGAAGGATCCCATGGCGAGAATAAGCCTACCGACCTGGGCCGGATCCGCCCGGCCTGATGGTTGCACATTGATCCAGCCCGTGGCGAATCCTATGGCGAAAATCAACCCGGCCAGGGTGATCAGACCGAGCAGGAACAGTGGCAACCACACCAGGATGCCGCGGTATTCCCAGAACTCACGGCGGATCTGCACGGTGAAGGGGCGAAGCATATTCATGAGTGGTCCTCCTGCTGCATTGTGGCTAGGAACAGGTCGGTCAGCCGGGGTTGCTGCACTTCGCCTAGGGCGGCGAGGCGCTCGCGGTCCCGGTTCGCGAACAGGAATACGTGCCGGCCGAGCAGCGTTTGTTCCTGTACCGGCTCGAGGGCGCGGGCCTCGGCGGCGCGATCGGCACCGACCAGCACGGTGGCATAGCGCTCGGCGAGTTCGTCCATCGTGGCGCGAAGCACGATCCGACCCCGGGCGATAAACGCCACGTCGGTGAGAATATGTTCGACCTCTTCCACCTGGTGGGTGGAGATGACGATGGTGCGGTCCCCGTCGAAGTAGTCATTAAGTAGATGAGTGTAGAAGGTCTTGCGAAACAGGAGGTCGAGCCCCAGCGTAGGTTCGTCCAGGGTGAGCAGGCGGGCGTCGATGGCCAGGATCAGCGCCAGGTGGGTTTGTACGATCATGCCCTTGGAGAGCGTTTTTATCCGTCGCCGGGGGTCAATGCCGGCCTCACCGAGTAGGCGCTTGGCCTCGGCGCGGGAAAACCGGGGGTGGATGCCCGCGAGGTAATCGAATAATTGTGATATCCGCGCCCAGCGGGGGAGGGTGGCGGTGTCGGCGATGAAGGCGCACTCGCGCATCAGGCGGGTGTGTTCACGCCAGGGGTCAAGGCCCAGTACCGACAGTTTGCCGGCGGCGCGGAGCAGCCCGGCCAGGGTTCTCAGCAGGGTGGTCTTGCCGGCACCGTTGGGGCCGATCAACCCGAGAATTCGACCCGGGCCCACTTCGAGCGATAGCCCGTCCAGGGCACGTGTGTCGCGGTAGGTCTTGGTTAGGCTTGTAGCCTCGATTACGGTATTCATCAGGACTTCCTCTTAAGGTGCTGCATGAGTTCGGCGGGATCCAGCCCCAGGCGCTGGATCTTTTTCACGATGCGGGGCCACTCCTCGTTGAGAAATTCCTCGCGCTTGCTGCGGGCGAGCTTGCGGCTGACTCCCGTGCGCACGAACATACCGAGCCCGCGCCGCTTTTCGACCAGGCCCTGGTCCACCAACAGTTGGTAGGCCTTGAGCACGGTGAGCGGGTTGATCTGGTACTCGGCGGCCACCTGGCGTACCGACGGCAGCGCGTCGCCATCATTTAGGGTGTTATCGAGGATCATGGCCAGGATACGTTCCTTGAGTTGCAGATAGATCGGCTCGGTAGCGTTCCAGTCGGGGTTCATAGTCGTTCCTCATCTAGGGCGATCCGCCGGCATGCGGTATCTGCCGCGCTGTTGTATGTTACTATAACACTATGACTAAAAAAATGCATGCTTATTGCCCGGGTTGGGGAAAATGGTTGAGGATAAAGCCGGGCGCAAGCCATAAATCCCGCCTTGTTCTCTCGATTTTCCAGGGGGAGGTGAGATGAATCCGAGCGTTGGGCAAGGGCGTAACCCGGAGCGGCCTGGTTTGCCTTGCCGGTTGTTCAGCCACGGGGGTATAGCGGCGAGTTGTCGGCGGCGTTGCCCGGTGAGTTCGGTGGTCAGCGCAAGCCGGTAAGCGGCGAGATCCGTGCTCAAGGCCCGGGCGATCGCGCTTTTTTTGAGGCGGGGGCGCTGTTGCGACACCAATCGATCCAGGCGGATTCGGGCCTTTTCCTGGTGACTGTCGGCCACCACGGGGAGGGCACCGGCTGGTTTCCGGCGGAATTGCCGGGCGAGTTCTTTGGTTACCGCAAGCCGGTAAACGGCGAGATCCGTGCTCAAGGCCCGGGCGATCGCGCTTTTTTTGAGGCGGGGGCGCTGTTGCGACACCAATCGATCCAGGCGGATTCGGGCCTTTTCCCGGTGACTGTCGGCCACCACGGGGAGGGCACCGGTAGGCTGCCGGCGGTGTTGTCCGGCGGGTCCGGCGAGCATCGTTGAAGTGGAGAGCAGGGGAGCGGCTGAAGTTGCATTCAGGGCGAGGATAAGAGGCAGTAGGAGGGGAATAGGCATGACAGTCTCGGTAATGGTGTTATAGATAAGTATAACAGCAAATATTAGAAAGTCAATTACCCTGAAATTTGAATGAGTCTATTGATTGTCGAGTGGATGACGATGCTGTATGGAGGCAAGATACGCCGCAACAAGGTTCTGCGGAATTCGGGGGGATTACCCGTAGCGAACACCAACCCGTCGGAGTACCTTGCGAGCGCCGCGGAAGTGCTTTGAGAGTTAAAATAATTCCTGTTGGTTCCATTTGCGGTCTCCTTGACGGAGTCTGCTTATAAATTTTGCATAAGGAGTGGATTTATGACTCAGCCCATACGTATTGCAATCACCGGTGCCGCCGGTAACATCGGCTATGCGCTGGCTTTTCGGATCGCCGCCGGTGATCTGCTCGGTTCCCAACAACCGGTAATATTGCACCTTATCGAAATTCCCCCGGCGGCAAACGCCTTGGAAGGCGTGGTAATGGAATTATCCGACTGTGCCTTCCCGCTGGTGCGTAATATCGTGCCGAGTACGACCCCGGAAGAAGGGTTCCGTGATATCGATATAGGGTTTCTGGTCGGCGCCAAGCCGCGTGGCCCGGATATGGAGCGCAAGGATCTGCTCCAGGATAACGCGCGGATATTTTCCGTTCAGGGCAAGGCGCTCAATGCCGTCGCCAAGCGTGATGTCCGGGTGTTGGTGGTAGGCAATCCGGCCAATACCAATGCGCTGATCGCCAGCTCCAATGCCCCCGATCTCGATCCCGGCTGTTT
The DNA here is from genome assembly GCA_027018875.1 of Gammaproteobacteria bacterium. Classification (GTDB taxonomy): domain Bacteria; phylum Pseudomonadota; class Gammaproteobacteria; order JAKDMP01; family JAKDMP01; genus JALUYA01. The sequence continues at coordinate 8,759 of JALUYA010000038.1, forward strand.
CAGTTCCATGATGCGCCTGGATCATAACCGGGCGCTGGCCCAGCTGGCGGCCAAGCTCGATGTCCATGTCACCGATCTGCGCCAGATGATTGTGTGGGGGAATCATTCCGCTACACAATTCCCGGATATTGCCCAGGTATTGCTCCGGGGGCGGTCGGCGCGCGAAGCCGTATCCTGGGATTGGTACCGGGATCAATTCATCCCCACTATCCAGCAGCGTGGAGCCGCAATCATCAAGGCTCGTGGTGCCTCATCGGCAGCCTCGGCGGCCTCGGCGGCAATCGATGCAGTTCGCGACTGGGTTCGCGGAACACCCGCGGATGACTGGGTTAGCATGGCGGTTCCCGCCGACGGAAGTTATGGCATCGAACCGGGAATTTTCTATGGCTACCCGGTGAAATGTCGGGGGGGCAAGGTTTCGATTGTGCCTGGTCTGAGCTGTGATGATTTCGCCCGGGAGCGGATGCGGGCCAGCGAAAGGGAGTTGCGTGAAGAGCGTACCGCGATAGAGCAATTGCTTGGCTGAGGAGAATCCAGTCCCCTTATTTAAACAGTTGTTTGAATTCAGGGAGCGATTTGGGCTATAGTGAATTGCATCGGATATGGTTACCGTAGAGGTGCCGGTAATGAATGCAGTTTTTGCCCTATTTTTATTGTTCGGACAATTGTTGGCGGGATTGTTGGGAGCGTTGTTCGCGGGCGTTAAGCGTGGCCTGTATCTCTTGTTGGGGGCTGTTTTCGGCGCACTGGGATACGCGGTGGGCTGGCTTTGGCGTGGCCTGGCGTTATCGGCCCGGGTCGCGGGGCTTGTGGTAGTTCGCCGGCGGTTGATTTCTGCGCCATTGCTGTCCCAGTTCCGCCGGGTATTGCCGCCGATGTCCGATACCGAGCGTGCGGCACTCGAATCCGGTGGTGTGTGGTGGGAACGGGATCTGTTTTCGGGGATTCCCGACTGGGGAAAACTGCATGCGATGCCCCCGGCAACCCTGAGCAAAGAGGAAAAGGCCTTTATTGACGGGCCGTGCGAGACACTCTGCAATCGCCTGGATGAGTGGAAGATTACCCACGAATGGGCGGATTTGCCCCCGGATGTTTGGCAGACTTTGCGCCAGGAAGGGTTTTTCGCGATGATCATCCCCAAGCGCTATGGCGGCCTTGAGTTTTCCAATTACGGGCACGCCCAGGTTTTGTTGAAAATTGCCAGCCGCAGTCCAACCGCAGCGGCGACCGTGGCGGTGCCGAATTCGCTGGGGCCGGCCGAGCTGATTCTGCATTATGGAACCGACGCGCAGCGGGAGTACTATTTGCCCCGGTTGGCCGATGGTCGCGAAGTACCCTGCTTTGCCCTGACCTCGCCCAGCGCCGGTTCCGATGCCACCTCGATCCGCGATACCGGGGTGATCTGTATGGGCCATTGGGAGGGCCGTGAGGTCATCGGCATCCGCCTCAATTGGGATAAGCGCTATATCACCCTGGCGCCGGTGGCAACCCTGCTCGGACTAGCCTTCAAGCTTTATGATCCCGAACACCTGGTCGGCGATCGGGACGAATATGGGATCACCTGCGCCTTGATTCCGACCAACCTTCCCGGTATTACAATTGGGCGGCGACATCTGCCGCTCAACGTACCTTTCCAGAATGGCCCGACCCAAGGCAAGGATGTGTTCGTGCCGCTGGATGCCATTATCGGTGGAATCAAGATGGCGGGTCATGGCTGGCGGATGCTGGTGGAAAACCTGTCGGTGGGCCGCTCGATTTCTCTACCGACCAATGCCACCGGGGGAGCCATGCGAACTCTCCATGCGGCCGGGGTTTATGCGCGGATCCGCAAGCAATTCCGGGTGCCCATCGCCGAGTTCGAGGGAATCCAGGAGCCGCTCGCGCGGATGGCGGCCGACGTGTATACCATGGAGGCCACGCGGCGGATGACGCTGGCCGCCCTGGACCAGGGCGAGCGTCCGGCGGTAGCCGCGGCGATCGTGAAGTACCACGTGACCGAGTTCGGCCGCCGGGTGGCCAACGATGGCATGGATATTCATGGTGGCAAAGGCATTATTTTGGGGCCGAGTAACTACCTGGCCCGCAACTGGCAGGCGGTGCCGATTGCCATCACCGTCGAGGGGGCCAATATTCTTACCCGCTCGCTGATGATCTTCGGCCAGGGTGCGATTCGCGCCCACCCCTTCATCTGGGAAGAAATGAAGGCGGCGGAGGCCAATGATTTGCCGGCCTTCGACCGGGCATTTTTCGGTCATGTCGGCTTGTTGCTGCGCAATGCGGCCCGGGCCGGTCTGGCGGCACTCAGCGACGGGCGGCTCGGCACCCGGGTGCCTGCCGATAGTGCCTTGACCCTCCGCTATCGCCGGTTATCCCGTTATAGTTCGACCTTCGCGCTCCTGGGTGATATGAGCATGCTTTCTTTGGGTGGTGCACTTAAGCGCAGAGAACGTTTGTCGGCCCGTCTTGGTGACCTGCTGAGTTGCCTGTACATGGGTTCGGCGGTTCTCAAGCGGTATGCCGAAGAGGGCGAATGTGCGGAGGATCTGGCGCTGGTGGAATATGCCTTGGATGATTTGGAACGCCGTTTGGATACAGGGATTGATGAAATTTTGGCGAACCTGCCGAATCGGCTGCTGGCCCGTCTGCTACGGGCGTTGGTGCTGCCCTATGGCAAACGCAATACTCCCGCCAGCGATGCCCTGGGGAATCGTGTGGCGGCGGCGGTTACTCACCCGAGCGCGACTCGCAACCGCCTGGTTGCCGGGATTCACCGCGGTACTCCGGATGGCTTGACGATGCGGATGAATGAGGCGTTGGAGCTTGCTATCTGGGCCGAACCGCTTGAGCGGCGGATTGGCGAGGCGGTCAAGTCGGGTAGGATCGGTTCGGTGCCCGGTGCCGGGGAGGCCGAACTGCTTACGCCGGCGATTGCCGCCGGGGTGATTTCCGCGGCCGAGGGCCAGCGCTTGACGCACTACTATTCTTTAGTGCGACAGTTTGTGGCCGTCGATGACTTCACCACCGAAGAGATTGCGGTCAACTCACCCGCCGCAAACGAAACCCAGCGGGTGGCGGCTTGGCGTGAAGCGCGGCGACGGGTGCATGCGGCCTGATTGAAGTAGGCTGCCGCGTGGAGTGTGAACCATTTCCAGACCGGGAGCCGGGAGTCCGGTAGTGGCGGGTACTACCTGTGGATCGGGTGCATTCAGTCCTTTCCGGCGGATGGGTGGGTTTCTCCCTTGGCTTTGGATATGCCGGCGGCCGCGGCCACGCGGTTACGGCCATTGGACTTGGCCCGGTACAGCGCCTGGTCGGCCGCGGCAAGCAGGGTTTCGGCCTGTTCGCACCCGGGGCCCAAGGCGGCAATACCCAGACTGATCCGCACATCCAGCCCGGGCGCGACTTGGGACCAGTCGTACCCGGCTACCCGCAGGCGCATGTTTTCACAGGCCGTTAGGGCTTCTTCCCCGCTGGTTTCCGGAAAAACGATGACAAATTCTTCTCCTCCATAGCGCCCGGCGCTGTCGGTGGCCCGCAAGTGCGACCGGAACAGTTCGGCGATGGCGCACAGTACCTGGTCTCCGGTGGCATGCCCCCAGGTATCGTTGATCTGTTTGAAGTAATCCAAATCGGCCATGGATACCGCCAGGGGATGCCCGAAACGTATGGCGCGATAGATCTCCTGTTGCAGCACCGAGTCGATTTCACGGCGGTTGGGGAGTTTGGTCAGCGGATCGTGCCGGCTTTGCTGATCTACCAGTTTGAATAGTCTTGACTGTTCGCGCAGGGCTTGCTCAAGCGACTGGGTGGTATGTTCCAGTGCCGCGGTGCGGCTGGCCACGCGTTCCTCCAGGGTTCGCCGATGTTGCTCGAGTACATCTCTTAAGCGGGTATTGGCGATGGCGGCGCCGACCTGGTTAGCGAAATTTTCCAGCAGGCGTTTGTGGGTGGGATTGAAGGCGTGGGCCGTGTAGTCCTGGACACTCAATACGCCGACGACCTGTTCCCTGAAGCGTATGGGCAGGGCGATCAGTGCGAGCGGTTCCCGCCCCGTTATCAGTATGCGTTGGAGTGCCGGATGGTCGCTGCCGCGGGTATCGGGAATAAAAATGGCCTCATCGTGCTCCACCGGCCAGGTCAGCAGACCCTCACCCAGCGGCCGGCGCCGGGGTGGTTTGAGAACACCGTCATCATAGTTGAGGCGGATTTCGATTTGTCGTCGCTCGGGGAGATAGAGGGCAACATGGAAAACCGAAAAAGCCACCAGTTTTCGGGTTTCGGTAAAGATGACCTCAAGCAGGTTGTCGAGATCCAGGTTGGCATTGGCCGCCTGGTTCACCCGATCGATCGCCGTGAGTTCGCGCACCCGCTGGCGTTCGCGTTCCATCGTGATGCCCAGGCGGTTGAATACCAGCGCGGCGCTCAATACGAAGGCAATGAAAACGGCAAAGCCGAGCGGGGGGATGTTGGCATAGGTCAGGGCGGCAACCAGCCCGGTGAAGCCGACTCCCGCCTCGGTCAGAAAGGTTACCCAGTCGATCGGTGGATAGCGGCGGGAGCGGGAAGCCGGCCGTCTCCATGCCAGGCCAAGGAACAGGATTTCGTTGATAATCTGCAGGGTCAGGACCAGGACGACGACCCGGGCGAGATCGGTCAGGCTCAGGCTGACCAGGGGAACGGATCCCCCGAGGACGAGATAGAGATTACCCGCGGCTAGGGCGGTGATAAAAAACATACCGGCATTGGCGCCGATCCGAAATAACCACTTGATCCAACCATGTCCCTGGGGGGTGGCCAGGCTCCATAGGGCGACGGCGGTGGCGGTGGCCAGGGCACCCCAGAGGGGGCCCAGAACCAGCAGAGCGGCGACTTGGGTCAAGGCGGCGAAGGAGATGTAGCCGCTTGCATGGCGGTGGACGGCCTGGCCCGGTACCGCCAGGCTCAGAAGCACCAGTGTCATTAGAGTGAATAAAACCAAGGCGCCAATCGCGCTGGAATTTAGGTGTAATCCCATGGTCGAGGCCGCGAGGCCCAGCACCGTGGCCAGCCCGGCATACAAAGCGGCCACCCATCCGGGAGTGGGTGTCCCCCCATGGTGCTCCCCATGGTGCTTTGTTACGAGTGCATTTAATATTGCAATACGAAACCGACTCATTTTCAGAGGCCCCAGCTTATGCGTATTGGATTCCGTATTTCGTGGCTAATCTTCGTCTTGGTGCTTGTGGCCGGCTGCGCGACTCAAGTGAATTATCAATATAATAGCGCACCATACGCCGGGTGGCGATATTTTTCCTGGCGGGGGCCGGGGCATCAACGGCTAAGAAATCCGCTGATCGATAGCGGCATCCTTGCAACCCGGGTGCACAAGGCGGTGGTGGCAGTCTTATCCAAGAGGGGTTATAGGCAAGCTCCAACTTCGGCGAGCACCGATTTCATCGTTACCTATCACACTACCTTGCAGGAAAGACAAGTGCCTGCGGCCGCCGATGTGGGGTTTGTCTATGGGGGTTGGGGGACGCTACCCTTTGGTACGGTAGTGGTTGCCAGGCCCAACCGGAAAATACGTCGGGCGGACCTGATCATCGATATAATTGACGCGAAAACCGATAAGCTTGTGTGGCGCGGGTGGGTCTCGCGTTCACTTGGCCCCAGTGATTACTCTCGCAAGGCCGTGACTGAAGCGGTTGCGCGGATCTTGAGCAAATTTCCCCCGTCAGGGCATTGATACGGTTCATGTACGCTGAATTCTTTGGTCTTACCCGAACGCCATTTTCAATTGCACCGGATCCGCGTTATCTCTATCTGAGCCGGCAGCATCGAGAGGCCCTGGTGCATCTGGAGTATGGGGCTAGTGAAAGCAATGGTTTCGTGCTCCTAACCGGGGAGATCGGCAGTGGGAAAACGACACTGGTACGGCGGTTGCTGGAGCAGTTACCTTCCAGAGTGGAGGTGGCCTACCTGTTTAACCCCGATTTGACGCCGGAGGCGATGCTATGTGCCATTTTGTCGGAATTTGGAGTCGAGATTGCGGGGACCTCGACGACGCGCGAGGCGCTTGCCTCGCGGTTGTACCGGTACCTGCTGAGCGCCCATACCCGGGGGCGGCGCGTGGTGGTGGTGATTGACGAGGCCCAACGGCTCAGCGCGGTGGCGCTGGAGGAGATCCGCCTGTTGACCAATCTGGAAACCAACCAGTGCAAGCTTCTCAACGTGATTTTGGTGGGGCAGCCCGAGCTCCGGGATGCACTCATGCGCCCGGAGTTGCGCCAACTGACCCAGCGGATTACGGCAAGGTATCATTTGGGGCCGCTCACGTTGGATGAAACCCGGCTCTATATCGGGCACCGCCTGCGTCTGGCCGGGGCGCCGGGACGAATTTTCAGCCCCGCCGCCATACGCCTGATCCAGCGTAGATCTCATGGCATCCCCCGCTTGATTAACCAGATTTGTGAGCGGGCGATGATGGGAGCCTATGCCCGGGGCCGGCGCGAGGTTAGCGTTTCTTTGGTCCACGAGGCGGTGCGTGACCTGGCGGGGTTGCCCGCCAGGGGCAAGGCGATGGGTCGGCCGTTGCTGTTGCTGTTGGCGCTGATCGCCGGGGGAGGCGCCTTTGCCTGGTGGGCGGGCCGAGGCACTGGCCCGGAGAGGCCGGTGAACATCTCTGTGGCATTCCCGCAATGGGTGGTCTCCGCTTCGGCGGCAGGTCCGGCCAGGGAGCTTCTGCGCTTATGGGGGGTTGCCCCTACCCCGGGTGATTCCCCTTGTCGCAGCGCCGGACTGCAAGGCCTTGCTTGTTTGCACACCGAAGGAGATTTGGCGTTACTGCGGCTGCTTAACCGCCCCGCCGCGCTGATGCTTGTAGTAGGCAAACACCGGGTAACGGTCATCGTTGAACATATCGGCGCAAGCCATGTTCGTTTGGCCCTGGCGCCGGGAATCGAGCGGGAATTTAGCCTGGCGGTACTGGAAAAATACTGGTATGGGCAAATGTGGCTCTTGTGGCGTCCACCCGGGGGCACCGTCTTGCTTCGCCCCGGCATGCGTGGGGCCGGGGTGGCCTGGTTGCGCCGGTCTTTGGGCATGCCGGGGCATGCCCGGGATCGCTTTGGGACGGCACTTGAAAAAGCCGTTCGTGTATTCCAGCAACATGTGGGCCTGGCCACCGACGGGATCGCCGGTCCGCGAACCCTGATAGCATTGAGAAGCCGGCTGGAACCCTTGGCGGGTCCCCGGCTGGGAGGATAAGCGATGTCGTTATTGTATGAAGCTTGGCGCCGGGTGCGGGGAGAAGAAGCACGGCTGGATGCCGTTCTGGGGGTTGGGCCGCCGGGGGTGCGGCGATCCATGGGCAAGATGCCCTGGGCGGGGTGGTTGCTCGCGGTGGTACTTGCCGCTATGGTGGGGGCACTGGCAAGCTATGTTTGGTGGTCGCGCCGGGCACCGGCGCCTGCGGCGCGTATCCAATCCATGTCCGCCAAGATACCCTTGAAGATATCGACTTCTTCCGGGGGGGTACTCAAATCGGGTTTTCGCGATACCGGGGCGCCGGCGTCCGGTAAGACGACGGGACAGGGGGCGGTCCCGGTCGTGGCAACCGGAGTCGCATCGCAAGTGGCATCAGAAAAAAGTAGACCTGTCGCGCCGGGTGGAGCTTTGCGCGCGAGTGGCCCCGCTATACTACTGGCCTCTGCTCCGGCTTCGATTCGGGAGAGTTTTCCGCCAGTCAAGGTTGTCGTACACGTATGGAATTCGAGTGCATCGCAGCGGTTGGTGATGATTGGGAGCCAAACCTACCGCATAGGGGATGAGATCGCGCCGGGAGTGCGACTGGTCGACATCACCCGTACCGGCGAGATCGTGAGTTATCACGGGTATCGGTTGATCTTGCCGGGCGGGTGAAGCCACCAGGCCCTTGAGTTACGGGGGAGTGAACTGAATCGATTGGCGGACCCGGATCGGTTGGGTGCGCGGCGCGAACCGCCATTGTTTTACCGCCCGGATTGCAGCGAAATCGAAAATCCTTGGGGGCCGGGAATTTATTACGTGAACATTGGCGGTATGCCCGTTGGGTTCGATCGTGAACTCGACTGTGACCACTCCCCGAATCCCCTGGCGGTAGGCAGCCGGTGGGTATTGCGGTGCGACCAGGTGCAGGGCGTTGACGGAGGCTTGGCTCAGGCGAGGCGTCTGTTGGTGGGATATGAGTGGTATGGTTCCTCGGGCCGGATTTCGGCCGCTGGGTGGCCTGAAAACCAAGGTCTGGGTCACTTGGGCGGTCACGCTATGGCCATCCCGCATGGCGGGGGTAAAGCGCCATTGATGCACCGCCTTGCGGGCAGCCTGGTCAAATAGCCCGGGAGGGTGCGCCGCGAGAATGTGGATATCGACGGGGTGGCCCTGACGGTTTACGGTAAAATTGAGGGTGACCCAACCGCTTACGTTTTGACGATAGGCCGTGGCGGGGTAATGGGGGGGAGGCCGACGCAGGGGCTGAGGCGGCGTGGTCGGTTGTGGTGTGGCTGCGCCCAAGGCGGATCTTTGCGTGCCGGAGGTGGGGGGTGCCCCCGGACCGAGGTTAAGTTGAAGTTTTAACAGGGGCTTTTGTACATGTACCCCAGGGGGGTGGGGCGTGTTGAGGGAGGATTTTGGCGGCGTTACGACCAAGGTGCCGAGATTAGTGCCTGGTGAGGGGCCTTGGGTATTTCCGGCTTTGGCGATGCCTGTCACGGATCCCGCTATCGTCAGCACCAAAAGTACCAAGCCGAAAGACCGCGTATGGTGGTTACAATGTTGGGGGTATGGTGTCATGGCTCCTTTCCTTTCCGGTATTTCGTACGCGTACTTGATGTACCATGCTCTATCCGTTTACTTCGTGACCATTGTATGACTCGTTGGCTGGTTCTGGTACCCCTGATCTTCTCGATTTTCTCGATGACGCCCGTGGCCGGGGCGACTTTGGGCTTTTCGCCGGGTTATGCGGCGAGCATGAGGCAGCTTATACAGTGGAGTACGGCATCTCCTTATGTCACGGTGCATCGATTTGGCACCAGCGCCGCGGGGCGGCCATTACAGGCAGCCATCGTGTCGTCGCCTCCCAATTCAACCTCGGTAGGAGCCTTGACGGCACACAAGCTGGTGGTTTTTGTGTTGAGCGGCCTGGATGTGGGCGATGTGGCCGGCAAGGATGCGAGCTTGGCCTGGTTGAAACAAGTGGCGGATGCGGCTCGGTCGCCGGGTTGGCTCAAGCAGTTGACCGTCGTCGTGGTACCGGCCCTGAATGCCGACGGCCTGGCACGGCTTAGCGGCAAGACGGGAATTCCCGTAACCCAGGCCCAGGATGCTGCATTTCAGGGAACTCCGGGTCTGGTTGATCTACGACATGATTTTCTTTATGCGCGCTCTGCGGCGGTTCGATCCTGGCTGCGACTGGTACGCCAATGGCAACCCGATGTTTATATCGTGCTCAGAACCAATTTGCGCCAGCCTCCGGGTCGTTATCGGCTGGCTTGGTCGCAGCCTCCACCGATCGGCTATGCCCTTCCCGTAGCCCGCTGGCTACATGCCGCTTTTGGTGATTTGACGCGGCTTTTTTATCGAGTGGGCTTGGGGGTTACCTCCTGTTACCAGGCTCGACGGCTGGCGGTGTTGGAAGCAGGACTACAATCCTGTCCACCGGAAAAAGGTGGCCTGGCGCAACTGGCCCTGCTCGACAATCGTCCCGAGTTAACCTTGATTTTGCCCCGTGATCAAGACTATTCCCGTGCGGTAGAGGCCGGTACGCTCGGTCTCAAGACCGTGTTGAGCCGGTTGGCCGGACGGAGTCGCTCTTTGCTTGATGCGCTTGCCCGGGCAGAGCGAGATCCCTTGGGAGGAAAGAGCCGATTCCCAATTGGGTTTGATTTTCGCGGGCGAGGCGATTCACGGCGGTTTGACGGCTATCAGTACACCACCATGCTGTCACCTATTTCCGGAACCGTATGGGCACGATACCTGCCTCACCACCCCAAGACTTATGTTCTTCCATGGGCTCGTAATATCGGGGTTACGGGGTGGTTGAAGCCGTGGCCTACCTATGCCCTGAGCGGCGCCTGGCGCCGGGTGATCGATTTGTTGAAATTGCATGGGGTTACCGTGCAGACGGTCACGAAGCCACGAAACACTCGGGCGGCAATCTATTACCTCGATCAGAGCCCCGAATCCGGATTGGGACGTGAACCTCGGGCGGTGGCCTATACTCCGGTTATGGCTACCGTGACCTTACCGATGGGAAGCGTAATTATCCCGGGCAGCCAGCCCCAGGCCAAGCTGGTGGCTGCCTTGTTGTTGCCTAGATCCCCGGTGGCGGTGATTCATGGCGGCTATCTTCGGGGTTTGTCTACGACTCATGTGATGGTTCCCAATGCGGCGTTGGAGCAACGGGCCCGAGATGAGCTTTCCAAGAACCCGAACCTGGCGCGTAAGTTTGCCCGCCGGTTGGCCGAGAACCCCGAGTTTGCCCGTAGCCCTTCGCGGAGGTTGGCTTTTTTCCTGCGCCACAGCGGATCGCAACAACCTTTACTGGATGTTTATCCGGTATATCGTTTGGCCCCACCGGGAAAATGATCTTCTGATTTTTTATGATGAGAAAAAATTGAATAGGCTGGAAGCGCCGGGAGGTTTTTATGCGGGTATTACTGGTTGACCATTCCCGGGTGTCACGGTTTTTTTGGCGTGAACACCTGAGGCAGGTGGGCCATGTCATGCTTGAGGCGGATGATGCCGCGAAGGCCCTGGCGGTGCTTGGCCGGGAATCGGTGGATTGGATGTTGGTGGCCCAGACCCTGGTCGGAGGCAGTGGGTTGGAGCTGATTGGCCGGATACGCGCCGACTCCGCTTTCCGCGGTTTGCCGATAGTACTTCTTTGTGGTGGGCGTACGGATTCCCTGGTTCATGCGGCGCGGGAGCTGAATGTCCATGCGGTTGTGGATAAGGCGGATGTGGCTACGGTCTTGGATGCATTGGCGCTGGCCGAGACTGCAGACAGGCAAATGGAAGGAGGGCGAGTCCTGTATCTTGAAGATAGTCCTACGGCGGTGTATCGCATGCACGAGATCCTGGTGCAATTGGGTCTCGTGGTCGATCACGTCAAGACGGGTGACGAAGCACTTTCGGCGCTCCAACGCTGGCGCTATGATCTGGTGGTGACGGATGTTCACCCGGAAGGGGGGTTGAATGGTGCCGAGTTGATTCGGTCATTGAAAGCGGCATCCGGAGGGGAATTCGGTTCCCCGGTACTGGGAATCTCGGCCTCCGATTCGCCTCGGGATCGGCAAATATTGTTTCGCGCGGGTATTGATGATTTTGTCACTAAATCTGCGTTGCCGGAAGAGGTTAATGCGCGGGTGATGACGCTGCTTGCTGCAAGGCGAGGCCGAGCTGCGGGTCAGAGTGCGGCTTTTGACTATGACACAGGGTTGTTGCGGCGTATATTGTTTATCCGAATGGCGGAGAAAATGCTTGGCCAGGCCCGTCGGCATGAGTTTCCAGTGGCTCTGGTGTTGATCAGGATGGGACCTGTTCCGGAGCATGGTATGGAATCCGCGGAGCAGATGTTGTCCGAATTCGGCTCTCTGATCGAGCGTTCTTCGCGCCTGGGGGATCTGGCGGGGCGTTGGGGCGCGGAGGAGTTCTCCCTATTGTTGGATCATTGTTCTCCGGCGGATGCCGCCGAGCGGGCGAGGAGATTGTTCGACGCGGCACGGGCGCAATGGACCGATGCATTGAGCTTGCCCCTCGCGGCAGGTTGTACGGGCGGAGTAGGCGAGGCCCTGGTGTTACCCTTATTGTTTGAGGCGGCCCGCCAGGCTTGCGAGGAAGCAGTGCAGGGTCACGGGGGAGTCGTGCTGGCCGGTGGTGAGCGGTAGGCGGGGGATCCCGTCCGGTGTCGTTACGCCGGGGGCCAGAGTCCCAGCACCAGGGCAATGGTGACGAGAACCAGCAGTCGATGGCCCATATCAATCAGCCAGTCCTTGGCAATGCGGCGGCGGAATACGCCATCCATGAGCGAGGCTGAGGCCGTGAAGGCAAGCCAGACCAGCCCGGCCAACGCCAGGGTAAATCCGAGATCGGAGCGTCCACACAGGATTAATAAAACTTCGAGCGTGAAAGCCTGGATACTGCTTGCAAGCAGTGCCAGGGCATAGAACGCCAATCGGCGCGGCGACGTGTGTTCGATCTGTTCCAGTGCCGTGGGCGTGAATCGAAGCCATAGCGGCCCGAAGGTGAATGGGGCGTACCAGACGGCTCCCGCAATCCAGCCGGCGATTGCCGCTACCAGGGCACTCAAGGCTTCATAGGGTGTCATGATTTCAGTCCTGATCCTCGTTTCAATAGCCACAGCGATACGGCAAAGAGTATCACTAAAAACCCGAACATCATCCCGAAACCTTCTCCCGGGCTGATATCCGAAGTGCCCAAGAACCCAAAGCGTAAGGTGTCGATCATGTACAACATCGGATCTACCCGCGTGAGGTGACGCCAAAATGGTGGCAGCACACTGATTGAGTAAAATACCCCGCCAAGATATTGCAGTGGAGTGAGGACGAAGGTTGGAACGATCGAGATGTCGTCAAACTTTGTCGCGAACAATGCATTAAGTAACCCCCCCAGGGAAAACACTGCCGCGGTAAGTATGGCTGCACCGATAATAATCCAGGGATGGGTGATCGGAAGATGGGTGAAAAGGCTTGCGATGACGGTTATAATGCCTCCGACCAGGAGCCCGCGCATCATCCCGCCGAGCATGTATCCCGCAAGGATCATGAAATTGGGTAGTGGAGATACCAGTAGTTCCTCGATATGACGGGAAAATTTTGCACCGAAAAAGGAGGAAACTACATTTGAGTATGAATTGGTGATAATCGCCATCATGATAATGCCGGGGGCGATGAAGGCCATGTAATCGACGCCATCCATTTTACCGATCCGGGAGCCGATAACCGTTCCAAAGATGAGGAAGTACAGCGTCATCTGAATTACCGGGGGAACCAGGGTTTGGACCCAGATGCGCATAACCCTCCGGATTTCCTTGCGGACGATGGTGTAAAAACCGATCCAGTCGGCGCGCAGACGCTCAGTGTGCATCGGGTTGCTGCCGTACCAGGTTCATGAATACCTCCTCGAGCCGATTGGTCTTGGTGCGCATACTGAGAATTTCAATTCCAGCTGCATTGAGCCGGGAAAAAACCGCATTGATACCGTGTTCATGGTCGATTTCGATCTCCAGGGTGTTGGGGTCGGTAAGGCGTGCCGGGCAACCCGGCAGGTCGGGAGCCTGGGTCAATGGGTGTAGCAGGTCGAACACGAAGGTTTCCTTCTTCAGTTTTTTTAATAACTTGCGCATACTTCCGTGTTCCGCCAGTTTGCCATGGTGGATAATGGCGATTTGACGGCACAGGTTCTCGGCCTCTTCGAGATAGTGGGTAGATAAAATAATAGTTTTACCCTGCTGGTTGAGGTGCCGCAAATAGGTCCACATGGAACGGCGTAGTTCGATATCTACGCCCGCGGTGGGTTCATCCAGGATGAGCAACGGCGGATCATGAATCAGGGCCCGGGCGATCATCAGTCTGCGTTTGAAACCGCCCGAAAGCTCCCGCGCATTTTGCCGGCGGTATTGCCAGAGATCGAGACTCCGGAAAATTTTCTCGGTACGCTGGTGGGCAAGACTTCGGGGTACCCCATAGTAGCCCGCCTGGTTGATCACGATGTCGATAACCCGTTCAAATAGATTGAAGTTGATTTCCTGGGGAACCAGTCCGATCTTTGACTTGACGCCGGCCGGATCTCGATCCAGATCGATGCCGAACACTTCGACCTGACCTGAACTCTTGGTTACCAGGGAGGTGATAATGCCGATCAGGGTGGTTTTACCGGCCCCATTGGGACCGAGGAGCGCGAAAAATTCTCCTTCGGGAACTTCAATATTGACTCCGCGTAATGCCTTGGTACCGTTCTTGTAAGTCTTGCTTAGGTTTTTTACGTACAGTGCCAGCATAGATTTCCGTTAACCCAAACTTTATTATTCTACTCAGGTTGGCGGGTTAAAAAAAGCCCCGCGGTATGCAACCGCGGGGCAAAAGACTAATGTAGCCGAGACTCAGGGATGGCTGAGGCAGAAAGTATAATTGCCACTTCCGGAATAGGAATAAACCTCCCAAATATAGTATCCGCTGGAGCCGGCATAGTTGATTGACTCGCTGGAGGTGGTCCCGGTTGAGCTTGCAATTTGCTCCCAACCCCACCAGGAATTCCACTGGTAGAGATACAGGTCGAAGTCAGCCGAGCTGGGGCCGCTGAGCCTGCCTTTTTCCGCACCGGATCCGGCGTAATAGTAATTGCCGTTCGGCTGGTACTGATAATCGCCGCTTGATGACAGGGTGCCGGTGTATTTAGTGAAGCCGCTGGGACAAGCGCTTGCCACGACCTGTTTGACCGTGATGGTTTCCGTCGCGGTATTCGAGACGTTTCCTGCACTGTCGGTGGCATGGAAGGTAAACGAGTCGGATCCGTAGAAGTTATTGGCCGGCGTATAGGTGAAGGCACCGGTCGCGGCATTGGTGATCGAGACCGAGCCATGGGTCGGCTGGCTCACGATGGCGAAGCTTAGCGTGTCTCCGTCGGAATCGGAAGCCGACATCGTACCCGATACCGCCTGGTTTTCGTTGGTGCTTACCGCGCCATTACTGGCCACCGGAGCTGTATTGGTTGGCGGCGGCGGTGCGGTACCGCCGGCGGCGGCCACGATATCATTGATCAGGCTAGTGGCGATGGGCGTACCCCAGCCGGTGGGATGATCCCAGCCGGTACCGGCACTAAAGGCTCCATTGCTGCCGCTGGTCACGTCGTTGAAATCGTTCGCGTAGTTGCTGCTGTTAGCATCGTTGTAGACCGCCTCGTTGGCCTGGCCAAGACGGGTTCCGCCATTGTCGGAAACGCCGATAGCCCACAGGCCCGCGAGTTCCGGGGCGACGAAGCTGGTGCCGCCATAGACCGCCCAGGAACCGTTTAGCAGTACCGAATAGCCGGTATTGGGGTCGGCATCCATGGACAGGTCGGCGGTATTGCGCTTGCCGTTTTGCGGCACGCCCTGCCCGACTTGCCAGCTCGGCTCGCTGTACACGCTGCTCTCGGCTCCACCCCCGTTACTCCACGCGGTTTCGCTGGAAATCGTGTTGCCCGAGGTGAGAACCAGATTGGTCCCCCCTGCGGCGAGCACGTAGGGATCCGAGGAGGGGTAGTCGGCCGTGTCGGAGTTGCTGGTGCTATCCGCAGAGCCATTGTCGCCGGCGGCGGCAAATACCGAAATACCCTGAGCCGCAGCCTGCTTGAAGATGTTGTCGTCGGCCGTCATGGTGGACGAACTCATGTTCGACTCGGCCGTGCCCCAGCTGGTGGTCATCACCTGGGCCGTGTTGTCGGTGACGATCTTGTTGTAGGTATCGGTGAAATCGGTCAAGGACGCGTTGTTGGCGTCATAGACGATGATGTTTGCGCCGGGCGCCATGGCTCCGCTGCGTTCCACATCAATGGTCGTTTCCCCGGTACCAGACGTGGCTGTGGCACTGCCATCCACGTTGATCATCTGGATGGTGTGGGTCGGCAGTCCGTACTGGTTCCAAAAGCCGTCGTAGTCGCTGGCAGAGAGATTGGTGCTCTGCGCGGTCGCGATGGCGATGGTCACGCCGTTGCCGTTGGCCGTATTGGTGATCGATGGCCAGGCGTAGGCGGTCGCGATCTGTTGCGGCGAGAAGCCGGACGGGGTCGTATTAGCATTTGCCGCTGCCGCCGAGCTTCCCTGGCCGCGACGGAAATTCCCATCCCAAGTGCCGAATCGGCCGTCTGTACGAATTTTATATCGCCGGTTTTGCAAGATAGTGTGATTCATCGCGCGGCGATGCATCGGGTGCAGAACGGCGGCATTGCTGAGGCCGATCACCGCCTGGACATAGCGGGCAATTTTGCTTGGTAGACGCGGACGCATGCCAGGGGCAAAGAATTGGCGACCATGGAACGTATAGTTGTTGATCCTGACGCCGAAAGTCTGTTCAACTTGCCTGGTTATGCCTACGGCGCGGATCAGCGTGCGATTTCTGGATACCGAGCGTACCAGCAGCCCTTGAGAGCGAAGGTAGTTGATAACGAGCTGAACCTGGCCGGGAGTCGGTCCGTAAAGACGGGTAAATTGCTCCGGTGTAAGAAATTTATGGTACGCGGAGCTTGCCGGGTTCTGCACGTTGCGCAGGAAAGCGTTGAGTTGCTGGGTGTGGCGCAACTTCATCCCGATGGTGAGCTTGATGGTCGCGTTGGATTGATGCGGCCCGTTCAACTGTGCCCGGTTGACTATGGCGGGAATCGCCTGGATGACGAGCTGTTTGCTGACGGTCTGTGGGGTGGCCGCCTGGGCATACGCGCCCGTCATGATAAGTGCGGCGACCGCAGTAGCTGGAAGCAGCCGCCGCGCAGTGGCGCCAAATCCTGAAAATCGCATAAAGATCCTCCTGGTCTGTTGGCTAAATGGAAAGAAAACACCCGCTATTTCCGATTACCGGGTATTTCCCCTGTAACCTCGATCGAGGTTGTCGAACCTGATCTTGCGAAAGGTCCGTACCTCACTACACTTGGTCCATGGACGAATGTCAAGGCTTTTTCGTTATTTGTACGAAAAGTACTACAAAGATTTGCCCTTGACGAGGCCGCAACCGGGAGCTGGGAACCCCTCGGGTTTGGGTAACCGTGACGGATATGGAAGAAAGGCAAGACGGAAATGTTCTGATTTTTCGGTGCATAGCGGATCTACGCAACGAGAGGCCGGAGATATTTTGGCCGTTCTCCCGGTAATGCAGTGGATTGTTTCCAAGGCCGAGATGCTTCCGGCAGCCTGCTTGATCATGGAATCCGGTGGCAGGGCTGGTAAAATACCATCAATCCCAAAGTTATTGAGCATCAGGAACCCATGTATACCATCAAGGATAAACAAATCGTTGTTTTCGGCGGCAGCGGCTTTCTCGGGCGGGTGGTGGTCAATCGTCTGGCTCGCGGCGGTGCTTATGTCACCGTGGTTTCCCGCCACCCGGAGCGGCACCGGGAGCTTAAGGTTTTACCCCGGCTGCAGCTGGTGACCGGAGACGTCCGTGATCCCGCCTGTGTCGGGCGCATATTGGACGGGCAGAACGCGGCGGTAAATCTTGTTGGTGTGCTGGGTGGCGGTGGCAGGCGGTTGCAGGCCTTGCATGTTGATTGGCCGGCGAGGTTGGTGCAGAGCGGTACCGGCCTCGAGCGCTTGGTTCACGTCAGTGCGATAGGTGCCGACCCTGATGCGCGCAGCCAGTACCTGGCATCCAAGGGCGAGGGCGAAGCCCGAATTCGCACGGCTGGGATACCGTGGACAATCATTGCCCCGAGTGTCATCTTCGGGCCGGGCGACGGCTTGTTTGGTCGTTTTGCCCGGTTGTTCGAAATGGTTCCCGGGGTGATACCGGTGATCAAGCCCCGAGCGCGGTTCAGCCCCGTTTATGTCGCCGATGTGGCCGCGGCAATCGGGTACAGTTTGACCCGGCCGGATCTGGCCGGAGAAAGGTTAGAGGTGGGTGGGCCCGAAACTTGGACCCTACGCGAAATCATGTGTTATACCCGTCGCCTGATCGGTGTTCGCCGGTTATTGTTGAATGTTCCGGATGGACTCGCCTCGATTCAGGCTGCATGGATGGGGCTGTTACCCGGTGAACCGTTCTCCTCCGATCAGTTGCGAACGCTGGGAGCCGGTTCGGTGGTGACCGATAACGCGTTGGAGCGACTGGGGGTTGAGCCGACACCGGTTAGCGCCGTTGTGCCATATTACCTGGGAGACCAGAGGCGTCAGGTCGTGTTCAATAGGTACCGTCACAGTCATTCCAGAGACGTTTCGATTACGCTCTCCTGAGGCCATGGCGGGCGCTTCGCTATGAAAATCTATCAGGTTGGCGGAGCGGTGCGGGATCGGCTTTTGGGACGTAGAGTCAAGGAGCGCGATTGGCTGGTGGTGGGATCGACCCCCGGCGAAATGGAGGCACTCGGCTACCGGCCGGTCGGTCGTGATTTCCCAGTCTTTTTGCATCCGAAAACGGGGGAGGAATATGCCTTAGCCCGCACCGAGCGCAAGACCGGTCCCGGCTATCATGGGTTCAAATTTCAGGTGGATCCGGGAGTAACCCTGGAGGAAGATCTCGCCCGGCGCGATCTTACCATCAATGCTATGGCCGAAGATGAGTCGGGGCGCATTTATGATCCCTACGGGGGACAAAAGGACCTAAAAGCCCGCCTTTTGCGCCATGTTTCGCCGGCCTTTCGGGAGGACCCGGTGCGAATACTTCGCCTGGCCCGTTTCGCGGCCCGTTATGCCCCCTTGGGTTTTCGTATTGCCCCTGGAACCGTCGCCTTGATGCGGAAGATGGTTGTCGCCGGTGAGGCGGATCATCTGGTTCCCGAGCGAGTGTGGAAGGAATTGGAGCGGGCTCTCGCGGAATCTTGCCCGGACGTATTTATCCGGGTTTTGAGAGACTGTCATGCGCTGGCCCGGGTCATGCCGGAGGTGGATCGCTTGTTCGGTGTGCCGCAACCGGGTAAATATCATCCCGAAATCGATACCGGGGTGCATGTGTTGATGGCACTGCGGCAAGCGGTCGGGTTGCAGGCCGATCCCATGACGGTGTTTTCCGTGCTGATGCATGATCTGGGCAAGGGAGTAACGGCGGGCGCTCAGTGGCCGCGCCACATTGGGCACGAGGCCCGCGGGGTTCCCCTGGTCGAGGTTCTGTGCGCTCGCCTGGGGGCACCGCGGGCATGGCGGGAACAGGCTATCCTGGTGACCCGTGAGCATCTCAATATTCATCGGGTACTGGAACTTCGTCCTGCCACCTTGCTCGATCTGCTGGGGCGTTTGGATGCTTGGCGCCGCCCGCGACGCTTTCGCGCCGTATTACAGGCCTGTGAGGCCGATGCCCGTGGTCGCAAGGGCTATGAAGAAGTTGCTTATCCGCAGCGGACCTGGTTGGAAACCCTCCAGTCCGTGACTCACGAGGTACGGGTCGATACCGTAGGGATCCAAGGGCCGGCAATAGCCCGGGCACTGAATCAGGCTCGGCTGGCGGCTATTCGCGGTATCTTGGATAAAAAACCCGGAGCGAGTACTCGCTCCGGGTCGGGTCCCTATAGGGGAGGTGTAACTGGTCGGTAAGACTGGATGCGTTAACGGATGGTCGTGAAGAACATCGAATTGCCGCGACGAACCGTTAATAACAGGGTGCCTTTGTAGGTACTCAGCGCCTGATTGAATTCCGCCAGGTTACGCAGGGGATGGTTTTTGATCGCAATGATGATATCACCCGGTTGCAACCCCGCTTTCGCGGCCTGGCCGTTGGGAGCGACCGAGGTGACCACCACGCCCTGGATCTTGCCATAGAGCGGCGAGCTTTGAGTCAGGTTACTGAAGGTGGCACCGAGTGATCCGTGACCGCCGGCTGCGGCGCTGGATGCAGTGGTTCTGGGCCCGATCCGGGCGTCGATGATCCGGCGTTCACCGTGGCGATAGAGTACCAGCTTGAGCGGGGTTCCAACCCGGCGAATACCGATGTAATTGCGTAACATGCTGGCACTTTTCACCTGATGTCCATTGACTTCGGTGATCACATCGCCTTGCTTGAGCCCAGCCTTTTCCGCCGCGGAACCCGCAACGACTTGGGCGACCAGTGCCCCGGTCGTGCCGGGTTTGAGTTTGAATTGCTTGGCCAGCGAGGGGTTAAGATCCTGAACCTCGACACCCAGCACGCCGCTCTCAACCTTGCCGTACTTGATCAGTTGCTCCATGACTACCTTGGTAATGTCGCTGGGAATGGCAAAACCGATACCGATATTTCCCCGGCTCCTACCGGAAGTTGCAATGGCGGTATTGATACCGATCATCTTGCCGGCCATGTTGATCAGTGGCCCACCGGAATTACCTGGATTGATGGCGGCATCGGTTTGAATGAAGTCGTCGTAGCTGCCGAAGGGACCCAGGGCCGGGGTTCGGCCTGCCGCGCTGATGATGCCGAAGGTGGCCGTGCCCTTCAGTCCCAGAGGCTCGCCGATGGCGATCACGAAATCGCCTACATGCATCTTGCTGGAGTCTCCAATTGGCAGTTGGGTCAGGTGCTTGGCATGGATCCGGATCACAGCCAGGTCGGTATTTTTGTTTACACCGATCACCGTGGCCTTGTAGCTTTGTTTGTTGTAAAGCGTAACGGTGATGGCCTTGGCATCGCGGATGACATGGTAATTGGTCAGAATATATCCCTTGGCGGCATTGACAATAACCCCAGTCCCGAGACTGATAAAGGGTTGCTCGACCGTCTGATTCGGGGGAGTCCCGAAGAACTGTTGAAACAGCGGGTTCATGAATGGTCCCCGTATCCGGCGCTTGATGATGCCGGTGGTGGAGATATTGACTACTGCCGGCATGGCTTTTTTGATAAGGGGCGCCAGGCTGGGCATGCCGCGTGAGTTTTGTGGGAACCCGCTCGCATAGGTCGGTGGAATGCCCGCCATGGCAAAACCGCCAAATAAGGCTATGGCGAAAAACAGTGTATTCAATCGTCGGATCATGGTTTTTTCCATTGGTGTGGGTGAATTCAAAACATAGTGACCGCCCCCGCGCGCGTGGTACCGGTCACCCTGCCTAAACTGCGACCCGGGGACATGGGCGAAGTTCCCATGCCTCCGGGTCGGGAGGCTGCTCAAGAGAGCTCGACACGGATTTTGCGTGGTTTTGCCCGAGCCTGCTTGGGGATCTCTATCTCGAGTACGCCGTGGTTCGATTTAGCCTTGATGCTTTCGGAATCGGCCGTATCGGGTAGGGAAAAACGGCGGTAAAACTGGCCGCTGACCCGTTCTACCCGGTGCCATTCGCCTTCATTCTTCTCATTCGATTCATTGCGCTCACCACGGATGGTTAGCATGCCGTTTTCCATCGAGACTTCGATATCTTTGGGATCCACGCCCGGGAGATCGGCCCGGATCAGGAAATGATCCTTATCTTCCCGGATATCCACTGCGGGAATCCAACTGGTTGCAATGATGCTCGCATCGTCGCGATGTTCTTCACCACCGGCTAATTCGCGCTGTAGTTGGTGCAGTAAACTTAGGGGTTGGTAGGGGGTTAAAGCCATGATACATACTCCTATAGATTGACAGAAATGGCCTCGTGACCACTGCTTTTTACATGGGGTTTGGTAGGCCTGATTCAAGGGGAATACCGGAAAATCACTCCATTTACAAAACACTAGATGTTGTGTTTCAGGTTTTTTCGCGAGCACTGAGAGCAAATGGTGGATTGCCTAATAAAATATATGTTTATCAAATAATTAGTCCTGGGCTTGACAGGTGGATACAGGGGGGTATGCTGTAAATCAATACCCCAGTATATGGGGGTCTTCGGAGGTGGGTTCCAGGTGCTTCCGGCCTTTTAGTTACGGGCTTTGCCCGCTTGAGCAGGGGAAACAACGGTTATGGGTATTGCGCGCAAGCAGAAATCCTTGTCGGTCGGCCGAATTCCGATGCAGCCGGCTTCGGCCGACATCTGGGACAAAAAATATCGGCTTCAGTCTAAGGATGGAACCGCCATCGACGGTTCTATTGACGCAACCTGGCAGCGCGTGGCGCGGGCGCTGGCCGATGTCGAGCTTCCCGAACAGCGCGAGCACTGGTATGAGCGGTTCCTGTGGGCACTGCGCCGGGGAGCCATTCCTGCCGGACGGATCATCTCCAATGCCGGAGCACGGGATTACAAGCCGGCTACCTCGACTATCAATTGCACCGTCTCGGGGACGATTCCTGATTCGATGAACGGTATTCTGGAACGGGTTCACGAGGCAGGGTTGACGTTAAAGGCCGGATGTGGCATCGGGTATGAATTTTCGACTCTCCGCCCGCGTGGGGCCTATGTTTCCGGTGCCGGCGCCTATACGTCGGGTCCGCTGTCATTCATGGATATCTACGACAAGATGTGCTTCACCGTCTCCTCGGCCGGTGGGCGGCGTGGTGCCCAGATGGGTACCTTCGACGTCAGCCATCCCGATGTAATTGAGTTTATCCGCGCTAAGCGTGAGGATGCCCGCTTGCGCCAGTTCAATCTTTCGCTCCTGGTTAGTGAGGCCTTCATGCAGGCGGTCGAATCCGATTCCGACTGGGCGTTGGTTTTCCCGCTTCCCCGGAACGAGGCCGAAAGGGAAGAAATTGACCTTACGGATGAAACGAAGGTACTTTGGCGTGAATGGCCTACTCATGCGGAGAGTTATCTTGTCAACGAAGTAGGTCTGGTCGCTTGCAAGGTCTATCGGCGTATCAAGGCGCGGCATCTGTGGAATCTCATTATGGCCTCAACCTACGATTACGCTGAACCGGGATTCGTTCTTATCGATAGCGTTAACCGGATGAATAACAACTGGTTCTGCGAGGATATCCGCGCGACCAACCCCTGTGGCGAGCAACCCTTGCCGCCGTATGGTTCATGCCTCTTGGGGTCGGTAAATCTTACTCGATTCGTGAATAATCCGTTTACCAGACAAACTGCTTTTGAATGGGGTGAATACCGCGAGGTTGTGAAAGTGTTTACCCGGATGCTGGATAACGTAGTTGAGATCAACGGCTTACCCCTGGAACAGCAACGCGCCGAGATTTTCCGCAAGCGACGTCACGGGATGGGGTTTCTCGGGCTGGGTTCTACCCTGGCGTTGCTACGCATGAAATATGGCAGCCCGGAATCGATCGCATTCACTGAACGGGTGGCGCGGGAGATGGTTCTTGCGGGGTGGCGCGAGAGCCTGTCGTTGGCGCGGGAGAAGGGACCGGCGCCGATCATGGAGGAGGATTTCACGGTGACTCCGGAGATGTTGCGCAAGCGCCCGGAGATGGCCCGTGACGGCATTAAGGCGGGCCAGGTGCTCAAGGGTCGCATTTTGTGGGCGCGCTACAGCCGGTATATGCAACGGTTGGCGGAAGAGGATCAGCAGCTTGTCGATGCCCTTGCCGCGACCGGAGGACGCTTTACCCACCATACCTCGATTGCGCCGACCGGCACGATTTCCCTATCGCTGGCCAATAATGCATCGAACGGTATCGAGCCGTCCTTTGCCCATCACTATTTCCGCAATGTAATCCGCGAGGGACGCAAGAGCAAGGAAAAAATCGCCGTCTACTCCTTTGAGCTGCTCGCCTATCGCCATTTGATCGATGCGCAGGCCACGGTTGATTCCGAGGATCCCGAGCACAGATTGCCCGAGTATTTTGTGACTGCGGATGAAATCACTCCACGCCAGCATGTGGATATCCAGGCAGCGGCCCAGCGATGGGTGGACTCGTCCATTTCCAAGACCGCGAATGTTCCCACGGATTATCCCTACGAGGACTTCAAGGATATTTACCGCTATGCCTGGAAGCAGGGACTGAAGGGATGCACTACATTTCGCTTCAATCCCAAAGTTTTTCAAGGGGTTCTGGTGAAAGAAAAGGATTTGAAGAATACGGTTTATCGCTTTGTGCTGGAGGATGGCACGGTGGTGGAAGCCAGGGGCGATGAGCAGATCGAATATGACGGCCAGATGCATACCGCGGCCAACCTGTTCGATGCCTTGAAGGAAGGATATTACGGAAAATGGTAAGTATCCCGGATGTGGTGTCATCCGGATAGCGGGTACATAACCTTGGATTTCCCGAAGGAGTTGGAAAATGGCTATAAAGATAGATAAACCCATTGTGGAATATGAAGTTTCTAAAACAGTAACCAGGCCTGTCCCGAAGGTCGAACCGGCGGCGGTGACCAAAACGGCCGAAGTTATCCGTATGAACGAAAAACTGGAACGGCCCGATCGCCTGATTGGCGTGACTTACAAGGTCAAGCCGCCGGTGTCCGATCACGCCATGTACATCACTATCAACGACATCGTTCTCAACCAGGGGACCGAGCACGAGATGCGCCGGCCGTTCGAGATTTTTATCAACTCGAAGAACCTGGATCACTTTCAGTGGATCGTTGCCCTGACTCGGATCATCAGTGCGGTATTTCGAAAGGGGGGTGATGTCGTCTTTTTGGTGGAAGAATTGAAGGCGGTATTCGATCCTCGTGGAGGGTACTGGAAACCCGGCGGCAAATTTATGCCAAGCCTTATCGCCGAAATCGGCGAGGTAATTGAACGCCATTTGATCGAAATCGGGATGCTGCAAGCGCCCGATCCGGATGAGGCGCAGAAGCGGTTTATCGAGCAAAAGCGGGAGGAATTCAAGCAAGCCGGCAAAACGCAGGATTCCTTCTCCGAAAATCGGTTTCCCGAGGGTGCCCAGTTGTGCATGAAATGCAATACCGTTGCAGTGGTGATGACGGATGGGTGCATGACATGCTTGAATTGCGGTGATTCCAAGTGTAGTTAGCGGCCAATGAATCAGGCTAAGGAAATATTTCGGATGGTCCCCGCCCGGGGAGTTGACTTGGCGTGAAGTGAGGCGGGTGCAGGCCTAAGCGCTACAGCTGTGAATTCCACTGCTAAGGGTTCACCCCCAGGCCGCGATTGCGGCAACGAAAGCAGGACGGTGCATGAGCCGCCGGATAAGATGACCATGTATCTCGGATAATTTCCGCCGTTCCCGGGCCGGTATTCGAGAGAGAAAAGCCTGTTCGCAAGCAATGTCTTGTCAATAGGGTGAAATTCTGTGCCCCGAGGTAATGGCTCACCAAAATCCCCGGGGGAATTTGGTGTTAATGCGGCAACACCCGTACAATGCGGAGCAATGTGGTTCATTTCTTGTGGCAAGTGATGTTATGTTGTTAACAACCGTGGCGGTGGTCCTTGCGTACCTATTGGGTTCGGTGCCCGGGGGACTCGTGCTGGGCCGCCTGATCGGCGTCAACCTGCTCAACCAGGGCAGTGGGAATGCGGGGGCAACCAATGCCTGGCGGGCGCGTGGGCCGGCTTTCGCAATTACGGTTTTTTTGTTTGATGCCGCCAAGGGGGTGGTGGCCGTCATGCTGTTGCCGCGTATCGCACCGGCTCCGCCCTGGCTCCCCGAAGCCTGTGCGGCCGCGGTTCTCATTGGCCATGTTTATCCAATTTGGTACGGATTTCGGGGGGGCAAGGGGTTTGCCACCTTGTTGGGGATTGTGGTTGCATTGACTCCCCTGGCACTACCGGCACTGATAGGCGTATGGTTCTTGATTCTTGTGCTGAGCGGCTATGTCAGCCTGGCGACGCTGGCAGCCGCACTGGCTTATCCTTTTTTCTTGTTCGTGGTTCCGTTGTTTCGATATCCTTCCCTATTGCCCCTGTTGATTTTCTCCACCGGGGTGACGCTGTTCTTGTTTTATACCCATCGGGATAATATAAGGCGGCTGATGGCGGGAACCGAGAACCGCTTCGAGCGGGTACGCTGGTTTAAGCATGGGCGATTCTAAGCCGGATTGTGGTGCGGTGGCCGAAGTGCTGGCGGGTGCCGATGGTGTTTTACTGAATCGCCGAGCACTACGCGAGTGTCTTGGCGGGTGGCCGGATGAGCGCCTAGATATCGCTATCCGGGAATTATGGGCGCTGGGCGCGCCGCTGGTGATTGGCCCGGAAGGGGTGGGATTGCGGCAATTCGACTCCCTGGATCGCGAGTGGCTGGAGAGTCGGGTTGACGTGGAATTGCTGGTTACTCGGGTATGCACCTCAACCAACGAGCTTGCCCGGCGCTGGTGCGGATCATTGCCCGTGCTGTGCCTTGGGGAGGCGCAGACGCTGGGGCGTGGCCGGCACGGTCGTCTTTGGAAGCAGTCCTACGGCTCGGGGTTGGCGTTGTCGCTGGCGGTTCGGTCAAGGCCCGAGGATCGCGGGCCGGTTGCCTTGGCATTGGCGGTTGCGCTGGTGCAGATGTTGCGAACATTGGGCTATGGTGACGTGGGTCTTAAGTGGCCCAATGATTTCTACTCCCGAGGCGCTAAGTTGGGGGGGCTTTTGGTACTGGCTGAAAGTGGGGTAGAGTCGCGATTGATAGTGGGGTTGGGGTTGAATGTTCATCATGCGCCGCATGTGAGCGGGCGCAAGACAATAGCCCTTGCGGATCTTATGTCAGGGTCGCGGCGCAATCCACTGGTGGTTCGCTGCCTGGAAGCTCTGTTAAGTGGGCTTGAACTTTATCGTTCCAGGGGGTTTAATGCGTTCATTGGCGCTTGGCAGGCACAGGATGTGTTGCAGGGGAAGGAGGTAGTGATCGAGACCGGGCAGCGTTCGCGTATCTCCGGTATAGCTTGCGGCGTAGATGGGGGGGGGGCATTGAAAATTCAGTCCTCGGGGGGAATGCGGCGGGTGCTTTCGGGTGAGGTGACACTGGGTGCATGGACGGGCGGTTGATTGTTAATTTGGGTAGTCGGAGCCTTGCTTGGCGTGGCTTGGGCCTGGAGGGTCGAGAGTCCCACAAGGGGGCTCCAGGGCGGTGTTTTTTCGATATGGTACCCCTTGAATCCTGGCCCCGGGAGGTGATTCTGGGGAGCGTTGCCACGGTATCGCTAACGGCTGATTTGGTTTCCATGCTGCGCCGCCATGGAGCCAGAGTGCGGGAGTTGCGATCGGCGCAAAGCGTGTCGGGGGTACGCAATGCGTATACGGTACCCGAGCAGTTGGGCATCGATCGTTGGGCGGCTTTAGTGGCGGCGTATCGACAATGCGGTGGCCCGCTGGTGGTGGCCGATTGTGGTACGGCGGTGACGCTCGATGTTGTAGACGGTGAAGGACGGCATCGAGGCGGTGGCATCGCACCCGGGATGGGACTGATGCGTGATGCCTTGGCCATGGGCACTCGAGTAGATGTGGAATCAATACAACCGGAAGCCTCGGGTCAACTGGGTTGCACGACTGAGATGGCCGTTGCCTATGGTATTGAATCCGCCATACTGGGGATGATACAGAGATTGGTTGACCAGGCGGAAGTATCGTGCGGACCGATTTCTTATCGGTGGCTCACGGGCGGAGAGGCGCCGAAGTTGGCCGCTCGCCTCGAGGGGAACTGGCGGCATGCGCCACAGCTAGTACTGGACGGCCTTGAATTACTGGCGGATAGTTTCGAATGAGACTCACCGTCCTTATTCTTCTATTGGCCAATGTGGCGGTGTTTCTCTGGTTGCGTTGGGCCGGTCCTGTGATGGTGCGGGACCAAAACTTGATTCCGTATCAGAGGAAAGGTGTTCGGCTGAATTTATTGTCCAAGCCGGGGATTGCTGCTCGGTATTCTCCGGGGGGGGGATGCCTGGCCTTGGGTCCCCTGAGGATGGTTAAGCAGAGTCGGAAGATAATCGGGAAGCTAGTTACCGCGGGAATTGCTCATGTTGGCATTGCGCGTGGAGCGGGGAAAGTGCCTGGATATGGAGTGTTTTTAACCGGGTTTAAGGATCTTTCTGCGGCCCGACAAGCACGATTCCGAGCGCCGCCCCTGGGTGGTGTGGAGCCATCCTACCGCTTATCGGTGGCGGACGGGCGGGTTAGTATTTTCTTGGGTTTATATAAGGATCGGGTGTGGGCCGCAGCCCCTGAGACAAGGTTGCGGGCGCTGGAGTTCCAGCCAATAGAGCGGGGCCAGGCGCTTGTTCGTGAGCGGTTTTGGGTTGTTTTTCCCCCCGGCATCCCGGTTGCGGTTGCCTGGAATTTTGCTAATAGGGTGGATTTGGGATATCGTGCGTGTTTACAGAAGCACGGATTCGCTGTTAAGCTAAATCTCAGGGATGTTCATCGAGCGTTCGCGTAATTCTGCGCTGGCGTAGCTCAGCCGGTAGAGCGGCTGCCTTGTAAGCAGCGGGTCGGGGGTTCGATTCCCTCCGCCAGCACCGGGTATCGTCCTGAATCTGTCGGGCGGTAGGTGATTTTGTCATGCAGCCCAGGGATAGCAAGAATTGGCCCCCGTGCTTCCCCTCCACCGGTAACGAATCTTGACTTCAGCGATCTCTCGGTTGATATTCTCGGGCGAGGATGGGGTTTGATCATGTTGCAATATGATGAATTTATGCTAGTATTCCAAAATTATTGTCGATTTGCAGTTCCGGGAGTCCATGGTTGATGATTAAACAACGTACGCTTAGAAACAGCATTCGGGCGACGGGAGTCGGGTTGCATACGGGGAAAAAGGTATTTATAACGCTGAGGCCGGCGGCACCGGATACGGGTATTGTTTTCAGTCGCGTCGATAGTACCCCCCCGGTTGAAATCAAGGCTAGCGCGCTGAATGTGGGCGATACCACGTTGGGCACTACGTTGATCAGGGACGGGTTGCGTATCGCAACGATCGAGCATCTGCTTTCGGCCTTGGCGGGGCTTGGCATTGATAACCTCTATGTGGACCTGTCGGCGCCCGAGGTACCCATCATGGATGGGAGTGCGGGGCCGTTTGTGTTTTTGCTGCAATCCGCCGGTATTGAGGAACAGAATGCTCCCAAGCAGTTTATTCGTATTAAAAAACCGGTCGAGGCGCGTCAGGACGGGAAATGGGCTCGGCTTGAGCCTTATGAGGGTTTTGGAGTCGAGATTGAAATTGATTTCGATCATCCGGTATTTAAGCAGCATAGCCGTCGCGGGGAGATCGATTTTTCAAGCACCTCTTTTGTTAAGGAGGTGAGCCGGGCTCGAACCTTTGGGTTTCTGCGCGATATCGAATATTTGCGTCAACGTAACCTGACGCTTGGAGCCTCACTCGATAACTCGATTGCGATCGATGATTTTCGTATTCTCAACGAAGACGGATTGCGTTACGAAGATGAATTCGTGCGTCACAAGATTCTTGATGCGGTAGGAGATCTGTATTTATTGGGGCACACCCTATTGGGTCGGTATCGAGCTTTTAAGCCGGGGCATGGACTGAATAATGCCATTTTACGTGAGCTGCTTCTTCAGCCCGATGCATACGAAGAGGTAACCTTTGAGCAGGAGGTGGGGAATGAGCCGATTTCCTACGTTGGGCCGGCATGGGGAACAGCCATCGCTTAGACTTGGTGAGAGTCTCGGTTGAACAGACCGAGCAATTTTTTAAGTTGATGGCGGGGAATTTTGCGTCCTGCGGCGGGGGGCTTGAGGTGTCTGTGCTGCGGCAGGGTGAGAAAAACGAGGTGTGGCAATGCGCCAATCTGGCGAGCGGCGCATTGCGCCAACGCAGGTGCCATGTAGCGCAGGCGCGTGTTCCATGCCGGCGAGTCGGAATAGATCACCAGCCGGTTTCCGTTCAGGCTGACCCCGATCAGGTGCGCAGCCATATCGGGGGGCAGTACGCCTTGCAATGTTTGGCGAAGTTTAAGGAGGCGCTTGGCATGTTTGTAAACGGCGAGATGTTTCTCTTTCATGCCGATTTCGCCGATACGTCGGAAGGATGTGTGAGGATTCAAAGTAGTTGCAGCAAGGCGACGGTAAGGCTATGGAAGTAATTTTACTCGGTCGGACGGGTCGTATGTGGCGCATGGTTTTACGCCAATCTCATGGGATTGGCGCCGCCGCGATTGTACTATTGTTTCTGGCGGGTGCGGGGACAGCCGGTTATTTTCTGGGACAGCGCTCGGCGGGGGCGCCATTTATTGCCGAAAGTCGCGAGCTTCATGCCGAGATTACCCACCAGATGGCTGCCCTGACGCAACTGAAGGCGCGGAGTCAAGCCGGGATTGATGCCGTTGCTGCCCGCATGGCCCGCGTTGATGCTCAGATCAATCGCGTGAATGCGATGGGCGCGGAAATCGTACGTTTATCCGGCATAAAACACAGTGGCTTTAATTTCAGTACCCCTTCCGGCGAGGGGGGAGCCGAGCCGGTGGCCGAGGTTCCGTGGGCGGTTCCCGGCCTGAATGGTGCGTTGAATGCCTTGTCCGGGCGCATCTGGAGGAGTGAACATCGGCTTGCCGCGCTTGAGGCTTTATTGCTACATCGCAAGCTTGATGCCGAAATTGTACCGCGGGGAAAACCCGTTAGATATGGCTGGATCTCTTCGGGTTGGGGTTGGCGCACCGACCCGTTCACCGGCAAGCGTGAGTTTCACCGGGGGATAGATTTCGCCGGCAAGCGTGGCGAGAAAGTATATGCTATTGCCGCCGGTGTGGTGACATGGGCTGGGCCACGGTATGGATTTGGGAATCTGGTGATCGTTAACGATGGTAATGGTTATGGAACCTATTACGCACATAATGAAAAGGTGCTGGTCAAGGTGGGAGAGATTGTTCGCCGTGGGACTCCTCTCTCCTTATTGGGCGATACGGGCCGCTCGACGGGGCCTCACCTGCATCTTGAAATTCACCATGATGGGGTTGCGGTCGACCCCCTGAAGTATGTCACGCGTCGGGGAAGGGGCTGACCCGATTTTCCGTACCGCCCTTGCTAGAATAGATACTAGGTCTGGTGTGGCTATGGCCCGCCAGTTGCTCATGATTGGTTAACGGCTCATTATGCTTGGATCTATCGTTAAACACATCGTCGGCAGCCGTAATCAGCGGTTGATCAAACAGATTTCCCGTGTCGTGGCGGAGGTTAATGCGTTTGAGCCGCAAATGCGGGGGTTGGCGGATGAGGCACTCCGGGCTAAGACGGATGAATTTCGAGATCGGTTAAAACAGGGTACCACGCTGGATGAATTGCTTCCCGAGGCATTTGCCGTGGTTCGTGAGGCTGCGCGGCGACGTCTCGATCTGCGGCATTACGATGTTCAAATAGTTGGTGGAGTGGTCCTGCACCGCGGCAAGATTGCCGAGATGGCGACCGGAGAAGGCAAGACGCTGGTGGCGACTCTTCCTGCCTATCTCAATGCCTTGTCTGGAAAGGGGGTGCACATCGTTACGGTCAATGAGTATTTGGCGCATCGCGATGCGGACTGGATGCGTCCCGTGTACGAAGCACTGGGGTTGACGGTTGGGTTTACCCTTTCGGGCCAAACCCCCGAGGAAAAACGGGCGGCTTACGCGGCGGATATTACTTATGGTACCAATAATGAATTTGGCTTTGATTATCTGCGAGATAACTTGGCCTTCTCCCTTGAGGAACGGGTCCAACGGGGCCTGAATTACGTCATTGTCGATGAGGTTGACTCGGTTCTCATTGATGAGGCCCGTACCCCGCTGATCATATCCGGTGCGGCAGAGGAAGATATTTCCCTTTATACCAAGGTGGATAAGATTGTGCCTCGTCTCACCCCGCAAAAGGAAGAAGGCGGCCCGGGTGACTTCTCGGTGGATGAAAAGCAAAAACAAGTCTACCTTACCGAGGATGGGCATCAGAAGATCGAGAAACTGCTGACCCAGGCCGGATTGCTCAAGCCCGGGGATAGTCTGTACGCCCCGCATAATATGATCCTCATGCACCATATCAATGCGGCTTTACGGGCGCACTACCTCTATAAACGGGAGGTGGACTACATTGTTCGCAATGGTGAAGTGATTATCGTCGACGAGTTTACCGGGCGCACGATGGAGGGGCGACGTTGGTCGGAGGGTCTGCATCAGGCAGTCGAGGCCAAGGAGGGTGTAGGCATTCAGGCGGAAAATCAGACGGTTGCCTCGATTACCTTTCAGAATTATTTTCGTATGTATAACAAACTGGCGGGTATGACCGGTACGGCGGATACCGAGGCCTACGAGTTTCAGGATATTTATAAGCTCGAAGTTGTGGTTATCCCGACCAACAAGCCGATTGCGCGCAAGGATTTTCCGGATCAGGTTTACATGAGCCAGTCCGAAAAATTCGATGCTATCGTGGAAGACATTACCGATTGCCACCGGCGCGGTCAGCCGGTACTCGTCGGAACTACTTCAATCGAGGTGTCCGAATACTTATCAGGACTGCTGAAGAAACGAAAAATTCCGCACAATGTCCTCAACGCCAAACAGCACGAACGCGAGGCCGAGATCGTTGCCGAAGCCGGCCGGCCCGGCACAGTGACGATCGCAACCAACATGGCCGGGCGCGGAACCGACATCGTTCTCGGCGGGAATCCAGACAAGGAACTTGAAGCCGCGGGAGGAGATCAATCCAGCCGTGCAGCAATTCATGCCGAGTGGGAAAAACGGCATGCACAGGTTCTTGCCGCGGGAGGGCTGAGAATCATCGGTACCGAGCGACATGAATCGCGACGCATTGACAACCAGTTGAGAGGGCGGTCAAGCCGTCAGGGTGATCCGGGCTCCAGCCGCTTCTACTTGTCCCTGGAAGATAATCTCATGCGTATTTTCGCTTCGGATCGAGTCAAATCGATCATGGAGCGGGTTGGGATGCAGAAGGGTGAGGCCATTGAGCATGCCTGGGTTACCAAGGCGATTGAGAACGCCCAGCGCAAGGTGGAGGCACATAACTACGATATCCGTAAGGAATTGCTTGATTATGATGATGTCTCTAATGATCAGCGCAAGGTTATCTACCAAGAACGCTCCGAACTCATGGCAGCCGAAGATGTCTCAATGATGGTCCAGGAAATGCGTGCGGATGCCATTAACAATGTGCTTGATGAGTCTATCCCTCCCGATAGTATCGAGGATATGTGGGATGTGCCGGCGGCAGAGCAGGCGCTGGAACGGGAATTTGGGATTCGCCTACCGCTGGCCTCCTGGCTGGAGGACGGCAAACTGGATGAAACAGGGCTTAGGCAACGAGCTATCGAAGCTTTTACCAAGAACTATGCGGAGAAAGAGGCGGCCGTTGGATCCGAAGTCATGCGCCAGTTCGAAAAAGCGATGATGCTCCAGGTACTGGATCAGTTGTGGAAAGAACATCTTTTGGCAATGGATCATCTGCGTCAGGGGATTCATCTGCGGGGCTATGCCCAGCAGGATCCTAAACAGGCGTATAAGCGCGAAGCCTTTGATATGTTTACCGAGATGCTGGAGAAGTACAAGCTTGAGGTGACGGCAATTCTCGCTCGGGTTCAAGTTGAGGGCAGTGCGGATGTTACGGCGGTGGAAGCTGAACGGCGTGCCGCCGGATCCCAGAACTATCGTTATCAACACGCCGAGGCCAGCGGGGTGGGCGCGGGCGGGGAGGTGCAAGCCGATGTGCCCAAGACCGAACCCTTTGTTCGTTCCGGGCGCAAGATCGGGCGCAACGAACCCTGTCCTTGTGGCTCCGGCCTGAAATATAAATATTGCCACGGGCGGTTGAATCAGCGCGCTGCCGGTTGAATCGACCGGGTCACGGATAAATGATCTTACCGGTCGCGGCAGGGGTGTTGACGCGATCCGATGGCCGGGTTCTGGTCTGTGAGCGACCTCAAGGCCAGTCTCATGCGGGTTTTTATGAGTTTCCCGGAGGGAAAATCGAGCCGGGAGAAACTCCGGAGCAGGCTTTGCACCGGGAGTTGAGCGAGGAGATCGGCGTCGATCCGGTTGATGTCCTGCCGTTGATTCGACTGGAACATTCTTTTCCGGAATACCGGGTTCAGCTTTATTTTTTTCAGGTGGTAACTTGGCGGGGAATGCCGGTTCCACGTTTAGGCCAAACCTTGATGTGGAAATCCCCGCAGATCCTGCCGGGGCTGCCCCTGTTTGCGGCCAATCGTTCGGTGGTCAGCGCCTTGCGCTTGCCACGGCGCCTTCTGGTGGTATCCGATCCTGCGATAGTGAATCAGGAAAGATTCCTGGAGCAGCTGGAAGAGGTATTGAATTCGGGTAGGGCGGATGGGGTGATATTGCGGATTCGAAATACTCATCCCGATCCGGAATGGTTGTGTCGGGTCATCAAGTACAGCGCTGGATATCCGGTTATGTGTAACTCTGGAGGTATTGTTTTACCTACCGATGGATTCGCCGGTTTGCATTTACCGGCCGGAACCCTGAAACAATTTCGGGAGCGGCCGGAATATAAGGGATGGATAGGTGCTTCGGTTCATACGCCTGTCGAGGCCGAAAAAGCACGGGCACTAGGTCTGGATTATGTGCTTATCGGCAATGTCGGCCCGACTCCAACTCACCCGGGGCGCCATCCGCTGGGCTGGTTTGGCTTTGAGGAGCTTGCCTGGACGGCGGGTTTGCCCGCCTATGCCATCGGCGGGTTGCATCCTGATGACTACCAGCTGGCCCGGTCTCACTGGGCACAAGGGGTTGCCGGGATGCGTGCCTTTTGGGGTAATTGATCTACTGGGAAGTATGTTTTGTAGTCGTTCCTGCACTCCTGGGTTTTCAGCACGGGCAGTTCGGGAGTGATACTCAGAAACGGCATAAGTTTAAGGTAAAAGAGATATTTTTGGCCAAGGTTTCGGCTCGCCTGCCATGCGGGGAGAGCCGGAAAAATCGGATTGTGATTCGATGTCGCCCCGCGCTGATCTGAGGGAATATGTCACCGCGATGTGGCAGTGTAATGCGTAGCAGTGTAGGCGGATTATCTGTTGCCGGGATGCAGGTGTATTGCCCGGTGGATACCTGGATCTGTTCCGGTATTCCCGATTCGCGCAGGTGGTGCAGAATTAGGCGTAAGGCGCTTTCCATCGGCTCCAACTTGTTCAGCCAGCGGAAAAGATCCTGGCTACATTCATCTCCAGGCCGATCCGACCAGCAGTGCAGCGCGGGTAGATCGAAAGCGCAGGTGCTGCCGGTAATTCCACTGCGACCGCGAACCAGGTTCAGAACTGCATTGGATTTCAGTTCCTTCGGAGGATGTTCCATTAGTGCATTGAATTGGGACTTTATCCGCTCAAGAACACTGAGTGTAGAGTCCAGTCGTTGTTGATCTACGTCCCCGCTGTCGCGCAGCTGAATCAGTAGAAGCTGCTGACGTTCGAGTTCGGTCAATATTTTCCATTTCAGATCACCACGCTCGGTCAGTGTAATCAGATCTACCAGGTTTGTGAGTGCCATTCGACTGATGGCGGAGACGGAGGTAAACCGCATTTGCGCGTGAATCTCGTTCAGCAGGGGGTCAAGGCGAAGAAAGGCACGAATCCTTTCATTCAATGGATGTTCAAAGATATGGCTCTTTTGAATTCCGAGTGGGTTAATGTGCCACATGCGGGTTGAGTTTCGAGAAGTCGAGCTTGCCGGCCAGGAGGAAGATCACGGTACGGATCGTGGCGAACTTGGTGTAGCCACGTG
>JALUYA010000039.1 GCA_027018875.1 Gammaproteobacteria bacterium
AGCAATGGCACTATGCCACCAGCGGCAACGGGGCGGGCCAGCTCGCCTCCGAGAGCGACAACGTGACCGGCTTCACCCGCAGCCTCGGCGACTACAACACGCTCGGCGAGCCGACCAGCATCCAGGAGACCTACAACGGCGGCGTGCAGACGCTCAGCCTCGGCTACGACAGCCTGGGGCGCCTTGCCTCGGTGACCTACCCGGTCAGCGTCGGCGGCCATCTCCTCCAGGTTGACTATCACTACGGCACCAGTGGTACGCTGGAGAGCATGACGAACGCAAGCGACGGCACCGTGTACTGGCGGCTCCAGGGTGGGGTGGGCTTCCCGGCGGTCAACGCCCTGGGCGAGACCGAGGCCTGGGTGCTGGGCGGGGCGCTCGATGTCGAGCGCCTGCACGATGCGGCCACCGGGGCGGTGACCTCGATCACCGCCGGGCCCAACGGCTCGGGCAGTGTGCTCAACCTCACCACCAGCTACAACGCAAGTGGCAGCCGCACAACGCTCGACGATCTCGATGCCGGGCTGGAGCTGAACTACGGCTACGATCTTCTCCAGCGCCTGAGCGGGGTGACCCGCTCGGGTTCGGGCTCGGGCGGCGCAAGCTACCGCTACGGCCCCGCCGGGCAGTTCGAGCAGGACCCGGCGGGGAGCTACCACTACGGGAGCTTCCCCGCCCACGCCCCGGCGAGCACCACGCAGGGCGGCCTCACCACGGACTACGGCTACGACGCCGCGGGCGAGCGCACGGCGGCGCGCCTGCTGTCAAGCGACACCCATTTTTACGCACCGGTGGTGATGAATGCGAGACATGGTTCAGGTTCTCAAGGAAACGGCCTGTTCCAGGTCACGCAGCCGGTAGCTTCGGCCCTTGATGTTGATGACGTGACTGTGATGCAACAGCCGGTCCAGAATTGCAGTGGCCAGCACTTCGTCGCCAGCCAGCAGTTCCGGCCAGTCCTTGATGCCCTTGTTGGTGGTGGTCAGGATCGAGCCCCGCCCATAGCGGTAGCTGAGCAGGCGGAAGAACAACGAGGCGGCCTGCCGGTCCATGGGCTCGAAGCCCATTTCGTCGATGATCAACAGGGCCACATTGAGGTATTTGCGCCGCCGCAGTCTCGCCGGCGGCAGTTCTGCATCCTGCTTCAGCGCCGCGATCAACTCCTCCAGGCGCAGGAACAGGACCGAGAAGCCGTTTTCCACCGCCTTGACGCCCAGGGCGATGGCCAGGTGGGTCTTGCCCACGCCGGGCGGCCCCTGGATCAGCAGGGTCTCCCGGGCCCGCAGCCAGGCACAGGTGGCCAGGGTTTCGATCTGGGTGCGGGTTGGAAGGCGAAGTCGAAATTTTGCCCAGCGTCTGGCCGGTGGGCGGGCCGGAGAGCCGCAGCGAGGTGCTGATGCGGCGCTGCTCGCGCTCGCTGAGCTCCTCCTCCAGCAGCCGGTCGAGGAAACGGTGCGGCACCAGATCATCCTTGCTGGCCTGCTCCAGCCGCTCGCCCAGGTGCTCGGCGGCATGGGCCAGGCCGAGGCGCTGGAGGCGCTCGACCGTGGCATCCAGATCCACCTTGGGCCGTGCCCGGGCGCTCATCGGGCCACCTCCGCCAGGGCGGCATACAGGTCCAGGGGCCGTTGCTCCGGGGCGAGCGCGGCCAGTTGCTGCAGTCGCTCGCCCATCCGGCCCAGGGGTGGCGGCGCGATGACCTCCTCCGTCGAGGGGTCCCTCGAAGTGGGCCGGCTCCAGCACCACCCGGGCCTCGCTATGGCGGGGATGGCGGGCCACCACCTGGTCGAACGGTTCCGGCAGCACCGGCACCGGCGCCAGGCGTTCTCCACATCGGTGCCGGTGCCCGGACAGAGCCGACGCCGGGCCAGCTGCCGAACCCGGTCATCGGTCATCGCTTGCAGCTCGCGAGGCTGTCCCAGTGACGCCGATAGGGATCCAGGCTCGAGCGGTGGTCCCGGATGCGCCGCTCCACCTTGCCCTTGGCCTGCGGCGCCCGGGGTGGGCAGGCATCGATGTGAAAGCGGACCGTCCGGGCATAGGCCCGGTAGGCCGGATGGATCCTCCCCCAGGCGCCGGCCCCATGCACCACGGCCGTCTTCTCGTTATCCACCCGCACACTGGCCGGAATCCCGCCGAGGCGCCGGAAGGCCTCGTTGTGGACCGACAGCCAGGCCAGCTCATGCTTGCGCCTCGGCCAGCACTTCGCGGATCTTCACCACCAGTGCCTCGTCCGACAGCACCGGCTTACGACCCCGGCGCTGAGCCTGGACCGCTCGCCCGGCTGCCCTCTGCCGTGCATAGTGTGTGGAACGGGCCACACCCCACAGCCGGCACACCCGGGCCTTGCCATAGACACGCCGCGCGGAGACCGAGCAGGCCCGGCTCACGGATTCGACCTCCGCTTTGGAAAAGGGAATTCGCCCTCGTGCCGGGCAATGCGCATCTCCAACAGATCCTTTTCCATCATGAGATCGCCGACCAGCCGCTTGGCCCGCCGGAGCTCCCGCTCCAGGGCCGCACGGCCTTGGGATCGTCGGTGCGCCGCTTCAGGGCTGCCACACCGCCTTCCAGGAACTCATCGCGCCACGCCGACAGCACCGCCGCGGGCCGGCCTGTCTCCCGACTCAGCGCATCCAGGCTCTCGCCCCGCAGCAGGCGCAACACCACCTCCTGTTTGCGCTTTGACGACCAACGTTACGACCAAATGTGTGTCCAGAATATTCGAGGGGCATCCCACCCGGGCATTACTCGCGGTTGATTTTCTCGTAGCGCTGACTGGGAATATCGCCGCGGCGGGAATAGGGGTGTTCATGCTGCATTCCCTCGATCCACTCGTCACGTTCCCGCGGCGTCTTAAACCAATGGGTTGACGCCCAGTCCGACCCGAGCAAATGCTCTGCCCGCAATGGATCGTCTTCAGGCATGGTGATTTTTACCCCGTAGCGTTTCATGATTTGTCGCCAATCCCAGTTGCCGATATTGTAAATCTCACCCCCTGTGCATGCAATCCGGCTTACGCGGTTGCCGGCCCGATTCACCTTCCCCGCCTGGGACCATACCGTTTCCGCCACGGTTATTCCATCGCCGCGGCGCGAACCTCGTGGTCCGATCCAAAGCGATATTTCATCAAATAGGTAAGGGGAATCATCAGCCCCATCAGGGCCGCCATAAACAGAAAATCGTTGTTATAGGAGATCATCAGAGCCTGGCGGGTAACCTCCCCGTTAAGCAGGGCAAGGCCCCCGGATCCCGGTACCAGGCGCTGATGCAGGAAGGCAATGAAATTGGGATTAAAGGGATTGATGTGCGCCGACAGGGTCGCGTGATTAACCTGGGTATTGTGCGTCAGCAGCGTAAATACGATAGAGATTCCCATCGCCGAACCCACGTTGCGAAACAGGTTGAACAGCGGTGCGCCTTCGTTGCGCATCCGGGGAGACAACGTGGAGAAGGCGACCGTTGTCAGCGGCACGAACACCTGGCCGAGTCCGAACCCCTGGATGAAACCGGTCCAGATGATGTAGGAGGGATCCACGCTGAGATTCATGCGGCTGAGTTCGTACAACGCAAAGACATTGATCAGCAGGCCGGAGATGATCAACGTGCGGGGGTTGACCCGTGCCACCAGCCGCCCGACCAGGATCATGGCGATCATCGCCCCAATTCCACGCGGCGCCAGAATGAGGCCGGTGGTAAAAACCGGGAAATGCAGCAGTTCCTCCATAAACGGCGGTAGCAAGGAGATGGTGGCCAGCAGCGCCACCCCCAAAAGCAACATGATGACACTGCCAATCGCGTAGTTGCGATCGCGGAACAGCCCCAGGCTGATGAAGGGATCTTTTTTCAGGGTGGCATACCAGGGATACACCCACAGCAGAACCACGGCGAAGCCCGCCGCAGCCACGATCTGCGCCGAGGCAAACCAATTCTTGTCATTTCCCCTGTCGAGCAGGTACTGCAGGGCGCCGATACCCACCCCGAGAATGATAAACCCCACGGTGTCGAAACGCCGGACCTCGCGCTTATCTTCACGCGGCAGAAACATCCATAGCATCAATAACGCGATCGCCCCGACCGGGACGTTGATAAAGAAATTCCACCGCCAGTTATAGAACTCGGTCAGGTAGCCGCCGACGGTCGGTCCAAGAATTGGTCCCGCCATGATGCCAATGCCCCAAATGGCCATTGCGGTGCCGTGACGTTCGCGCGGATAAATATCGAGCAGAATCGCTTGTGACAATGGCACAAAGGCAGCCCCAAAGGCGCCCTGCAACGCCCGGGCGACCACCACTTCGAACAGGCTGGTCGAGATGCCTACCATAACGGAGAACAACGTGAAACCGATAACGGTCACGAGCAACACGTTGCGCCGTCCATAGCGGTCGGCGAGCCAACCCATCGCCGGGGTGGCAACCGCCGCCGCGACGATGAACGACGTCAGCACCAGCTTGATATTATCGAGATTGGTGGCGAAACTGCCTTGCATGTGCGGCAGGGACACGGACGCGATCGTCATGTCGAGCACCTGCATCAACGTGGCGAGCATTACCGCAACGGTGATCGGACCCCGATGCAGTGGCTGACCGACGGCTGCGTCCATCCCCGGGCGGCTCAGTTTTGGACGCCGACGTACACCGTCACCTTGGCACTCATTCCAACGCGCAGCACCGGGCCCTTATGCGGGTGATCCAACTCGATCCTCACCGGGAATCGCTGTACCACCTTGACCCAGTTACCGCTTGCATTCTCCGGTGGCAACAGCGAGAAGACCGCGCCCGAGCCGGGGCTGATGCTTGCCACATGACCGTGATACACCACGCCGGGATAGCTGTCCACGGTTACCGTGACCGGCGCACCCGGGCGCAGACGCGTCAGGGCGGTTTCCTTGAAGTTGGCACGAACCCAGAGCCTGCCCGTTTCCAGCAGCGGGAAGGCCGGAGTACCGGGTGCGAGCACATCGCCCGGGCGCGTGGTTACCTTGGTCACAATTCCCGCTGCCGGAGCGCGCACCACAGTATAGGACAGATCCAGTTTGGCCTTGGCCAAGGCCGCTTCCGCCGCACGATATTCGGCATTGTCCGCCAGTGGCTGGTCGGGAGAGCCCCCAAGCCGCGCCAACACTTGCTTTTGCTCCGCACGCAACGCGGCCACCTGTTGCCCGGCCTCGGTATACTCGGTGCTCAGACGATCCAGCTTGGAATTGGCGATGACCTGGCTCCGCGCCAGGGGACCCAGTCGGGCAATCTCGCGCTGCAGGTAGGCGACACGCGCCCCGGCGCCGGCGATTTGCGCCTCGAGTGCCTGGTACTTTGCCTTGAGCCCGGCCACCGACTCGGCGGCGGCCGATACCTTGATCTCGGCCGCGCGAACCGCAAGCAGATAGGGTGCCGAATCCAGGCGCAACACTACCTCGCCTTTGGCGACGGTTTCATTCTGATGTACGGGCACCTCGATCACCCGCCCGGCAACCTGTGGACTGATCGTCACCCGGTAGCCGGCAATATAGGCATCACCGGTGCTGACATAATTCTCGGTGCTGATGTAGTACCAGAGACCGCCGCCGATCAATAGTGCCGGCACCAGAATCATCGCCATAATCCGTAAACGCTTGGGCCAGTAACGAGGCCGGACCGGAACTTGCCGTTCTTCTTCCGGCATGAAATACACTTCCAGTATGGACTAGACGGTCTAGTCTAAATCTTATCTGGGTTTCGGTCAATCCCGATCTGGATTCGGGCCGACCCAAAGTGGCGGTCCCGCCCTGGAGGACCAGGTGGTTCGATGACATAAGTAAAATCTAAAGGAAATATCCCCGGACCGGGTTGGCGGCCAGAGCCCCGCAACCGGTCGCCACTATTACCGGGAAAGCGCCTGCTGCAACGCCCCGAGATGGCGTTCGAAACGCCGCGCCCGTCCCACCGAAGCGGTGTACACGGGCTGGCGTACCGCGTACCGGCTGGCGCTGGAAACCTCGCGCGGGTGGCGATGAAAATCCAAGCATGCGGGATTCCACATCAATCCGCAGGCCGTAACCAGACGCCGTGCCTCGATGTCGGGGCGAGTAACCAGACCCTCATAGCTCACCTCGATCAGGCACTCGGGCAATATCCGCTTCCAGTGCGCCATCAGCGCCCGGTACCCGCGATAGTACCGACCCAGTTCCTCCAAGTCATAAGAATACTCCATCCCCCCGCTGAAGGATAATGCATAGAGAGAAAAACAATTGTCCAGCGGATCGCGATGTACATGGACGATCGGAGCCTCGGGAAACAGCACCCGGAGCAGCCCGACATAGGCGAAGTTATCCGGCAGCTTGTCGGTAATCCAGGCCTGTCCCCCGGCCTTCCGATCCAGGTATTTTGCCCAATCCCGCGCCAGCGCGTTCAGGGAGGAATCGTCCCGAGCCTGAAGCCAGCGACCGGT
This sequence comes from Gammaproteobacteria bacterium, assembly GCA_027018875.1. Lineage (GTDB taxonomy): Bacteria > Pseudomonadota > Gammaproteobacteria > JAKDMP01 > JAKDMP01 > JALUYA01. The sequence continues at coordinate 6,427 of JALUYA010000039.1, forward strand.
ATGCTCCAAGTTCCGCACCCCGATCAATTGCTTGAAGCGGTTGTGAATATAGTGCATCTCCCCCCCGGCGGCCACCTCCGGGTGAGTCGCCAGCAGACTTTCGACCAGGGTAGTACCGGAACGCGGCATACCGAGTATAAAGATTGGCCGTACCGGCAGGTCCACCGCGTGCAGCCCCACCCGCGGAGTACGCGCGATAAAGGTCTCATCCAGCGCCTGTCCCAGTTCACACAGATACGCCAGTTGACGGGAAGACTCGTAGTTCAGCTCGCCCCGGCGCATGCGGTTTGCCCGCCTGTAGGCGGTAAAGGCCGCATCGATCCGGCCGAGCGCTTCGTACGCCCGTCCCAGGGCGAAAAACAGGGGTGCTGCATTCGGGGCCGACCCCGCCGTCGCGGCCGCCCGTTCGAGTTCCTGCAGCAGGGGGTCCGCGTTACCATCCGGGCGACGGCACTCCAACAATAGCTGCCAGGCCTCATACTCCCGTGGATTGATCCCGAGTATTTGTCGACAAAGACGCTCCAGCGCCGCGAAATCCCCCCGATCGGCGGCGAGGTTCGCCAGCCCGAGCAATGCCATCGTGTTGTGGGAATCGAGCGCCAGCGCCTCGTCAAGGGCGGCCCCGGCTGCCGTGGATCGCCCTTCCCGCCGCAGCACGGCCGCGAGTTGGATGCGTGGCTCGGCCTCTCCGGGAGCAAGCCGGCAGGCCTGGCGGTAGGCCTCGATGGCCTCTTCCCGGTAACCGCTCTGCTCCTGCGCCCGCCCGAACTGCAGCCACAACATTCCGTGTTCGGGTCGAGGACGTAATACCGATTGCAGCCGGACGGTAACCTCATCACCGCGAAACTGCCTGAGCAACAACCCGGAGTATTCCAGCAATAATCCCACCGCATCGGGGTGGCGCGCAAGCGCGGGCGCCAGCCGTGCCTCGGCCTCCGCCAACCCCCCCAGGTTTGCTAATACCCGGGCATGTTCCAAGGCCAGCCGCGGCGTTTCCGGCGCCAGCAAGGCCGCATGAGCAAGCTGCCGCAGTGCCTCATCCACCCTCCCCGTCTGCAACTGGAGGATGCCCCAGCAATGCCACGGCTCTGCCGCCCGGGGAAAGCGCCCCACGAGGCGCCGGTAGCGCTGCTCCGCCCGGCGCCACTCGCCCCGCCGATGCAGCGCGAGCGCGGCCTGCAGCCCTCGCTCCATCCGGGCGTTAGCCATGCATGATTCATTCCATTCCGGGTCTACACCACCATTGTAGCCTGCCGCCTCACCCATTCGGCATCCAGAATCAAGTGACCACGGATCCGGGAAAACCGGGTTTATTTCGCCTTTACAGCGGGGCACTAACCCTTCGCTCAGGGCTTCGGATTCACCGCCCCGTGTCATGGTGCGGGCTTGATATGCAAGATTTCACCCCCCAATCGCCCACTCGATTCAACCAGCCCCTGATTTTTATTGCACTAAATTCCGTTTGCCATTACACTATGCAATAGCCTCTTCGTGAGGCTGTTTCTTTTTTATACGTCAACTTGAGTTGATAGGTTTGTTTTACGAGGTTTATATGTCAGGTCAAATAGTATCCGGTACGGTAAAATGGTTTAACGATGACAAAGGTTATGGATTCATCGAACAGGAAGGCGGTAAAGATGTTTTCGTGCATTACAGCGCCATCAACGGCGGGGGCCGCAGGGCACTTGCCGACGGTCAGAAAGTCACGATGGAAGTTACCCAGGGCCCGAAGGGCTTGCAGGCGGAAAATGTAACCCCCCTCTAAACGGTTTTCATGCCCTTGACCCCGAAAGGCATAAACCGCCTTTCGGGGCTTTTATATTGTTAGCAATGAATCGCCGCATACCTTTCGCGCAGATTTGTTAGCGCCGGAGGCAGGCTGAAATCGCTTACCCGCTACCCCTGCATTCGGGGTGCCATCCAAGCGGCATCCCCCCCTGGCAGAAGGTTCCCGTATTATTCGCTACCGTTTCATTCCACAACGCCGCGGCCGCCCCGATGGAGTCACGGTTCCCCCGCAAGGTTGGAACAGTCAACGATGGCTACAGCAAGATGGCACGGACCCAGGGCGCTTTGACCGGGCACGGCCATGCGAGCGAGCACCCGCTGCTTTTGATTGGTTGGAAATCGCCCCAGCATACCGAGAAAGAATACACGCCAGCAATATAAACCCGGTTGATTAAAGCGCAGTTGCAGCCCTTGCAAGCGCGTTCGGCGTCAGTAGCCGCCACCCCCAAAAAAGAACCAATGTCCGGCAAAAAACCACTTGATTGGGTGTGACCCCAACCCGAGCACCGTAAAAATCCCTGCTGGGTTTTTACGCCAACCGGTGTGAAATGCTGCCTGAATTACACCTAGGCTCCCGCAGAACCGAATCAGGATGCGGGGACTCTACCGTCGAAGCCCTGCGAAACCAAGGCCCGATTCTACGCCGAACCGGATCGCCGCTCCAATACCCGGGCCAATACGGTCATCAGGGCAAACAACAACAAGGCAACCCAGCCGAGCGAGCCGCCCCCTCCGCCTCCTCTGGGGGTCGGCGGATTGTGAATAGCGAAGGGCACGGCGGTGGAGGAGCCGCCGCCGGGGGCGGGATTCACCACCGTCACCTGCGCGGTGCCCGCCTGGGTGAGATCGCTTGCCGGGACCTGGGCCTTGAGTTCGGAGGCCGAAACATAGCTCGTCACCAGCGCCGTCCCGTTCCACTCGATCCGGCTCGCCGTAACAAAACCACTTCCGCTCACGCTCAGGCCGAGTGCCGCGGCCCCTACGGTGGCGCTTGCGGGCGAAATCGACTGCAACACAGGAGCCGGGTTCGCGATAGTAAAGGGCACGGCGGTGGAGGAGCCGCCGCCGGGGGCGGGATTCACCACCGTCACCTGCGCGGTGCCCGCCTGGGTGAGATCGCTTGCCGGGACCTGGGCCTTGAGTTCGGAGGCCGAAACATAGCTCG